>JBJKSX010000017.1:0-54704 GCA_046703545.1 Thermoplasmataceae archaeon | reverse complement strand
ATTGTGGAAATGACAGATGGCACCTCTGAGTACAACAAAGCTTTTCGGAGAAACGTGGGCTTCTATTATGATTTAGTCAAGGCAAACGTTGAGAGGATCACAATAGGCCTTGCAGCAGAACTTGAGAATGATCCAGTGGCAGTAGTGGGGGTTACTCCAGGATGGATGCGTTCTGAGCAAATGCTGGAAGGGTTTGGTGTAACTGAAGATAACTGGAGAGATGCTCTTGCCAACCGACCTCACTTCTGTATTTCAGAGACTCCATTTTTTGTCGCCAATGGCGTTGTTGCCCTGGCCTCTGATAATGGCGCAAAGCGTTGGAGTGGCAAAGTCCTCTCAAGTCATGACCTTGCAGTGGAATATGATTTTACGGATATTGATGGGTCCCGACCCGATTGCTGGCGATATGTAGTGGAGATCGAGGATAAAGACCTTCCAGCTAATTGCTCAGGATACAGGTGATACTTGTATTCAGAAGATCGGGGATTCAAATCCCTCCAACGGCCTGACTTACCTTCCTGACATTTCAGAATTTATTTTTGAGACCAATTGGCTCCATTTGAAAATCTTATCCAACGGAATTTTTTTCGCAGGGGCTGGATCGAAAAAGGTGTTCACAATGGGAACCGTTTTGTCTTTTCCAGGGCAATCAGAGCCGGTTCAGAATAAACTGTACCTATTATTTATAAAATTTACATTAAATTTTAATACCTTTATGTTTTGGATTTCTATGGCAAAATATTGCCCTAAATGTGGTTACAAAAATGATGATGATGCCCAGAATTGCGCATCCTGCATGGCGCCTCTGGCTGAATCCGGGAATATTCCCCCCGAAACCCCTGAGAACAACAGGAAATACCTTCAGGCCCTCATTTACCTGAGATATTATACAATCATCGGGTTTGTGTCGCTTGTGGTGGGAATAATAATCAATTATGTGTTTCTGAGGTCATTCTCATATGGCTATCTTGTCGGCCCCCTTGGAGCTGCCTTTGGTGGCGTGACCCTGAACACGAGCAGCGTAAGTGGGCTGATTGCCTATTCGGAAATAGCCCTCACTGTATCTGCTGTTCTCACCATAATAGGATTTTTCATGCTATACAGGGGATTCACCTCCCTGAAAGTGCTTGACCCCCAGTTTTCCACTGGCAGGACTGGCACCATTCTTGAGATGGTTGGAATGGTGCTTGTGGTTCTTGGCACCCTTGGATTGCTGGCAACCGTGCTTCCGAATGTCAATCTGGGCAACACCACAGCCACCTCCACCCTGGTTCAGTCGGAATTGGGTGCGCTTCTGGGGCTTGCTTTCCTGATTCTTGCCGCCGCCATAATACTGCTTGTGGGCATCATAATGGCACTTATCGGAATCTTCAGGGTGGGAAGCCGTTTCGACAGTACTGTGGTGAAAGTTGGTGCGGTGCTTACTGTGTTCCTCGGCATAATTGGAACGATTCTGCTGTTTATCGGCTTTTCAGAAATAATCAACAAACTCAGGAGAAACACGGAAGAACCTGGGATGGTGGAGCAACTCTAGAACTGCCCGCTCCATAGATTTCCCACCGGTGGAAGGTGGTTTTTGCACTGACCGCCTTCGATTGATTTCATCTATATCATTTTGATTGAAAAAAAGGATATCCGTCAAATGACATGAACAATTTTTTCCAACGTGGGAAAAAGTTCGCAGAATTGTTCAGGAAAATGCTTTTCCGGGGGTTTCCGGCCAGGAAATTCCCCCATGTTTGCCGAAAAGACTGCTCTGAGTCCAGATTATTGGGCTGACGACAACTCCACCACTTCTTTCAGGCTTATTGTGTAATCAGCATTTTCTTGCTCGATCTTTCCGATGGTCCTGAGCAGTGAAGCAGTCAGTGGCTTTGGCAGATTTACGGTCAGTGATATCCTGTTGTCGCTTGCAAACCCGTGATACCCATAGAATACTGTGGCATTGTCGAGCATATGGCCCATCAGTTTTGCCACCACTTCGTTGGAACAGTAGAATGCCTTCACTCTACTGTCCACATTCTGGATATCCAGGGGGGCAAGAATTTCAGGTATTTCTCCATTCTCCGAATATGAGACTGTTCTCACACCCTTGTTAAGGGTTGAACTCATGAGGAAATTGATTTTTTCGGGTTCCTCCCCGAATTCTTCATTCCTGAAAGCTTCGATGGTGACTGCCACGGTATTTCCCCCTGCCTTGAGATCCTGGAATGTCGTTGCCCCTTTCTTCAATTTTCTCAGGTACTCGAGCCTCAACCCCAGGGCTTCGGTATCCAGTGAGAGAAAAACTCGTGAAACAGCCATTATGTCATTTTCGTTAAATAGGAAATGGAGGTAAATCCTTCCGTTCTCTATGTATGAATAATCGTTGAACAGTGTCCTGAAGGACGTGAGTGCAAACCTAAGGGCTGGCCCATAGACGCCCTTGAGTTGGTCATCGTTCCTCCTCACGTGCCATATTCCATCCTGCAGCTTTGCTCCCACCCTGTTGAGGAAAAGCTTCTTGTCGGGCTCATTCTGTGCTTCCTCAGGCAGGAATATGTCGAAGAATGCCTTGTCTTCCTTGACACTTATTCCGATTGGCGCCTTGAAGGTGGAACCCCAGATAAAATTTGAATCGGGCTGGCTGATCCCCGGCCTGGACACCAGTGCCTCATAATGCATGATCTCTGATGTTTGCCTCAAAGATTTTGATGAAATGTTAGACTCATCGCACATGTAATCTGCGCTAACTGTACACTGGCTTATTTAACTTTGCAATGTAAATCGCGAATAAATGAACAGATCCGGAATTGAGAAGCCATGAACGAAATACAGAAAATGGATCGTTCCTAAAGGGTTATCATTTAAATCAACTTAGTACATTTGATTAAGGTGGCAAATAAAATTTCGCCTGAGACCAAGAAGGCAATCCTCAGTGAGTTTTCCAAGCCGGGGGCTACGAAAGCGGGAATTGCGAGAAAATTCAATATTTCTGCATCAACAGTGAGCAGAATAGTTGCCGCAGGAAATGTAGGGAAAGAGGAGAAAGGCGTTGAAACTGCCGCATCGGCCCCTAAGAAGGGTTCGGACATCATTGCCCTTTTTCAGGAAGAGGGAATATCCGAGTCTGACCTTAAGGCATTCCTATTCTCCCTAAGGCAGAGAAAGGACACATTCAACATAAACGATCTTTTCGATGAGTTTCTAAAATGGGTTTCCGACCGGGACCAGATGGAGAGGGAAAAGATCATGAGCTCCACTGAAATGGATTCCATGACCTCCAGGAAAGAGTCCATGGAGAGGGAAATATCAGAACTCGAAGCAAAAACCGCCGGCCTTGAGATCAAGGTCTGGAAAATGAAATCAGCGGCTGAAAGGGCTCAGAATTCACTCTCTGAAGTCCAGGGAAGGCTGGAGTTCCTTGAGGACAGGATGACCGAAAACCGTGACCTGCTTGTTCTTGCAGCGGGACTCAAAGCGCTTATTGACAGTGGAGAGCTGGGCAGGAAGGTTCTGTCCCTCATTTCTGACACTGAGAATGTCTGGGATCCAGAGAACCAGCAATCTGTGGAAAAGGTGAGCAAGGCACTGGAGAGGTATCTCCAGATGGTCAGTTCCGACCTGGCCGATCCCTGATCCGTGCCTGCAACGCGATTTTCCTTTACCAGATATTGATTTTTGACTTTGCTTCACCACTGCTTCCGGATTTTGGGAATGCTTCCTCAAATGCAGGATGGTTGTACACGGGCTCTTGAGCCCGGAACTTGTTTGGAGAGTGGGGGTCCGTTGAGACCCTCAGCCTTGATTCTTCCTCCATTATGTTCTCCCTCCATAGCTGTGCCCAAGAGATGAAGAATCTCTGCTCAGGGGTAAGCCCATCCACATCTTTCCTCAGTTGAGGGTTCTTCTTCAAGTGCCTCTGGAGGGCAGCATAGGCTATGCTTACTCCGCCGAAATCCGCTATGTTTTCGCCCAGGGTCAACTCCCCATTCACCCTGAGCCCGGGCAGGACTTCCAGGCCACTGTAGAGTTCAACAACCTTGTTGGCGCGCTCCAGGAAGTTGTCCAGATCAGCTTTGCTCCACCAGTCCCTGAGGTTTCCGTTCTCATCATATCTCCTGCCCTGATCGTCATATCCGTGGGTGATTTCATGAGAGATGACTCCGCCAATGGCCCCGTAATTTACTGCATCATCCATTTCCGCATCAAAAAATGGCGGTTGCAGTATACCGGCCGGAAAAACAATTTCGTTGTCGGGAGGGGAAAAATATGCATTGATTGTTGGAGGGGTCATGAACCATTCGTTCCTGTCAACTGGCTTGCCTGCCCTTCTGGAATGTCGATCCACCTCGAACTGTGTGGCCCTTATGACATTGCCAAAATAGTCTCCGGGATCTATCCTGATGGACGAGTAGTCCCGGAAGGTGTCGGGGTGCCCTATCTTCGCCTTGAATCTCCCGAACTTCACCAGTGCCTGTTTCCTGGTACCCTCTGTCATCCATTCCAGACTCTTGAGTCTTTCCTCAAACACTTCCTTTATGTCCTGGACCAGTACCTCCATCTTCTCCCTGGCCTCATCGCCAAAGTGTTTCTTCACGAATATTTCGCCAAGCGATTCCCCCAATAGTTCATCGACCCTGTGAACTGCCCTCTTCCATCTTTCTTCCTGTTGGGGCTGCCCACGTATCTTCCGGGCAAACATGTCAAAGTGCTCATCCTCCATTTTCGAAAACAGGAACGGTGACGCAGAGGAGAGTATGTTCCACTTGAGTGCTGTTTTCAGCTTTTCAAGGTTGGAGTCCGTCATTATGGAATTGAGGTGCGCAAAATACTCAGGCTGGCCTATGACCACAAAATCCAGGTCCGGCACGCCCATCTTTTCAAGGAAATCGCCAATTCTCAGATTGGGAAATTCCTTTTCCAGATCTTCCATGCCATACCTGTTGTAGTTCTTTTCCGCGTCCCTGAGCTCTGCCTGGCTTCTGCTCGCCTTTGCCAGTTCCGTTTCCAGTGCATTGACCGACTCTGCAGATTCGTTCGATAGTGCCGATTCCATTCCATACATGGAGAAAACATTCACCATGTGCTCATGATAGAATTTTCTAATATCGCTGAAAGATTCCTCTATGTAGTAGTCTCTGCTGGGGAGGCTTATGCCGCCCTGCATGAAGTAGTATGAGTACACCGAGCTGTCTCTCTTGTCCGCCCTTGAGAAAGAATGCCAGAGTGTTGAGAACCCTATTCTGCTCAACTCAAATGTGTAATCGAGGTATTCATCAACTGACCCCACAATGTCAGCTTTTTCCAGGAACTCCCTTACGGGCTCGAAGCCGAGTTCCTCAATCTTACTGGTGTCCATGACCGATCTGTACAGATCCCCAAGCATCTTCTGCTGTGCCGTCTTCCCGGAAGAGACACATTCAAGGAGTATTCCATGCAGATCTGCTGTATTCTTCTCCATGAGCTGCAGAAAACTCCCCCAGAGTGACTTGTCCTCAGGGATTGGATTGTTCTTCAGCCAGTTGCCCGCAGAATACAGAAAGAAATCCTCATGCGGATCCACGCTGGCATCCATGTGCTTTATGGAAAACCCTAGGTTTGGGTTTGGTTGCTTGCCGTTCTTCTCTGGACTTTTGTTGGATTCCCCAGACATGAGCATGTTATGATTTCAACCCTATAAAGGGGAACTGAAATGCATGATGGTCTTTTTGATGGCTGGAGCTCTTTCAGCGTATTTTATGGGACAAGCTTCCCCATGAATGCCACAGTCCTGTACTGGAGCCTGACAGTGCCATTCTTCTGGTACTTCTTGAAGGCATTCTCAATGGATTCAGCAAGTTTCCCGTAATTTCCATCGTCCGGCTTTATGGCGTATGAGGCGGACCGGTATCTTCCCATCACGCCGTCAAGGGTCAACTCCTGGAAATTGTCCATTGAAAACTTCTTGAGGGTGCCTCCAAAGAATCTCTCAAATGCCTGATCATCGAGGGTTGTGCTGCCACTGCTGTGATACTTTGGGCTGTATTCACTCACGATCCGTTCATACTGGGAATTGAAGCCTTCCTGCATCTCCACCCTGTCATTCCAGAAGAGTGCAACGTTGAAAGGTTCCCTGAGAATTCTCCTGAATTCCTTTCCCGCAAGCGCAGGATTAAGCCAGTGGAAGGATTGCCCGCATACCACCATATCCACGCTTTCTTCGGGAAGGCCGGTGTCTTCTCCTGTGCCCTTGATCGCGTGAAAATTGGGGAATGCCCTGAGTTCCCTGGAGGCCACGCCCCTCATCTCATCGTTTGGTTCCACCCCAAAGACGGCGTTTCCATTCTCAAGAAATAACCTTGAAAGGATCCCGGTGCCTGCACCGATATCGGCAACCACTGCAGAGGGCGAAAAGCCGATCTCCCTTTCAAGCAGCTGAATAAGATCAGCAGGGTACCTGGGACGGTACTTTGTATAAAACCCTGATCTGCCACTGAACAGGCCTTCCGCACCTGGCCCTGCGCTGATGCCCATAATGGGGAAAGCCATTCTGCCTAAAGAACCCATTCTTCGCCCACCACCAAAATTTGCCCTGTGCGGTTATTCATATACTTCGTGAGCTTCTTCACTTATGGCTCAAACGACAGAAAAGCCAACAGCAGCCTTCGTGCTTTCGCTCATAGGGGGCATTTTCATTCTCTTGGTGGGAATCTTCCTTGGTGTTGTGGGTTTGGCCCTGACTCTGCCATTTGGCGGGTTTGGCGCAGCTTTTGGCATTCTTGGGATACTCTGGGGAGTCCTTATAATAATCGGCGCGGCAATGATGGAGAACCATCCTGAACAGAGCACCACCTGGGGAGTCCTTGTTCTGGTGATTTCCATTGTGAGCTGGTATGGCGCCCTTGGCGGTTTCTTCATCGGTTTCCTCCTGGCATTCATAGGTGGAATACTGGGAATAGCCTGGCATCCAAGGCAGTACTGAAAGGCCTTTTAGGAAACCCCCATTATTTTTTCATATTTTCTTCAATCGAACTGAAATTTTTCCTGTACTTTTCCGAGTATGAAAGAGCTTTCATTATGGCCTCCTTCATGCTCTCTCCGCTTGCATGGAATTTCCCCGCTATGTCAAAAGCCGTGCCGTGGTCAACGGATGTCCTCAGGAAGGGCATTCCTGTATTCATGCTCACGGTATGGTGGAAATCAAGCATCTTGGCTGCAATGTGCCCCTGGTCGTGATACATGGACAGAACCATCTGGAATTCACCCTGCGAGGCCCTGAAGAACACTGAATCAGCAGGAAACGGCCCCTGAACATTGTACTTTTTTGCCGCCTTCTCCACTGCAGGCCTGATTGCGTTTATTTCCTCGTCGCCGAAAAGCCCGCCCTCGCCTCCATGGGGATTCAGGGCGGATACAGCAATCTTGCCGCCGTTTATGCCAAGAAGGCGCATTGCCTGGTCTGCCTTTACGATGCCGCGGTACACAGACTCCTCCGTGATTGCGCTTATTGCATCCCTCAGAGAAAGATGCTTGGTGAGAAAGGTGACCCTGAGTTCTCCCGTTTCGAAAACGGTTGAGAGTTCTCCTGAGTTTGTAAGGCCACTCAGCATAGTGGTATGGTCTTTATATTCTGAGCCAGCCAGTATAATCGCCTCCTTGTTGATGGGCGCAGTGCAAATGCCGGCCACTTCTCCAGAAAGGGCCATTCCAACTGCGGTTTCTATGCTCCGCAGTGCATTGTAACCGGCAACTTCTGAAACCTCCCCCATGGCAAATGGTTCTGAAGGTATATCCACAAATTGCACTTCATCAACAATTTCCACAGGCACGTCGACTGCTTCAGAAACCCGCATGAAATTGTCCCTGTTTCCTATCAAGACCATGTTTCCGAGGTGGCCTTTCAGGTCAGGCAGTGCCCTGGCCGTGATTTCTGGGCCTATTCCCGCGGGATCTCCAAGTGTGATGCCGATCTTGAGGCTCATTCTTATGTCAGTCTCCAGTGAGATAAAAATCTCGCATGTTTCTCATGAGAAGAAGCTTCTGGTGTACTCCATTGAATTGGGTGAATCCATCCCGTTTTCTTTAGCCTTCTCCGCCTCTCCCTTGAGCCACCGGTCTGTCGGGGTAAATGCGAAGCCTTTCTTTCCCGCTTTTTCGACGCTGATTATGAGATCCTTCGAAGCTGCATACCTTGAGTTTGCTTCCTCTGAGTCCCTGCTTATCCTTGCGCTGGTTCCCAGAGATTCTGCAATTCTTGCCACAAGTTCACTTGCCACCATGGAATCAGGTGATGCGGCATTGTATATGCCCCCGTTTCCTTTCAGCCCCAGCCATGCAAGGAACCTGCCGGCATCCTCCACCCACACATGGTTCCTTCTGCCCTCAGGTTTTGGAAACGCAAACTCCTCGCCCCTGAGTATTCTTGTGACATGATCCTGGAATCTCAATGTGCTGTCGTCGAATCCCATGACGTTTGGGAATCTTACTATGGCAACAGGGACAGGGGAGTTCTTGAAAAGATAGGCCTCAGACATCCTCTTTCCACCGTGATATGTGTCCTCCATTCCTGCTTCTGCAACTGTCTCTGCCGGATTGAACGCCTCTTCACGTAGTGTGCCTTCCATTCCACTGTACACTGCTGCACTGGAAATATACACGTACTTCCCGATCTTTTTCCTCAATGCGTCCATGGAGTTCTTGACGTCAATAGACCTGTATCCTATGGTGTCGAATACGACGTCATGATAGGCAAGCCCTTCCATGGACTTCTTCAGGCTCTCCCTGTCGAATCTGTCGGTAACTAGGGTTGTAACTCTTCCCTCAAAGGGGTTTGGTGATTTTCCTGATGTTGCAAGTGTCACTTCGCTTCCGGAGGAAAGAAGCTGATTCACGAGCCTCCGTCCAATAAATCCTGTTCCTCCAAGTACAAGTGATTTCATGTTAATGTAACTGGATGACGCATAAAAACCATGCCAATATTTAGCGGATGAAGTTTAGGCTATGTAAACTGAAACTTGCCGGTAACACAATCTGTGAACTATAATGCAATATTTATAAAGTGATAATCAAATAAAGCTTACCTTTTTTAGCTTTGTCACTTTCTATTTCTGTCGCGGTGAAAGGATGGCCGGGAAATCAATATTGAAAATAGCAATTCCAGTTTTTGTTGTCTTTGTCCTGGTGGCATCCCTCGTGTTGACAAACACCGTAAGCTTGACGTTTTTTAACGGCCTGAGCTCAGGAACTTCCTCCCCAACCAACACCAGCAAGACGGTGAACAGCACAACTCCGAACAGAATCAGTCCACTCAAGGGGCCTCTCCTGGTTATTCATGTTGTAAATTACAGCTATTCAGGATCCAGCACAATTCAGGTTATGGGTTCTTATTACGAAAATGCATCAGCGGGCACCCCCCAGATCCTCCAGACAACAATTTACGGAAGTGGAACATACAAATTCCTTCTTCCACCTAAGCTGATGATCAACATCTCAAAATCATACGAGGATCATGGATTTGGCGGGCCCGGGAATGAAGCGTCCCTGACTCTGATGATGAACGAGAACTCCCCCAGTGCTGGTGGCGGATACTTCAACAACATTCAGTTCTCCCCTTACTCTATCCTGCATTCTTATGACAATATGTCCGTGAATGGAAACAAGTCTTATCTTGACCACTGGTTCCAGGGCACTTACTTTTATCCTGAGGTGTACACGCAGATATATTTCATCGACTACTCAATGAACACGTCGGTTCCCTGATGTTTTCTGCCCCCAGTGCCAGCACAGGTACGCTGCGTTTCATCTGGCCTAACAGGGAATTTATTGCATGCATCCTTACGGCTTGGATGGGCAACTGGTTCTGGTATTGCGTCTGCTGCGCATAACAAATGTTCATTTGCAGGTTGGCGCTTCACTGGAATCAACACAGGATCAATATGCTCAACAGGACGCTTATAGCTCTCAGGTCACTAGTCATTTCCGTCGGGGCTGCAGCCGCAACCTCTTTTGTGGGTGTCTATGGAGTGTATCTTGGGGCAACGGCTGCAGAGATGGGCTGGCTCCAGTCCACTGCGAACTCCCTTGGAAATGGCGGCCAGCTCCTCTGGGGAAGGCTCAGCGACAAGCTGGGAATGAGGAAGCCTTTCCTGCTGCTGGGCAGCCTGATTCTTGCTGTATTGTGGTTCTTCCTTGGTATGGTGAGGACCCCTGTGGAGCTCATAGTGCTCTATGCACTCATATCCCTGTTCTCGGCCCTCATCACGGTGAACTGGTTCTCCCTTATTGCGGATGAGATAACCTCAACCGCCAGGGGAAAGTACCTTGCCCTGATCAACAACCTTGCATCCATTGGAACAATAGGGTCACTTGTGGTCATGACCGTGCTTTTCCAGGGCAAGGTCACCCTCGATATAGCAATTCCTTTCTACGCTGCTTCAGCGTGTTACGTAATCAGTTCGGTTTTCATTGCAATGATTAGCGAGACCAAGCATGCAACAAAGGTTGTGGGAAGCATAATGAAGACCCTGAGGGGCCTCAGGAAGGAGCCCCACTTTTACAATTATTTCGTGGCCATGAATGTCCAGGGCTTTTTCTGGTCCATGGCATGGCCCATGTTTCCCATCACCATGGTGCTTGTCATGCACTTTTCACTTTCAAGCGTTGCTATACTGACGGTGGCGTCACTAATTGCGACAATAGCACTCCAGTACGTTCTGGGGCGCATAACAGACGGAATTTACAGGCCACAGCTTATCTTCATTGCACGGCTGATGCTGAGCGGGATACCGCTCCTCTATGCGTTTTCAACCACTTTCCCTGAGTTCCTGTTCATGGAGATCTACAGCGGCGTTGTCGGTGCCCTCCAGAACGTGGTCATGAACTCGTACCTGCTTGATGTGGTGCCACCGAAACAGAGAGCTGAATACCTGTCAATAATGAACGGCTTCAATGGCATAATCTACCTGTTCGGCGCCCTGGCAGGCGGATACCTGCTGGAATGGCTCATGACCGGGCTTCCGGTATTCCAGGCCCTTCTCTACGCCTATGTGATTGTTTTTCTCGGAAGGTTTGGGGCCTCCTTCCTGTTCCTCAGGCTGAAGGAGCCTGAAAACAAGGGAAGGTCGCCCATACACCTCTATGCTGCCCTGTTCAGGATGAAGCCGCCTGGCCACCCGTCTGGCGGAACCATCAGGTTCAGATAAACTGTATCCTTCCGTCCTGGAACATCAGGACGGTGATTGGCCTCTGGGTTATCCCGCCCCTGAGGTCCTTTTCCATCGCCACCTTGAATTTTGTCATGATGCCTATGAGGTTATCGTTCAGCCTTATTCCGTTCCTGTCTGCACTGGCAACGATCTGTTTCACGGCGTCCAGCATGTGTGTGTCCCTTGGGATCTCTATATCTGTCGTGATCTTCATGTCCCGGACAGCGCTCAGGGTTCCCGCAGCACGGTCAAGATTCCTGTGTGCCCTTTTCTCCAGTATGGTGACATTCTGCCTTGTTGTGCCTATTTCCCTTGCAATGGCTTCTGTGTTCAAACCTTTCTGGCGGAGCTTCATGATCTGGAGCTGCCTGGGGGTCAGAAATGTGCTCCTTGATCCATTCTCTTCTTCGCTCATTTACAGACATGCAGGCATTTGGTAAATATAACTATTTACTTTTGTAGCACTTTAAACAAATATAAATATGCTCACCCAATAAGCCCTGTACAATGCACATCATCAAGTTGGCTGCTATCCTTGTGGCATTTGCCATTGTTGGGATAGCTGGTTATGCAGGCTACCACTATTTTGAAGGAAAGCAATTCAACAAAGCTCTTCTGGCCTATTCCGCAGATGCCTATGTCCAGGAATCCAACTACTACCTCAATGAGTTCCACAACCAGACTGGTGACCCGGTGGCCAGTGCAAAGGGCGCCGGATCCTTCACTGCCGCAAGGGAAATTGGACAGGGTGGCCCGGCCAACATTTTCATATCAGTTTCACTCCAGTCATACAATAAGTCCTATCTGGGGCCCAGGTACTCCGGATGGGCAATAGCGTTTGCCTCCGACCAGCTCGTGCTTGCTTATTCTAATGCCACACACACCCAGGAAGTCAACAGCATAGTTTCGGGATTGAACAGTGCGACTGCATCCAACAGCTCAGCTGGACTGTACAGTGCATTCGACAACCTCACTTCCGGAAAAGTGTCTGTGGGAATCTCCGATCCGTCGAGCGACCCTGCAGGCCTGAGGGGTTGGATATCACTTGAGATTGCAGGAAGCCTTTATGCAGGAGGAAACCAGAGCTACTTCACAGACAGGATGAAGCAGAACGGTGGCCTTTCAAACAGCTCCAGTGCAGCCCTGCTTGTGTCTCCGCTTGTATCAGGCCAGATACAGTTCCTGTTCATCTACAAGTCTGCTGCAATAAGCAAGGGGCTCAGCTATGTCTCATTGCCCTCAAGAGTCAACTTCGGCAGCCCTTCCCTTGCAAGCTACTATTCCAGCTTTTCTTACAGCACAGCATCAGGGCCAGCTAAGGGGTCCGCGATAATGCTGTACATATCAGCCCTGAACAACAACACCATCATGACCACCGAAGCTTACGATTTCACCTCGTTCGTTATGAACCACACCCTGGCCATGTCCTCGTTTGGGCTTGAACCGCTTGCGACCCCCGTCCTGTTCAACGACACTGCCCCACCCTATGAGATACAGAACCTTGTGATACTGAACAAGGTCACTGCTGGGGGAAGATTCTGAATGGGATTTGCCCCTGAAAGTGTCTGAGTTGGTAACATGAAAAAGAGGGATGGCCTGTGGATCATAGCTGGGATTTCGGTTTTCCTAACGGCCGTCCCCACTGCCTATATCCTGTTTTATGGATTCGTGGTATTTCACAGTTCACTTGGTTTCAGCAGAATAGTGTTTGAATCCATTGGGCTCACACTGTTTTCCTCAGGTCTGGCCGCCCTTGTCATATTCATCGTGTTCACACCTCTTGGCTATGAGCTTGCCAGGACAAAGCACACCGTATGGGAAGCAATTTCAGACATACCCGCCTCAATCCCCCACCCCATTGTTGGGATCGCGTTTCTTCTAATGGTGAGCCCACTGACTCCTCTTGGCAGATTTCTCACTTCCATTGGAATAGGGCTGTTCAACAGTATCCAGGGACTGGTCATCGCGCTCACTTTCATAGCAATGCCCATTTACGTGAGGTCGGTCCAGTCAATATTTTCTTCGAGCCTTCCGGACCCGGAGAATTTTGCATTCACACTTGGGGCTTCCAGGCTTTCTGTGCTCTATTCAGTGCTGGTGCCGGGATTTGGAAGGGAAGTTGTATCCTCTGCCCTCACTGCAATGAGCAGGGCAATGAGTGAATTCGGCTCTGTTGCAATAATTGCCAACTACGTTCTGCAGTACCCCTTCAATGGCACACAACCTGCCCCTGTTCTGATATTCCAGTACTACGGGTATTATGGCCCGGATGTTGCAATAACGGCGTCTGCCCTGATGATTGTGTTCTCCCTGGTTCTCATAATCATCATCAAGATCATCGGAGTGGCGCCCAGAAGAAGCAGGACCGTGCAGGCTGGAGGCTCACAGACATGATCAGGGCAGAATTTGCGGTCCGCCTGAATGGTTTTTCCCTTCATGCAGGCATGGAGGATCAGGGCCTCATACTGCTGTCCGGAGAAAATGGCTCCGGAAAATCTACCTTCCTGAAAACTCTATCAGGCCTCATTCCAGTGGACACGGGGGAAATACTGGTAAACGGCCAGGCTGTCACGAATCTCCCGCCGCAGGTCAGGCGGGTGGCATATGCAACCCACAACTCATACTTCTCCCACATGACTGTCCAGAAGCACATACTCTGGGCCATGGGAAAAACTCCCGACATTGAATTCATGGAACAGCTTCAGGAAGCATTTGGAATAGGGTACAGCGGAAAACTCAGGGATCTGAGCATGGGCCAGAGGATGAGGGTTACCCTCGCAACGGCGTTTGCCAGCAGGCCACGAGCGATCCTTCTTGATGAGGTGGTTTCAAACATCAGCAGCCCGGGCCAGTTCCTGGAAGAAGTGAGAAAAATGGCAGCAAAAATCTCCGTGGATGTGATCTTCGTTGCACATTCCCTGGGTGAAAAATCAGCAGACCACCATTACTCCATGGAATCAGGCACAATGACAAGGCTGTTCTAGAGGGATCGGCCTTCTTTGCCCGAAAGGAATCTCTCAACTTCTTCAAGGAGTTCAAGCTGGTTGTCAAATTTCAGCTGTTCCATGGCGTCCTTGAAATTTAGCCATCTCAGCCCCACATGTTCAAAGGAGATTTGAGGGGATGCGTCTTCCGACACCCTGCCTGTAAACATAACAACTTTCTTGTGAATAGACTGCCCACGGAACCTGAACCAGTATTCCACTTCCTTCCTGAAACCTTCAATGGGGGAGACCCTGATGCCTGCTTCCTCCTCGGTCTCCCTGGTGGCAGCTTCAACTTCTGATTCCCCGCCCTCTATGTGGCCCTTTGGGAAATCCAGGAACCCTTCCCTCCTTTCAAGAAGAAGGTATTCCCTCTCTTTGTCGTGGTTCCTGAAAACAACTATTCCGCTGCTGGTCTCAACCTTCATGCTCACCCTATCTCCAGTGACTGGTTAACATTTACTCCGCTATCCAGCATTCTCACACCTGGGCCGAGAAAAGTGCGTAATTTCCCGCGGAATCAGTCCAGTTGACTACATCCCGGAATCCTGTTCTTTTCAGTATTTCTGTAAACTCCCCTGTGGAATACTTGTACGAGTTTTCGGTGTGGATCCTCTCGCCCCTGGCCATTGTAAATTCAACTCCGTCCAGCTTGAATGCCTGCTCCGCAAGGCTTTCAAGATGCATTTCTATCCTTCCCATATCCTGGTTGTAGAAGGCCACATGACGGAATTCAGCTGGGTCCAGTTCAGCCCCAAATTCACTGTTTATCCTGTGGATGAGGTTGAGGTTGAATTCTGCAGTGACGCCCTGGCTGTCATTGTAGGCCCTTTCAAGGATGTCCCGGTCCTTCTTCAGGTCCACCCCGATTGTGAGGCCTTCACCGTCTGTGAGAAGGTTTCTGCATCCCTGCAGGAAATTCCTGGCATTCTCCGGCTCCATGTTGCCTATTGTGGAACCGAGGAATACTATGGACTTCCTTCCCGGGAAGTTGAGTCCCTTCATTACCTCCGTGTCTGTGTAGTCTGCCCATACAGCCCTGACATCCACACTTTCATGCTCTGACCTGAGCCTCTCCACTGCTATCTCCAGTGAGTCCCTTGATATGTCCACGAGAATGTAAGCAGAAGGTTTCTCCAGGCAATTCAGTAGCAGCGAACCCTTCATGCCGTTGCCGCCACCGAGTTCCAGGACAACCGCTTCCTGGCCGATGAAACTGGATATCTCACTGCACCTGTTCCTCAAAATTTCAAGTTCAGACCTTGTGGGGTAGTATTCCGGAAGCCGTGTGATCTCATCAAAGAGCCGTGAGCCCCTGTCATCATAGAAGAACTTGGGCCTGATCCTCTTTGGGCTCTGGGAAAGTGTCTGCACCACTTCCGACCTGAAATCCGACATCCTTGGCTTCAGGTCAATTATGTCTCCAGAGTTATTCATTGGCCCCATCCCTTGCCAGCCTGATGCCTGAAAACTGCCACCTTGAAGCAGGATGGTAGAAATTCCTGTATGAGGGCCTTGAGTGGCCGTTGGGAGTTGCATAACTTCCACCTTTCAGAACCATCTGGCCTGACATGAACTTCCCGTTGTACTCTCCAAGTGATCCGGGGAGGGGCCTGAAGCCTGGATATGACAGGTATGAGCTTGATGTCCATTCCCAGGTGTTGCCGATCCCCCTCACCGGTCCACCTGAATCCTCAAGCATCACTGGTCTGAAATGCCCAAGTTCCAGGTTGTTTGACTGGAATGCGGAGCTGTTTCCCCTCGAGGCGTACTCCCACTGGGCTTCTGTTGGAAGCCTGCAACCTGACCATCTGGCGAAGGCATCTGCCTCATAGTATGATACATGGGATACCGGCTCCAGGGGATCAAGTGGCCTCATCCCGGAAAGTGTGAAAGATGACATTCCGTCTTCCGTGTTCTCCCAGTAAAGTGGGTGTTCCACCCGATTTTCAAGCCTCCATGCCCACCCACTGGAAAGCCAGAGTTCGGGTCTGCCGTATCCGCCGTCCTCGATGAACTCAAGGTACTCGCCGTTGGTGACCGGGCGGTCGGCAATGCTGAATGGGTGAATTAGTTCCCTGTGCCTCGGAGTCTCGTTGTCAAAGCAGAATCCCCTTCCATCGTGGCCAATCGGCTGCACCCCGGGGTCAAAGGAGATCCATTCCACCCTTCCCGGCCTCTGAGAAGCGCTGGATTTTTTCCTGTATGAGGGCCTGAATGATGAGGCGTAGAAATTCCTCTTTATGTCCATCAGGAGCAGTTCCTGATGCTGCTGCTCGTGATTTATCCCCAGAAGTGTCCTGTATATTATATCCTGGTGTTCCGCAGAATCTTCATCCTCCATAAGCTCAAGCAGAGAGTTTTCAGTGTGTTCCCTGTATTCTAGAACCTTTTCAAGGGAGGGCCTGGAGATGGTTGCCCTGGACGGTTTGGGAACATAGGTGCCCACAGTTTCATAGTAGGAATTGAACACGAAACCGTAAATCGGGTCAACCGGGGCATAACCTTTCTGGTATTCCTTCAGGATGAAGTTGTCAAAGAACCAGGTGGTGTGGCCAAGATGCCATTTTGGAGGGCTGGAGTCAGAGGTGGACTGCACCATGTAGTCATCCCTTTCCAGTGGGGAACAGAGGTCCAGTGTGGCCTGCCGGGTTTGTGCAAACATCTTCTTGATGTGCTTGGCAGTGAGTTGCTGATCATCAGATCGGAGGGTCATAGTAGTCAATCCTGTGAAGATACTGTCATTTTATAATAGTCATGCGTACAAATGTACATTATCCACAGGTAAAGTTTAAAAACAAAGATATTGGGTGAAAGCAACGGTTTAACAACACCTCCCACTTCCCATCAATATGGCAAAGCCGGGCCCTTTCCTTTCACTTGCCAAGGGAATAAGATCATTCATCTTCTCAACCCTTGCAATTGCCGCGCCTTTCTACCTCAGTTTCCTGGGATACACAAGCCTGGAGATCGCCGTGATCGTGCTTGTGAGCCTGGGAATTTCCACCCTGTTCCTGTACCTCTACACCGCTCTGCACATGAGGATCAAGTGGAAACTTCTGCTGCTTTCAGGCCTCTTTTCATTTTCACTGGCAATCCTGTTTTTTGGCAACAGCCTCTATTTCCTCATCATAGCACTTATTGTTGGTTCCATTTCCCTTGCTGGGAGGGACCTCACTGTGAACCAGTCCCTGGAACAGTATACCATCAGCCTGTCGGTCAGTGACCAGAGGAGCAAGAACATGATGTTTTCCCTGTACAATTTTGCCTCCTACTCGAGCGGGGCCATCGGCTCACTGTTCCTTTTCCTATACAGGACTTCAGATTTCCGGCTTATATTCCTGGTGGACCTGATCCTTTCCCTGGTGCAGGTGGCCATATACATCTCCCAGAAATTCCCCGATCTCAAGCCTGCCGCCCAGAAGAAGGCTATCGGGGATGTGAAGGTCAAGAGGGATGTGAAGGCCCTTGCGGCACTCTTCTCGGTTGATTCACTGGGTGGTGGGCTGGTGAATACTGCCATCATCAGCCTCTGGTTCAAGGATGTCTATGGAGTTACGCTCTCCCAGGCCGGACTGATCTTCCTGGTGGTCAATGTGGTAACAGCACTTTCTGTCATAGCAGCGGGCAGGATCTCCACAAGATTGGGCCTGGTGAAGACCATGGTGTACACCCACCTCATCAGCAATGTCATGCTCTTCATGGTGCCGGTATTCCACAGCCTGTTCATCAGTGAAATGTTCCTTTTCCTGAGGCAGAGCACCAGCCAGATGGATGTCCCCGCAAGGGACAGCCTTGTGAACACCATGATTCCAGCCGATGCCAGGGTGGCCAGCAACTCAGTTTTCCTGGGGGTCAGGAACGGTTTCCAGATACCGGGGCCGGGCCTTGCTGGACTTCTATTCGAGGTTTTTCCAGAAGGTGTCTTCTTTTCTGCTTCGCTCATTAAGATTGCCTACGATCTGGCATTCTTTGCCAGGTTCAGGCATTACAGGGTATAGGCACCACCAGGAACGGTGTCTGCACAGACGGCTTTACCATAATATTTTGTCTAACCGAATGATTGGGATATGAACCAATCAAGTGGGGATGCTGTTTCATGAAGAATTCAAGGATACTGGTTACTGGAGGAGCGGGTTTTATTGGCTCTAACATGGTTGAGACTCTAATTGGGGAAAACGAGGTCATTGCACTGGACAACCTCTCCAATGTTGATGAGAGATACATTGAAAAATATCGGAAAGACAGCAATTTCAGCTTTGTGAACGGGGACATCAATGACCTTCCTGGAATGAAGGGGCTTGATGGCGTTGATGTTGTCATACACCTTGCTGCAAATTCGGATGTGAGGAATGGGGCAGAAGACCCCACGATTGACTTCAGGAACAACGTTGAAGGCACTTTCAGGCTCCTGGAGTACATGAGGCAGAATGATGTCAAGCACATCCTCTTTGCATCGAGCTCCACGGTTTACGGAGAGGCCAACCTCATGCCCACGCCTGAAGGTTACGGCCCATATATGCCGATTTCAAGCTATGGTGCTTCCAAGATGGCCTGTGAGGGCTTTATCACTGCGTATTCCCACTATTATGGAATAAAGGGAAGCATCTTCAGGTTCGCAAATATTGTTGGCAAGAATTCCACACACGGCGTGATCTATGATTTCATAAGAAAGCTGCAGAAAAACCCTGCCGAACTGGAAATACTCGGTGATGGGACACAGAGGAAATCCTACCTTTATGTGGACGATTGCGTGAGGTCCATGCTCTACGTCCATGAAAAATCCCTTAATACCGACATTTTCAACCTTGGAAATCCGGAAACCACTTCTGTCTCAAGGATTGCAGACATAGTGGTTGACAAGATGGGGCTCAAGAATGTCAGGTACAACTATACCGGCGGAATAAACGGAAGGGGCTGGAAAGGGGACGTAAAGATAGCCCAGCTCGATGTTACGAAACTCCAGTCCACGGGATGGAAGAACAGGTACAGCAGCGATGAGTCGGTGGTCCAGTCCACCATGGAAACCATCGCACAGATGGGGGAATGAGGCATGCCGTTGGAAGGGCCCGAACCCCAGCGGCTCATAAGGTGGATAGAGGATTACTGGGAAGGCACTGTTCACAACCTTTCAGCAAGCGGCCTGCCGGAGCCATCACTTTCCGAGATGGGCATTGACACTTCCTTCGAGAACATGAAGAGGGAGGCAAAGGACACAAGGGAGTATTTCAGGAATGAGCTCTGCAACCTTTACGGCTTCGATCCGGAAAATGTTTTCATAACCACTGGCGGATCAGAATCAATAGGTTTGCTGAGCCTCCTTGCCAGATCTTGGAAGCTTCCTGTATACGTCGGGCTTCCGGAATATGAGCCGATCTTCAATGTGCCTGGCAACCTGGGTGTTGAAACGCACACGGCACCATTCAGTGAACTGGATTCGATGATGTCCAGGAAGCCGGGGCCAAAGGCCTTCTTCTTCTCAAACCCGAACAACCCCCTTGGAAACAGGCATTCCAAAGAGTTCCTTGAGACCCTGCGCGAGAATCATTTCAGGAATGGAGGCTTCATGTATGCGGATGAGGCTTTCCTTGAGTTCACTGACAGGGACAGGCTGGATTCATTCTATGAGAATTCTGATGAGATTGTCATAAACGGGAGCATGACCAAGTTCTATGGATTTACAGGATTCAGGGTTGGTTGGATTGTGGCATCAAGGAAAACTGTGGAAACCCTCAGGGACCTGAGGAACCTCACGGGAATCAGGAACCCTGAATACCCGCTATGGATTGCAGGCCAGTTCCTGAACAACAGGGAAAAATTCAGGGAGCGTTCCCGGAAGATATTGAAGCCCAACCTGGATTACCTGAGGGAATTCGTTTCCAGGCACAGTGAACTTCAGTGGTCTGACCCAAAAGAGGCTTCCTATGCCCTGGTGAGGTACAGCCACAACATGACCTCAGAGGCTTTCTGCAGGGGTGCATATGATAAGGAGAAGATACTCCTTGGGCCCGGAGAATACTTTGGTGCACAGGGAGCTTTCAGGCTGTGTTTCACAGAAGAGCCCGGGAAATTCAGGGAGTCAATGCAGGCACTTGACCGGTACCTGGCCACCCTGGCCTAGTCCATATACTTTCTGAACCACTTCAGCGTCTCCTCCGCATACTGTTCAACATGGTTCCTTTCTATGAATCCGTGCCCTTCCCTGGGGAACACCAGCAGCCTTACCGTCTTTCCCAGATCCTTGAGACCCCTGTAGAACTGGTAGTATTGTCCCACCGGAACGCAGGGATCCTGCGCGCCATGCATTAGCAGTATAGGTGTCTTCACGTTGCTTATATATTCCATGGGGGAGAACTTCTTGTAGAGTTTTCCGGTGTACGGGTCGTCATCATAGTGAATCTGGTCCCAGTCTGGTATGTTTGAAACCCCGTGAAAGCTAACCCAGTCTGTGATTCCATACAGCCCCACCGCGGCCTTGAAGATGTCTGTCTGGGTCACCGCCCAGGACGTCATGAACCCCCCATAAGACCCACCGGTTATGAAGAGGTTGTCCGTTTTCACCTTTCCGCTGTCCTTCAGGTGCCTGATTCCCGACAATATGTCCTGGAAGTCCATCCCTCCCATGTCCCCGCGGTTGGCTTCTGCATAATCCCTGCCCTTTCCTGTGCTTCCCCTGTAATTTGGGTAAAAGACTGAGAATCCATTGGACAGGAGTAGCGTCCCCCTGTCGAAGAATGAAATGGTCGATGCTGAAGTGGGCCCCCCATGAACGTCCACAACCAGTGGGCTGTCGGGCCCAAGGGAGCGCAGTATTCCGTATATTTCTGTCCCGTCTTCTGATTTCCAGTGGACGACCTCAGCCGGGTATGATTCAAGGTCTGAAAGTCTGGAATTGAATGTCGTAATAGGGGTGGGTTCCGATTTTCCGCCTATTGCATAGACCTCAGGCGGCGAGGACCTGTCGGTGAAGCCGATGAAATAGGTTCCACCCCTGTAGGCAATCTGTGAAGCGTAGCCAGGAAGCGCTGTTCCCTCCGCGCTCCATATTTCCTTCCAGGATCCGTTGTATTCCGAGATGCCGAATGTGCTTTCCTCCTGCCAGAGGGCGGAGAATCCCCCTTCTGTCCAGATTGAGTTCATGTAGCTCCTGCCGTCCCCATGGGTCAGGTTTCTGGCCTTGCGTTCCTTCAGGTCGAATTCCATCAGGTCTCCTGCATTGAGGCCGCGGTCACTGCGCAGGGATTCTGTGAAAAGCAGTTTTGAGCCGTCTGGCGAGACCCTTGGCATTGCAAGGGACCTCCACTTTGGGTCATAGAGCATTTCAGGCTTCCCCCCTTCGAGGTTCATGCAGTAGAGCTTGTTCCTGTACCAGAACCTTTCCTGTGGGCCTTCTGAGGCTATAAGCGCAACCTGTCCAGATGATTCATTGAACTCCCACACCTGCAGCCCCTCGGTGAGCTTCTTCATTCCCCGGCCTGGAATATAGCGGTACAGTGAGGTGAACTGGTCCTCTTCCTCAAAGAATGCCCCGTCTGTCCCGTCCTCACGCATGGCCGCAAGCTTTGGGTCAACCTGATCCTGCATCAGAAGGAGTATTGATTCGCCAGACCACTGCAGCTGGGTTGGGGCACCATCCAGCTTAACTTTGGAGCTGATAGACTCCTCAAGGTCATTCAGGACCAGGAAGTTTGAATCTGACGTCTTCTGGAGATAAGCCACCCGGGTTCCATCTTGATTCAGGGCCGGAGAGAAATTTCTGGCCTTGCTCTCCTTGAATTTGGCAAGCACCTCCCCGTCCGGTGAAGAGCATACAATGACGGCGGCTTCAGTAGGCTGGTCCTTCTTGTGGGTGGTCCTTGAAATTGTCACCGCAAATCTATTTCCGGTTCCGTCCGAGTTGAGGGATGAGATTGTCCAGAGTTTGTGGTACTCTGCTGTTGTGTGAGTTCTAGGCATGGTTGTACAAGTGTCTCAAATATTTTATTTCTTCTGGCAATTGGCGTTCATGCCCGCCAGAATGGTGTACAGGGAGATCAAGTTTCAGGAGGGCCGCATAATCACCGATGCCCTGCTTTACCGGGAAAAGTGCCACTTGCTGCTGCCAGAGCCCTTCACACAGAACGTCTTTGTAAATATTGCCAGAGGAGGCGAGAGCAGAATCCTAATTGGCAGCGACTCAAGTGTTAACCTGAACAGGATGGGGTCCTTCTTCAAGGGCATGTACAATGCTGATATGCGGAATGCCCCCATGGGCATGAAACCCACCGAGTTTTCTTACACTTTCCTGCTCAAGAAACCTCTCTTCAGGGAAAAGGAGGTTTACTATCCAAGCCTTGTCAGGAACATGTTTGATTTGAGTTCCCTGGACAGCAGGCCTGTAATCAGGTACACGGTTGCAATACGCTCCAGTTATGGCTGGCCTGCACGGAGAGAGAATTTTGGAGTTGGCGTCACACTTTCCTTTGACTCAGACAATGCCAGAAAACTGTTCAGTCCCCTTGTGACAAAGGAATTCAGGAAGATGGGTAGAGAGACAGGTCTCAGAATAAGGAAAGGGACGCGCAGAAAATTATGGGATGCTTCGCTCCACCAGCCTTTCAACCTCATAAACCTCATAAGGATCCCCTCTGAAAGTGATCTTGCATGACCGCCTGACCTGACCGATTGCTGTGGAACCCTTAAGAGTGCTATTTCTGCATATACCTGACCTCGAAGGTCAGGCAGCCTTCCCTGGACACCCAGGGGCCGTGTGGCATTCCCGGCGGCCTGCAGGCATACATGCCCTTGGAGAAGGTCTGGTTCAGCCTGAGATCGGTGATTGACCCCTCCAGTATGTAGACCTCCTCCCAGCAGTCATGTTTCAGGATTCCGTTTGGCGATGTGTCGGTTCCGGGCTCGAATTTCAGGAACCTGGATACGGTTCCGTTTGCTTCGTCCCTAACTATGATTTTTTCCTTCAGGGAAGGGACTTTCCCTTCACATGTGGTCCATTCAATACCATCTGTCTCCGTGAATTCCATTTCCTTCTTTGCCATAATCATTCCTCCTGATTGATCTCCGTGCTCAGGTCGTACCCCTTCAGGAACTGGTCCACGGATTCCACTGCTTCCTCGTAGCCGTAATTCCTGAATGAATAGGTCTTGGCAACGAATGGCGCGCCCGCATAAAACATCTCATACTGGTGATGCCTCCCGGCAAATTCAGATCCGATGACGTCCCAGACCAGCCTGAAGAGCTTGATCCTCTCCTCGGAAGAGTATCCTGGAGATTTGATGTATGTGTCCATGTCCTTCCGGGTCTCAGGGTTTAAAAGTTCCTGGCTGCTGGAAGGCACCTGCAGAACTCCTGCCCCCACCAGTTCACGAAGCAGGTGCAGTATCCTTGGGTACAGTTCAGCCTGGAGCCCCATTGCCCCATAAAGGTACCTTGGATTGGGTGTTTCCATTCCTGATTCCCTGTGAATGCTTGTTGACTCGGATGCCTCAACCATGCCTTCAACCACAGCCGAAAGTGATGCAAGCTCTCCAAGCTTTTCCACCACTGAGGGTATCCTGTCTATTCCGTTCATTGCCGTAACCTTGCGCGCCAGCCCCACAAGGAATTTTACCTTGACACTGAGCCTTATCTGGGCCTGGTTGTTCCCCAGGACGTGGGCAAATGTTTCAAAAAACTGCGTTCTGAGCCCCTGAATGTCCCTGTATATGAACACGTTTTCCCAGGGGACGAACACGTCGTCGAAGACCAGGAATGCGTCTGATTCGTCGAATCTTGTTGACATTGGGTAATCAAATACGCTGGTCTTCCCTGATCCATATGGCGGCCTGCAATAGAGCTTGAGCCCTTCTGTGTCCACAGGAAGGTAGAATGATAATGCCTGGTCCTCATCCCCTTCCTTCAGCGGCGTGATGCATGTGACCAGGAGCATATCAGACACGGCAGTGCCGGTTGCCAGCATCTGACCTCCGCGAACTATGATTCCCCCTTCAGTCTCCCTGACCACGCCCACCTGGGAGTAATGGTTTTCCTGTTCACCGGCTGTTTTGCTCCTGTCTACCTGCGGAGGTATGATCGCGTATGTCACATACAGGTCTTCGTCAACCATCCTCCTGTAGAACCTTTCAACATTCTCCTTGAAGCCTTTCCCTTCACGTGCGAAGGTGGAACTGTTGGCGGCAAATCCTGCCAGGAATGAGCCAACATGATCAGGGCTTCTCCCAACAAATCCCATTGAGAGCCGGGCCCATTTCTGGATTGCCCTGTGCCTCTCTCTCAGGTCCTCGCGGGACCTTGGTATCATGAAGACTTTGTTGCCCTTGGTTCCCCATTCCGTATCAAAAATCATGTTGTTCTCAGGGTCGCAGCTGTAGTCATACATCCTGGATACCGACTGAATTATCCCCTTGAAGGCGGGATGTTTCCTGACATCCCCCACCAGTTTTCCGTCGATGTAAACTCTTCTTGCATCCCCCAGTGAATTCCTGTATGCTCTTCCGTCCTTCATATCAATCGCCTCTGACTGCTACATTATATTCCCTGCTCAATGCTTCTGAGGACCTGGTGTCTATGAGCTCCACCCTGTACCACTGGCCATAGACAAATTCACCCGTGAGCAGGGGCACAGTGCCCAGGAATATTACAGATTCCTCCAGATTTATCGTGCTGTTCCATTCCCTGATTTTGTCAAGGAGGTCATAAATCTTGAGAAGCGAGGAGACTTTCCCCTCCTGGTAGAGGATTTCCTCCCCGTCCACCCTTACATAAGACCTCAAAATGAGATGCTCCCAATCCTTCAGAACCGTCTCAAGCTCAAATACCTCATCTGAGATTGGTTTCTTGCAGGCTTTCTTGCTCTTTCCAATATCCTGCATTTCAAGGTCCCTGGCTGTATGGTCACTCCCCACAGCGATGTACATTTTGCCGCCTGTGGTGATCAGAACCGGCTCAGCCTCCCCGGAACTTTCGCCTGATTCAACCTCAATGCTGGGTCTGTCCGTAAGCAGGGAAACGTCCACGGGGTAAAAGGAGGGAATCTTATCTGGAACCGGAACACCTGCCTTCCTGAGTTCTTCCAGATGCTGTTTTGCTGATCCCGTATCCTTTCCGGTGAAACCTGCAATTATCAGTGTTTCAGGGGTGAATTTTACGGAGCGGTCCCTTCCTTTGACATTGAGTATCATTGAAACCCTATGCCTATATATGCTTAAAAAACTAGCTTATAGCTTATGCCTTGGAGGGTCCAGCCCGCAATTTGCATAATAATAAAAATGTATTTTGAGAATAAAGCTGCAGATATATATTGTGAATTTAATTCACGGTGATCAGCCAAGGCTTCTGAAGGCCCTCTTATAATAAAGCAGGGCCTCCTCGTCATTCATGACGCTGGCCTTCTTTACAAGCCCCACGAACATGACATGGTCGGCAATTTTCTGGGAGGTGTAAAGATCGCATTCAATGTATCCAAGGCTGTTGTCCAGTATAGGAATCCCGTCTTCACTTTTTCTGTGTGAAACGCCCTGGAACTTGTCATCCACTCCATCGTTCGCAAATTGCATTGAGTGCCCCTCCTGATCATGTTTCATGATATTGACAATGAACTTGCCGGTCTCCTGAATGGCGGCCGTAGTCCTGCTGTTTTCCATCACAAATACTGCCACAAGCGGCGGATTGAGGGATACGGAGGTGAATGAGTTCATTGTCCCTCCCCATGGTTTTCCTCCCAGAAGAGAGGTCACCACTGTCACGCCTGTAGGATATCGCCTCAGTATCTCCTTTAGATCGTTTCCTGTTGTTTCTTCTGTCATTTGATTACCTTGAATGGCCTTGTGGGAATGTCCCCCCTGTTATAAAGCTGTTTTGAATCGTGCATGGCAACTGGGTCGCCGTATCCTGATCAGATATGGACACCACGCTTCTCAAGCCTGGTTACGAAGTATCCCCAGTCTATGCCCATGACTTCCCTCCTGATCTCGTCGGTGTTTGTCCTGGCTATCTCCTCTTTGTCATACTCGATCAGAGGGCCAAGGGAGGATGCCATAACCTGCTTCTTGCAGGACCGCTCAAGTGCAGCCGCAGTGATAACTGCGTCCTCAATGCTTTCACCAACAACAAAGGCCCCGTGGCCCCTGTGTACCACCGCCTTGCTGTTGCCGAGCTTCTCTGCCATTCTTTTACCCATTTCCTGGGTGTTGACAAACAAGGGGAGGCCGTCAAAAACAGGCAACCCATCAAGGAATGCAAAAGTGTCCCTCGATGAATATTTGAGGGTCTGGCCAGTCATGGCCATGAGGTTTGTGTAGAATGCATGGGTGTGAAGGGCGGCTTTCAGTTCCTTTCTTCTCTTGAAGGCCTCACTGTAGAAATGGAATTCGTGCATGGATTCGGGAAACGGCCCTTCTACCACGTTTCCATCGTAGTCTATAACAACCATGTCTGATGCCGTAACGTCCGCTATTGACCTCTGGAAATCATGCAGGTGGCCGGGCAGCATTATCCTGTTTTCCTCGAGCTTGTAACACACATGCCCCCTCCCCAGTTCCGTGAGGTTCTCGTTCACAAGTATCCTGTTGGCTATGGAAAGTTTCTGGGCAATCGCCTCTTTAAAATCCATGGAGAAAAAAGAGAGTCCTGACTATAAAGTTTCGCCTGTTTGTCAGTTGTCAATGAGGATATCCGGCATTTTGACAGAAAATTATGGTGATGCGGAATTTTTCCGCCATCATGAACTCAGGATATATTCTCGTCAAAAATCGGCTTCATAAACCTGAGGAACGCCCCTGGATCCTCTATCATGGGGTAATGGCCCAATCCTTCCATTGTCTGCTTGGAACTGTTCTTAAGAAGCTTGACAGTTTCATCAAGCATATTTTCAGTCACAACCGGGTCGTCCTCTCCCCTCATTAGATAAACCCTCGTACTGGTGGATTTCAACTCCTTGGAATAGTCGAAATTATTCCAGGCAAGGAGGTCTGTGACATATATGTCCCTGTTGTTGGAGCTCCTGATCCAGATCAGGTCTTCAATGTACTCTTTCTTTGCGTTCCTTCCGCAGAAATCAAATGCCCTCTCCACGTTCCCAGGCTCGGTCTTGAGTATGACTTCCTCGGCAAAAGTGTGCGTCCTTGCGGCCCCTTCAACCACAACGGTGGCGACTGCAGTGCCTTCGAGCATGTTGGAGAGCATGAGTGCGATGTCGGCACCAATTGAGACCCCCACAATGAGGACTTTTTCCAGTTTCAGGGCCCTGATGAACTTGGCCATGGCGTCTGCATAGAACCCAACATCCAGCCTTGTCTTTCTCCAGTTTGTCCATGGCCAGGACTTTCCATGGCCGGGGAGGTCAGGAACTATGGCCTTGATGTTGTCTGGTAGCTTCCCGACGAAGTGCTTCCATATCCTGCCGTCTGTGCCTGCAGTATGAATGAAAACAACAGGAAACCCTGACCCCGAGGTCTCATAGTAGAGGTCCCTGCCGTCGACCCTTATGTAATTACCACTGGACATGGGTCAGCCATATTCACAGGTTATAAGAAATTTGGTCACTGTTTTTCACAGTGTGCACCAAATGTGAAGATTGCCCCCATTTGGGTCTTTCCCTTTTGGGAGAGGTCCCAGATGTATTTTTCAATATTTCGATATATAATGGACTTTAGTGTCATATGTCTCAAAAATATTGGATGAAATGTTATTTATACGTCTTTGTCCATTGGTCTTAGTTTTATGACGGAAAATGTGACCTACACTAACCGTGAGAGATGGGGTTCCCTGGGAAGTGTGCTATTTGGGCACTTTGCAGATGGATTCGATCTGGTGCTAATCAGTTACCTGTTTTCGCCACTGGCGCTGTACTTTACAGGTAAGTCCACTGATTTGGCGCCTATCACCCTTGCCCTCACCATCAGCCTTGTGTTCTCCGCTTTTGGAGGACTGTTATTCGGCTGGATTGCTGACAGATATGGAAGAAAAGTCGGACTTATGCTGTCTATTGGCATATTCGGGCTTACAACCCTCGCCATAGCGGGCGTTACCCAGTTGTGGCAACTCTACACACTGAGGGCCCTTGAAGGACTTGGAATAGGTGGAGAGTGGGGAATTGGTTTTGCCCAGATCTCTGAAGTCTGGAGCAAGAAGACAAGAGCAACCGGAGGAGGATTGTTGCAGAGCGTCTTCATTATCGGTTCTATTGCCGGAGCCATAACTGCGGGAATTGCAATTTCAGCATTTGGATTTGCCAACCCGCTTTCCTGGAGATACTCCTTCGTGGTTGCAGGAATAATAGGTCTGATTGGTGTTCCGGTCGTCAAATTTGTTCTTCCGGAATCCAAGCAATGGCTTGAATACAACAGGAAGAGGAAGGCAGGAGAACTTCCAAAGGACTATGATGTTAGATCTCCGATCATACAGGTACTGCTTAGCAAGGAATACAGGAAGTATGCTTGGATAGCCCTCATGATAGGTGGAGCCAACCTGTTCATCTACTTTTCATATGCCAGTTTCATGCCAACGCTGCTCATAGTGGATTATCATCTGTCAAAAGCCTTCACAGGGATCCTGATAAACCAGTTTACCGAAATCCTGATTCTTGGCCAGGCCATCGCAGTGCCATTCTATGTTCTTAACGGTTGGGCAGCAGACAGGTTTGGAAGAAAGTCCACAGCCTTCGTGTTTGGGACTTTCTATCTCGTGTCGGTCATAGCCTTCCTGGCTGTTGTCCTTGCTCATACCCCGTATGTTAGCCTTGTAATGTTCTCACTGTTCTATGCCTACACCTTTGTGTCGATTGGACAGGGAGTTTCAGCTGAGTACGGAGTCTGGTACAGCGAGCATTTCCCAACAAAAATGCGTTCCACTGCCACCAACTTCGGCTATATGGTAGGAAGGGGTGTTGCAGGAGGTTCTGCTCCATTGGTAATTCCCGCCCTTTATGGTGCACTTGGAGGTCTGAGCCATCTTGGTGAAGCTATGGGAATTGCCATGCTTGTTGGAGCCGTAGTGCAGTTGATCGGTTACTTTGGCCTCAAGGAGACAAAGGGAACAGAACTCACTTCGCTATAAGCATACCAAAATTTTTTCCTTTTTTCAACTTAATTTCTTTCTTTTATACTCCAAAATCAAATATTTATTGGTTTTGCCGCATCAGCAAGTGGAGGCCGATTCAGCGGCTTCTCGCATGCCACAGTGGCCCGAGGGCCTTGTAGGTCAAATCACACAAACAATTGATTGGTTCTCCCTTTTTTATACAAAGTATTACTTAGTATACAATTCAATCAAAACTGAGTTGCTGTAAACGTCCAACTAATATTACGGCCGAAATTTATGCGAATGTGTCAAGCAATAAGTACAACACATATACCCGATGGGCAACCAGAAATTGCAGGGAATTCCTTTACAGGAAGGAGCATCACCTTGTATCAAAGGTCTCTGGTCTGTGCAGGGGGACAAAACTTCATCTTGTTCCACTCAGCACGAACTACGGAGATGAAATTACTGCGACAGGCAAACATTGTACAGGATTTGGGGAATCAATAGTATTTCTCACTGAACCTTTCGCCGCCAATCTGGAGGACTTCGACGGGGAAACCCTGTTGGTCAGGACGGATCTTTATTACAGACTCAAAGTGTCAATCTATGATCTGAGAGACCTTATAGTTTCTTGCTCCAGACAGGGCCAATGAACACTCATTTCGTCCCACCAGTGGGGCAAATCCTTGCTCAAACGACGTTCAAGAGCCTGGTCAATAGGTCGACAGGATCCGGCCTATTCTGCAATACTGACATCAGTGCGCCAGAAACCTCACTCCTTCACATCGAAAATAAATTCCACCTGGTTCTTGCTTGATTTGACTTCAGACTCTATCCCGGTCATGTCACGCAGAAGTCCCTGAAATACATGCCCAATGAATAGTGAGACTTCAGAACCAAGGAAATGCGCAAGATGTATTCTGTATTGCGGACCGTTGTTTCTGACCTCCAACTCCCCAAGGTAACCGTATTCAGTGATCAGCTCCATGCATTCAAGAAAACTTCTTATGCTCTGCTTTTCAAATCTGATGGCCATGAAATCCCTGAGTGCCTGGGCTGTAACGTCCTTGGCAATGTCAATTAGTTCATTTTCATCATAGCCGGCCACAACTCTCTTGAATGTCTCTTTTGTAATACTGACGAAACCAAAGCGTCGGGCATAGGAGTCCCATTGAAAGTACTTGAGAAGTATTGAATTGACTAGGGAATTGGCACTGGATTTCCTCTGTGAAGATTCCTTTTCAATTTGATTGCTTAAATCCTCGGGAACCCTGAAAGTCCTCAAGACCGTCTTCTGTTTGGTAGTATTCAATATAAATTAATATGAATTTTTAATACATAAATTTGACTGAAATCATAGAATGATTTCCATTTTTTGTTGGCACCCATTGAAACATCTGCCTTCTGTTTGTGTTTGCTCAATCTATTCTGAAGGCCGTCTGAAACTTCATATCATTATTCCTTAGGATTTGCCTGCCATTTTACAGCCTTTAGAATTGGCACGACGCACAAAAAGATGGTTGTTTTCTATGAAGGTCAACTTCACCTGTAGTGTTCCACCAGAGCCAGAATTCCGGCCAGAAGAACCAGAATGCTTGATATTGCATAGAGGCCGCCGATCTCTGCAAAGCCGATCACTGCAATAACGATCATGAAGACTCCGCCTGATAGCCTGTCTCTCCTGTCCAGTCCCGCTCCAACTGTGGCAAGGAATCCAAGCAGAACCGCAATTATACTGGTGACCAGGCCAAATTCAAGTCTGAGGTGAACGAGGGAGGAGATGCTGCTCCAGATGAATGAGAGCGCCCCGATTACTATTCCGATAACTCCACCCAGTATTCCAAGGTTGGACTCCGAATGATTGCTCATTGATATCCCGACTTTATCTCCATGCTTGGATTTAAGTTTAATGGGACAAAAGTACACATTGGACTGCGGTTCCGCATGGATTTATTTGGACAAACCTTTAAACAAATATTCCATAAGGTAAAGTGATCATGATAGTTGTCCCGTCCAGTACTTCTGAATCCCTCGCAAGGAAAGTTGCTGACGAGTTGGGAGCCAAGATTTCTGATGTTGAAAGGAAGAGGTTCCCTGATGGCGAACTGTATGTAAGAATACTCGAGGAGATGAAAGGAAAGGAGGTTGCGGTCATAGGAAGCATCAGGAGCGACGCTGATTTCCTCGAGCTGCTGTTTCTGCTCAACGCGTCGTGGGAAGGGGGAGCAAGAAAAATTACTGCGGTGCTTCCATACTTCGGTTACTCGAGGCAGCACAGAATATACAATCCTGGAGAGCCTGTGTCATCAAAGGTTGTGACCAAATCCGTGGACCGTTTTTCAGACAGGATTGTTGCGGTTGAGCTGCATGACCCTGAAACTGAGGGTTTCACAGACAAGCCTTTTCACAATATCAGTGTTATAAATTCAACAAGTGAATTTTTCCGCGACAGAAATATAGACCTTATCATGTCCCCGGATGACGGGGGCTATGACAGGGCGAAGAAAATGGCGGATGTCCTTGGGATTCCGTCCTGCTACATAGACAAGACCAGGATAGACTCCAAGACTGTAAAAATGGAACTGCCGGATGTGGAGGTGAAGGGGAAGAACGTCCTGCTTGTGGACGACATGATTTCAACCGGTGGAACAATTATTAAAGCTTCAAATCTTCTGAGAGAGCAAGGAGCATCGAGCATAAATGTATGCGCTGTGCATGGTGTGTTCAACGGGGAATCCGGCAGAAGAATCGAATCTGCTGTTGACAGCCTTGTGGTGACCAACACAATAGCGGGCAAATACAGCCTTGTTTCTGTTGCAGGGGACATTGCAAAGGTAATATCTGGGGAGGAATGACCGGTGGCAAACGAATTGAGAAGCTGCAAATCGCATGGTGCCTTCAGAGGGCCTGAATGCCCGGCTTGCGGGTACCGCGGTAAGCTGCTGATGAGGGAAAGTGAACTTGAAGGTGTGGGCAGGATACTGGCAGGGATGCTCAGGCATTTTCCTGACCGTTATGGGGTCCGGCTTGATGATCATGGCTGGATAAAGATTTACAACATAATCCCGGTAATAAGGGCCCAGCGCAAGAATTTCTGGTGGCTGACCCCCTATCACGTGGAGGCTCTGGTTTACACGGACCCGAAGCACAGGTACCAGATAAACCAGAAAGAGGAAATCAGGGCTGTGTACGGCCACACAATTCCGGTGAAAATGGATGACCTCCCCACCGAGCACGTGCCGGATACCCTGTATTACCAGACAACGGAGGAGGAGCTTGAATTCATGCGGGAGACCGGCATCAGCCCATCAGACAAGAGCTGGGTGCATCTCTCGCTCACACCAAGGCAGGCTTATGTTTCGGGAATGTTTCACATCGATGAGCCCGCTGTTGTGGAAATTGATGTGTCGGGATTGAACAGGGCCGGGCACCAGGTCTACATGGCAACGGATGAGGTGTTCCTTGTGGATGAGATCCCACCAGAATTTGTCGGGGAACACATCAAGGAGACCTTTGAGCTGACCCCGGAAGAGTCAAGGGAAGTGAAGTGGGTCAGGACAAAAATGGAAAGAAAATTGGAGAGGGAAAATTCTAAAGGGCCCCAGTAGAGTTCTCTTCCACATATCTATAAAAGGCCTCTCTCCCCGCAACCATTGCTTCCCTCATGTCATACTGCATCCTATGGTTTATGCTTATGTCAAACTTGCCCGAAGTATCGCCTGTGAATGTTATGCCTGCATCCTGGGCCATTTTCAGGTAGGACTGCCTTCTCACGCGGTCCAGGCTCGAAAGGCTCCTTTCAGACATTATCACCCTGTGGCCCTCCGCCAGTTTCAATGCGAGGTCATGGTACTTGTAGACATTTGAATCTATCCTCACGGTATCGCCCGGTTCAATGTCAGGGTAAATGATATCGGGAAGGCAGTACAGTCCTTTCCCCGTGTATTTCTTCCCTGGAACAAATCTGACGTTCAGCCTTTTCAGGACGTTGGAGTAGTAATCCAGGAGTGTGGAGTACTCTTCCCTCTTTTTCACGTCAAATATGTCCAATAGCTGCCCGCCAATCCTGTCCCTCTCGTCGTATAAAGTGACTGAAAATCCACTCTTTGCAGCCAGGATCGCTGCCTCCAGCCCCTTCAGGCCGGCCCCTGCAATGGCTAGTTCGCCCTTTCCCATGATGTTGGGCTTTCTGAGGGCTTCCATCCCCAGATCAGGGTTTACGGTGCATCTGACTTCACCAAAACCCAGATCCCTGCAGGCCTGGTTGCACCTAATGCAAGGCCTCAGGACTTCCGGTTCGTTCAGGAGCTTTGTTGCGAAGTACGGATCCGCCAGAACTCCCCTTCCAACGGCAACAAAATCAGATTTTTCCAGGGCCTTCTCCGCATCAGCCCTCTGTGTTACAGAGCCCACTACGATTGTTGCAATGTTTGGCTTTCTCGGCAGCCTTGATGCTATGTGGACCTTGTTTCCGTAGAATGAGGATGAAGACCCAGGGGGTGCAAACCTTCCAGCAGAGAAGTGCGCATAGTCGATCTCCTTCAGTGTTTCGGCTACCTTCAAACCATAATCCGGCCCATATCCTCCGACGTCATCTTCATAGAGGCTGAGCCTTATTCCCGTGGTTATGCCTATTTCTGAGCGGATGGCCTCGGCAATTTCCTGTGGAAACCTTATGCGGTTTTCAAATGAGCCTCCGTACTTGTCCGTTCTCTGGTTTAGAGTGGGGGAAAGGAATTCCTGAATCAGGTAACCGTGTGCTCCATGAAGCTCGATTCCATCGAATTGTGCATCCTTGACAAATTTTGCAGCTTTAAGGAAATCCTCCTTCACTCCCTCGATGTCGTCCAGTGTCATTTCCCGGGGAGTGTAACCAACATAATCGGTTGACGTGGGGGCCATTGGCCCCTTCCTGTTGGTGTCCAGGAAGGCCTTCCCTCCAGCATGAACAAGTTGCATGAATACCTTGGCCCCATGAGAGTGGACCCTTTCTGTAAGCCTCCTGTACTTGGGTATGAAATCATGGTTGTATGCGCCTGCCTGATTTCTCGAGCCCCTTGAATTCATGCCGTTAACGTAGGTGTATTCGGTGATGATCAGCCCCGTCCCGCCTTTAGCCCTCTCCTCGAGGTATGCAATGTGATTCTCGTTGGTGCATCCGTCAGGGTTTGCAAGATTGGATATCATGGGAGCCATGACCAGCCTGTTCCTGATCTCAACCTCTCCTATCCTTCCTGGTTCTGATAACTTCATTGAATCAGGATAAACACATGGTTCATAATTATATATTGACAGGTTTCAAAAACAGGCACTGTTTTTAAAGCGGATATTTAATAATTCAGTTTCCGGTACATTCTCTCATGGCATCCGTGGTTGCAGCCAGTTTTGCAAAATTCGGAAAGAGAGATGAGGATGTGGTATCCATCGCCGGAAAGTCTGCATCTCCCATTGTTGAAAAGTATGGATCTGACATCGATTTCATGGTGCTTTCAAACGCCTATTCAGGCGAATACAATGATGTTTCAGGCCTGAACAACCTCCTTACCACGCATCTGGGCATGGATTCGACCCCTTCCGTGAGGGTCGACAACACCAGTGGAAGTGGTGGTTCCGCTGTTCTCATGGCTAAGGCACTGGTTGATTCGGGGGAGGCAGAGAATGTCCTGGTCACTGGTGCGGAGAAAATGACAGGCCACCCTACAAAACATTCCACGCGAATCATTGCCTCGCTTCTGCCTTCGGAAGAAAGGAAAGGGGGAGTGTCGCTTCCCTCACTTGCAGCCTTCATGGCAAGGGCATACATCAGGGAGTTTTCCCCCAGCAGGGAAAGCATTGCAATGGTCGCTGTCAAGAACCACCACAACGGCACCTTGAATCCATACGCCCACTTTCAGGTGGAAGTTCCCCTGGAGAAGGTCATGCAGTCCAGGGTAATCGCCGATCCCCTGAGGATCTACGAGTACTGCCCGGTCAGCGACGGTGCAGTGAGCCTCCTTGTCACCTCAGACGAGAACGCGGCCAGCTTCACGTCAAGATCAGCCAGGATCAGGAGTGCCGGAATGGCGTCAGGCACCGCATCAATTACGTCCAGGAATTCTTTCACAAGAATAGATTCAGTGAGGCTTGCATCAGAAGCGGCTTTCAGGAAAGGGGGAATGGGGCCAGAAGAGGTGGACGTTGCGGAACTCCATGACATGGCATCGATTCTTGAGATTGTTGAGTCCGAGGAGGTCGGATTCTTTAAAAGAGGAGAGGGCTGGAAGGCCCTTGAATCCGGTGAGACCGCAATTAATGGGGAACTTCCCATCAACACCAGCGGAGGGCTGAATTCAAAAGGGCACCCCATTGGCGCAAGCGGCGTTGCACAGACTGCTGAAATCTTTCTGCAGCTGACAGGGAGTGCAGGCATGAGGCAGGTTAAGAACCACAATACCGGGTTTTCGCTCAGCATGGCTGGATTCGGCAACAATTCCACGGCAATTCTTTATGAGGTGGCCTAGATGGAATTCCAGAAATGCACAGATTGCGGCTCAGAGTATCTTTTCAGGCGAAGGAGATGCCCGGAATGCGGATCAGTGAAATTCGAATCGGTGGAATATTCCAAAGGCACCGTGGTGGATTCCGTCGCCCTAATCGCATCTCCTGACCCGTTCCCGGACCAGTACATCATTGTCCTGTTCAAGACCGAGGGCGGTTCAATGGGCTTTTGCAGGACGGATGTGGAGATGAACCCAGGCATGGAAATCCAGCTGAAGAACGATGAGTCAGGGCCGGTCTGTGCAAGGATGGAATAGTTGAGATTTGGCACATCACAAGAGAAACGTGTGTGAAATCCATTTTGGCTGCCCCACTTCATGGAACGGGCCCAGAATTATTATGGGAACCACTTCAACCGAATAAGTAACTCCGATTATGCTGGATGCATATGCTGCCCCGTTCTCCCTGGCCACTGTCTGATTCACTGTGGAAAAGGGAATCTTTGGTGTGTACTCATTGGTATAAATCATGTAAGTGCCGTTCTTGACCATGGTCGCCCCTGTCCCAGGCATTTCGGTGCCTGGATCTGCTACGCGGCTGCCGTTAATCTCCAGGAAGAGTGTGAAGTTTGCGCCTATGGGTTCCATAACAAAATCCCCCAGATAGGGGAAATTCATGGATTGGTCGGTTTTGTTCATGAAGATGTAGAAAACATGGGAGTTTCCCAGCGGTATTGATGTCACGTTGAGAAGGGATACACTGAACTCGTAAATCACGCTGCTCAGGCCCATGCTGGCCATCTGGTATGTCTGGGAGCCTGATATGCCCGAATAATTCTGGAAAAGGGCCTTTGGGGTGTTCGAGCTGTGTGCAATGGCGATCTGGATGTCGGGTTCATGATTGGCACTGCTGCCTGTATATGCAAGAAATCCCAGCACTATAAACACTGCCAGAGTGGCTACGATCACTTTGGTGGGATTCCTTAGCAAGGCCACAACCAGAAGAAAAACTGTTGCGGTCATTAAGGCCAACCCCATTGCCACTGGGCGAACCTTGTAGCCATAATAATATAGAAACGCCAGGGTGATGAGCCCTATGGTGACTATTATCCACAGTTTTCTTTCCAGAGTCGCCTCGGTCTTCAATTTGCTCACCATGCCCTTTCCCGTTTTTATCAGAATGCCTCGGTTATGGTAAACCCATTCAAACACTATATTAAAATTTTGAATTATATATTTTTCCAAAATAACGATTTGCTCAAGGGACCCCGGTGAGTTGCCTTGGCTACTTTTTCTTGAGTGCCCTTGTTGCTGAAACCCATGTCAGGGCTATTCCTGCAATGGTTACAATCGCCCCGATCTCAACAAGATTGTTGTTCACCGAGGAGGGGATGGCTTTCTCCTGCAACAGGGCCACTGTCACGTTGAACGACTGGTTGGAATATGAGTTGATTGTCAATATGTAGAACGTGTTGTTTGCAATGGCGGACATGTTCACATAAGTGGAAATGTTGACAATTGAGTTGTTTTCGACGTTGCCCCCAAAAATAGAGTGCGGTAGCCCATAGACCCCCACCTGGTCGCTGACATAGTAATGCACCGAGTCGTTCAGGGGCATTGTGAACTTCATCTGGGCGGAGGTGTTTGACTTCAGGGTGAATTTGTATGTGTTTGCCACGGCGTCTGATACGGCAAAGGTCTTGCTTGTGGTCTGTCGGATATAGGAATTGCCGCTCTGGACATGAAATGAAGCGGCAACTATGATGACTCCCACCGCAATTATGGCTATGCCGAGCAAAAATGGCTTGGATTTTGAAACTGCTTTTAACCTGCCGCCTTTCTTCTGTTTCTTGGGTGGCGGACTGTAGCTTACCTTTACCAATAAGCACGTATCACATTTTCGTCAAATAACTTTTCGTGCCAGACCGGCTATGAGTGGGGTGATTGGTGTTCCTTCCGTGCGGAAATCACGCCCTTTTCCATGAGTTCCTTTATTTCCGAATCACTGAATCCTGAAGAGGCCAGGACCTCGTGGTTGTCTCCGCCCAATAGAGGTGGCGCCCTTGCAATTCTCCCGGGAGTCCTGGACATCTTGAACGGGGTTCCCAGCATTGGGATCTTCCCATAGGGGGCGTCAATGGAGGTGACCATTTCCCTGGCTCTTGCCTGTTCACTGTTAAGGGCCTCTTCGACCGAATTTATTGGGGCTGCTGGAATTCCCCTCTCCATCAGTTTCTTGAACAGGTCGCCTGTCTTCATGGTGCTGAAGGTCTTCTCCAGTTCCATTCTCAGGGCATCACGATGTTCAGTCCTGTCGGTGTTGCTCGCGAATCTGGGGTCCCCTGACAGATCGCTTCTTCCAATGCAGTCACAGAAGGCCTTCCAGAGCTTCTCTGTTCCAACCGTTATGACTATGTGGCTGTCCTCGGTCCTGAAAGCCTGGTAGGGCGCAATGCTGGCGTGGGCGGAACCAAGCTTTTCTGGGTTTCTGCCTGTTGCAAAGAAGCTGAATGCCTGGTGGGTAAGGGTCAGGATGTTGCCGTCCAGCATTGAACTGTCAATGAACTGCCCTTTCCCGCTTGAAGTCCTCTCATAAAGGGCAGAAAGTATGGCAATGTCTGCGTACATGCCGGAAATGATGTCCGCGATAGGGACTCCGAACTTGATGGGGGTTCTTCCCTCTTCTCCATTGAGGCTCAGCAGGCCGCTGTTGGCAAGGACCGTGAGGTCATAACCCGGCCAGTCCTTATTGGGCCCTGTTTGCCCATACCCCGAAAGGCTGCAGTATATTATATTTGGATTGAGTTCTCGGGCCACATCGTATGGCAGGCCCAGCCTGGCAAGAGTGCCGGGCCGGAAATTCTCTATTATCACATCTGCCGACTTGGCCATGCGCTTAAGCACATCCAGGCCGCCATCGCTCTTGAGATCGAGGCATATGCTCTTCTTGTTCCTGTTTGCACTCAAAAAATACGAGGAGACCCCGTTGATGTATGGGGGTGCCCATGCCCTTGTCTGGTCTCCGGATGGGGGTTCAATCTTTATCACCTCTGCACCCAGATCGCCAAGAAGCATTGTTGCCATGGGCCCTGCCATGGCCTGGGTCAAATCCAGAATTCTTATGCCCTCCAGGGGCTGTTTGTATTCCATGCTCAAATCTTGGAGGAGTGGATAAAATAATAGTTTTTCTTCCGGGAGCCGGAGGGTCGGGTTGAACTTGCCCAGATGGCGGATCCTCCCGAACGCAAATCATCAATTATATATCACCTGTCAATAGCATGGCATGCCTCTTTACGATCTGGAACATTCTGCTTCCCTGGAAGTCATTGGAAAGGTTATGGAGAAGATATCAGCCGGAGAGGCTGTCTATTCACTTGCCATTGGGGAGCCCGTTTTTGATACGCCGCCAAAGATCATTGAAGCTGCAACTCAGGGCATGGGGAAAGGCATGACCCATTACGTCTCTTCCCTGGGAATACCTGAAGTGAGATCAGCCATTGTGCGCAAGGTTGGAAGAAAGAACAGAATCAGATGCGAAGAGAAGAACACCATATTCATGTCGGGGAAGATGGCAATATTTGCAGTGTATATGGCGCTGGACACGGGCAAGGGCGATGAGGTTCTGGTGCCGGATCCGGGTTATTTTTACACAGAGCCTGCTGTGCTCGCTGGCGTAAAGGCTGTCCCATACAGCCTCAACAGCGATTATTCTCTTGATCTGGGCGAAATTGAAGGAAAAATAACTCCAAGAACCAGGGCCATAATCATTAACACGCCATCCAATCCCACCGGAAGAGTGTATCCTGAAGATGACCTGAGGAAGCTTCTGGAACTATGCAGGAGCAGGGGGATCAAGCTGGTAAGCGATGAAGCATATGAGGACCTAACCTATGGAACAAAACATGTTTCTGCCGGTTCCCTGGAAAGTGCCCCGGAAACCGTCATATCAATATTCACGCTCTCAAAGAGCTATGCAATGACCGGCTGGCGTGCCGGATATATTATCGCCGAAGAAGGAATAATAAGGGACCTTGGAAGATACATGGACCAGGCTGTAACCTGCTTTCCGCCTTTTGTGCAGCATGCATCTGCATATGCCCTTGACAACATGGATTCTGAGGTTGAGGAGTTCCGGCGCAATTTCCAGGAGAAAAGAGATTTTGTGATGCGGAAGCTCAGGGAGATTCCTGGGATTAAGGCCAACCCCGTCGAGGGAGCGTTCTACATATTCCCGGAGTATGCCCAGGATATTCCGTCAACAGAGGTTGCTGCAAGGCTGATTGAGGAACACAACGTGGCGGTGATTCCAGGAATTGCCTTCGGAATCAGAGGGGAAGGGCACATCAGGATTTCCTATTCGGGCTCCATGGAATCCCTGGAGATAGCCATGGACAGGATGAAATCGTTCTTCTCCTCCCTTGGCCAGAAGTAGAGATCAGGACTCCTCGCCGCGGGATGTGAACCAGAGGTAGAAAATGAAGGCCCCGACACAGGCGGCGATGAACCCGAAGTACCAGATAACCGCCAACTGCCATCCAATGAGTGTTGCGCCCAGTACCCTGGCATAAGTGTCAGCAGTGATGAAGTAAACAAACTCATAGAGGAACAACAGTCCCAATATGGCGAGCAGATATTCGGTGAGGTCCTCATGGCCATTTCTGGCAAGGGTCATGGTGACCAGCCCCAACAGAAGCCCAAACATGAGGAAAGCTATTCCGGCACCAAAATTCTGGGAGAGCTCGGAAAGGATAATGCCATTTATGGTGGCCAGGACTGTGCTTTCTATGATGAATTCGTACATGAAGTCGTCTTTGAGCCTCTTCCTTACATATTCATCCTGAATGCCGTCCCTTGTGTTCGTGTAGAATGTGAAGCGCACAGCGGTGGCTACTGCAAATAGAAGCATTGGCAGTATAGCCAGCAGGTGTACGTTGAGAAGTATCATCTAAACAAGGCAACAATTCATCCTGTAATCATATATAAGAATAGATTGGAGGTGCCCCCATCGTTTCCTGTGTATGTAATATGTGCAGGGGAAGGTACACTAGCATATCTGAATGAAGATAATTATAGGGTAGAATCATGTTCCATTATGACCGAAAACCTGAAAGAAGCTCTCGGGCTTAGATCGCTCGCAAAGGAGCACAATGAGTTTTTCAAGCAAAGCATTCCTCTGATCGCCTCTGAGAATATCATGAGCCCCATGGCAATGGAGATGCTAGTCTCCGATCTGGGTTTCAGGTATGCCGAAGGCCTTCCACACCACAGGTATTACCAGGGCAATTTTTTCGTTGACCAGATCGAGGACAAGGTGATGGAGCTGTCCAACCGCCTTTTCAGGTCCAAGCAGAGTGACCCGCGGCCTGTTTCCGGCACAAACGCCAACACATCGGTCATCTATGGCCTTCTTAAGCCCGGCGACAAGATAGCTGCCCCTGACCTTGCAGGAGGCGGCCACATAAGCGCCGCCAAATTTGGTGCTGTTGGGCTGAGGGGACTCGAAATCGTGAATTACCCGTACGATCAGGAAACCATGACGATACTTCCAGATGAGGCTTCAAAGATGATCATAAGGGAGAAGCCAAAAGTGTGCCTGGTGGGACAGTCGGTCTTCCTTTTTCCCACTCCCCTTAAGGAAATGCAGGACGCTTTCCAGGAGGTTGGATGCAGGGTCTGGTATGACGGGGCGCACGTTCTTGGGCTCATCGCAGGAAAGAGATTCCAGGATCCCCTCAGGGAAGGGGCGGAACTCATAACAGGTTCAACACACAAGACACTCCCGGGGCCGCAGCACGGAATAATTGTGGGGAACACCGACGAGAAAGTCTGGAAATCTGTCCAGAGGGGCGTCTTCCCTGGCACCTTGAGCAACCACCACCTCAATTCAATGGCTGCGTTGGGCATCACAATCGCGGAGGAGCTGGAGTTTGGGGAGGCTTACGCAGATCAGATAATAAAGAATTCCAGGGCGCTGGCTTCAGAACTTCATGAATCTGGAATAAGGGTGCTCGGAGAAGACAGGGGCTTCACGGAATCCCACACTCTCGTTGCGGATGTCAGGGGAAATGGGGGCGGCAAGAAAGTGGCCGAGTATCTGGAATCATGCAATATAGTCCTTAACAAGAACCTGCTTCCATGGGACGACAACAAGAAATCACAGGACCCAAGCGGAATAAGGATCGGCACGCAGGAGATAACCAGAATTGGCTTCAAGGAATCAGACGCAAGGGAACTTGGTTCCATTCTTGCCTGGGCAATAAAGGATTATCCTGAGCCATCAGAGGTCAAGAAGCGGGTAGCGGAACTTAAAGGGAACTTCCATAAGGTGGAATACTGTTTCGGGAACTTGAAAGCCTATGACTATATTGAACTCTTCAAGTGAAGTGTTCAATTATCCCTTTATCATTCACCATTGGCTGATGGTTCAATGAGAATTGGCATTGTTGGTTTCCAGGGGGATGTGTCCGAACACGCTGATGTGCTTAAGGCCATCTCCAGGAAAAGAAATATTGACATTGAAATCGTCAATGTCAGGAAAAAAGATCAGCTTCAGGGGCTGGACGGCCTGATCATTCCAGGTGGGGAAAGCACCACCATATACAAGCTCCTCAAGATGTACGACCTTTTCGATGATATCAGGAATATGGGCAACAATGGGTTTCCTGTAATGGGTACCTGTGCCGGCCTCATCCTCATATCATCGATCACCAATGATTCACGGGTTGAGGGGTTGGGCCTCATTGATGCAGCGGTGGAAAGAAACGCCTATGGAAGGCAGATCAATTCCTTCCTGGCCGAGATTTCAATAAAGGGCATTGGAGAATACATGGCTGTATTCATCAGGGCACCTGCAATTTCTGACCCGGGAACCACAGAAGTGCTTGCAGAGCACCAGGGTAAGATAGTTATGGTGAGGAAGGGAAATATCCTTGGGCTTTCCTTTCACCCGGAACTTACCAAAGATACAAGAGTGCATGAGTACTTTCTCATGATGATAGAGGGGGAGGGGTAAACTTCCACTGGAAAAAAAAGTAGGGATGATTTGTATGGAAAAAAGAAAGACACCACTTTATGATGAACATGTAAAACTGGGAGCAAAAATTATCGATTTTCATGGATGGGATATGCCCCTGCAGTACACCAGGATACTGGAAGAGCATATGGCTGTAAGAAATAGCGTTGGAATTTTCGATGTTTCACACATGGGTGACATTGTAGTTGAAGGAAAGGATTCAGGAAGGTTCCTGGATTCAATATTCCCGACAAAAGTATCAGGCCTTAAAATAGGGGAAGCCACATACACCGCTTTCCTCAATGAAAATGGAACCATCATTGATGATACAATAGTGTACAGGCTTGGAAATGAAAAGTTCTTCTTCGTTCCAAATGCTTCGACTATTGAGATAATTTATGATTGGGTTGGAAGGCACAAGGCAGGATTTGATGTGAACATAACAAACATATCATCAGACATCTGCTGCATCGCTGTCCAGGGCCCAAAGAGCCCTGAAGTCATAAGGAAGCTGGGGCTTGAGTTTCCTGAAGCGTTTCATTTCAATGAAAAGATTGGTGAATACAGTACAAACAACATAACAGGAAACAGATCTGTTGTTGTCTCAGGGACAGGTTACACTGGTGAAATAGGAGTTGAACTGCTTGTTCCTGCTGATGACGGACCGAGAATGTGGAACGAAGTAATGAAAGCCATTTCAGAATATTCAGGCCTTCCATGCGGGCTTGGCGCCAGGGACACCCTGAGAATGGAAAAGGGAATGCTCCTCTCCGGCACAGATTTCAACAACGACAGAAACCCGTACGAATGTTCCATTTCCTTTATTGTTAACAATGATGGTGAATTCATTGGAAAGAAAGCCATTGAGGAAAAGGGAAATTACAGGTTCCGTGGATTTACCCTGGATGGAAAATTGATTCCAAGGGCCGGGTCAGAGGTTTACCTTGACGATGAAAAGATTGGGGTTATCACCAGCGGCACACTTTCTCCGGTACTGGGCACAGCCATTGCCCTTGGATATGTAAAAAGAAAGTACATGAAAGCGGGCCCTTCGGTGAAGATATCAATAAGGGACAGAAAAGTTGACGCTGCTATGGGCAGGCCAAAAATAGTTCCATAGGAAGTAGACCCCCCTCTCCCTATTTAAGCATGCAAGAAAAAGAAATCAGGCGATTTCTTCTATCTTGTCAAGGAAATCATATGATCCCCTCTTCGCCTTTTCCGCGGCTGCTTCAATAGCCTTCATGAATGCTGTGGTGATCCTTGAATCCTCGAGTTCGTACAGGGCCTCAATGGTGACACCGCCTGGAGTGATCACTGTCTCCTTCAGTTCTGCAAGGGTTTTGTCACTTTCTGCAACAAGTTTTGCTGAACCAAGTATGGTCTGGTATGAGGCCTGAAGGGCAAGCTCTCTCGGCAGGCCAATCTTAAGGCCCGCGTATACCATTGCCTCTATTACCGTGAATATGTAGGCAGGGCCGCTTCCGCTGATGGGCGTGAGCGTGTCCATGTATTTTTCATCAATCTTCTGGACCTCCCCGAAGCAGCCCAGGATCTCAAGCGCCTCTTTTTCCTGATCCTCTGTGATGCTGTCGCTGATGCAGTAGGTTGTGTATCCTCCACCTACCCTGCATGCAACATTTGTCATGGCCCTTATTATTGTTGAATCAGGGAGGGTTTCTTCCATCTTGGAAACGGGAAGGCTTGCGCACACTGATATTACCATCTTTCCGGCAAGCTCTTTCCTCAGCTTCACCATCTGTTTCAGACTGTCCCCGGGCTTGAGGGAAAATATCACTACATCTGCCCCAGAAACTGCTTCCTGGTTGCTTGAAGATATTTGGATCCCCATGTTCTCAAGTTCTTTCAACTTGCTCAGGGACCTTCTTGTGGCTGTCACTTTGTACTGGTTGTTTTTCAATGCAACCGCTATGGCGCTTCCCATAGTGCCTGCACCCAAAACTGCTGCTGACTTATTTTTCATTCTTTATCAGTTCCGTGTGGCATGAGATTGGGTAGGGTTACTAAATATGAACCGAAAGAACTTAAATAAGATGAAAAAAAGCCAGGAATCAAAGAAGTTTTGAATGATAAGGCCGAATTATCTCTTTTCGAATGTGATGAACTCTCCATTGGAATAGGTCCTAAAATAGTACCCGAATTCATCGCCTTCATGCCTTGCGGTGCATTCCCTGCCCTTGCTGTAATTCCCCATGAGCTCAACATAATCTATGGAGGGCCAGCCTGTGCTTTCCTTGACCTTGTTTACCATGGTCTCGAAAATGTCTGCGCATATGTTGCAGCAGAAGAACATATTCTCGCCATCAATCTCTCTCCAGTATTCTCCCCATGTGGCGTTGCAAAGCCCACATCCTTCAGTATTGTTTGTTTTCAACCATATCACCTCTGACAAGCCTGGCGTTGAGATAGTTGTCAAATTCCTCCATGGATTTCATGACCACCGCCTGGACATTCTGCTCCAAACCAAGCCTGCTGGCATGTTTCACTATCATATCCAGTGCAACTTCTGAGTGAGAAACATCAGCCTCGTACCCCTCCCTGAGGAAATCTACCGTCTCTTGGCTGACCGACCCATCCTTCAGGATAATCGGGTCGAAATACCCTATCTTGGCCCCATAATTCTTGATATTCCTGTTTGCAATGAGTTCAAGGGTATGCATTGCAGACATGCCCTCCAGGAAAGAAAATTCCCTGCATATTCTATCCCAGGTAGCCACCGCATGTTTCGTGGGTCCCAGGGGCTCAGAATGGTATATCTCCTCTCTTGAGGCCCCGTATGATTCTCCCATTCTCAGAAGAAGCTCATGATGGGAAGGGTACTTCCCCTCCACTCCCTGCCACTCTGAAATTATGTTCTCTATTTCATAATGCTGGACTTCCTCAATATCCGTGTTGGATATTATGCTGGCACAGGACCGTACCCACTGCTTGAGGAAGTGGTGATGCTCAAAGGCATATCCCAGCAATATCCTGGGCCTGGGTCTCTGCATTTCCAGCAGGAATGCATGGGGGCTTTCACCGTAGAATTTTCTCACAAAAGCATCAAGGACCCACCTCTTGAGATCCGAAGTCTCAAAAACGCCCCGGATAAGCGGCACAAAATCCTGGAACGGCACTCTCTTCCTGACGACGTACCTGTTGATCCACGTAATGTGCTCACTCTCACTCTCGCCCTGTTCATCATAAACGTGCTTCGACAGGGCCTCAAACGAATCTTCTGTTTCAAGAAGGCAGGCCGGGCATCTCATCACTTTATGCTAGCGATCCACGATATAAATCAATTGGGTTCCGGGAACGACTCAAACTGGACTGTGAGATGATTTATTCCTCTGGAGCCGAGGAATTCAGCAAGCTGGTTTCGCGTGGCGTCCAGCTCCTCCAGCCTCTGGTCCCTGTCTGCGTATAAGTGTACCGTTGCCAGCCTGTAATGCCTGCACACATCCCAGATGTGGAGGTGGTGGACCATTGGAAACTTATCTTTCAACGCCTCTTCTATTTCATTGGCGTTGAGTTCCGTCCCTTCCATGAGCAGGCGCAGATTCTTGGTGACCAGGTTCCTGTTGAGATAGGCAGAAACAGCTATTATGAGGATTGAGAATGCAAACCCGGCGGTGCCGCTGTTGAAGAACAGGAGTATGAAGGATGCTACAAGGGCCATGGCCGAGGTGACGATGTCCTGGATGGTGTGGACGTTCATGGTCTGGGAGGTGAGGTTCCTGTCATTGTGCAGCAGGTAGGATATGAAAGGCAGCACCACCAGGGACAGGGCTGAAACATAGATTGTTGGCAACGGGTCCGGGAACGCCCTTGAGCTTAGCTGGCCTGATGAAACATAACCGGAATAAACCAGCAGTATGATGAATGCAACAATCATTCCCGTGCTCGAGAGGCTCTCAAAACGGTGAAAACCGTAGGTGAACTGCCCGGTTGGAGGCCTTTCCACGATCCGCTGAGAGGCAAGGGCAATGGTCATCCCAAAGGCATCCATGAGCCTGTCTGCAGTCAGCACAAGTGAAATGCTGTTCCTCGATATGGCATAGCTCAGCAGGAAAGAGAGCAGCAATATCCAGTAAAGCAGAGCGGCAAGGGAGACTCTGAACCTGGTTCTGCGTTCCCCTTCAGAGCTTTCCATGGTGATTCCACCAATCAGGGTGCCTGACAATCCCCATAATTTTGTAAAGGGGTTACCTGGCTATTACTTCATGGACGCTCAGGTGGTTCTTTCCGCTGAACATGTCCATTGGGGGCGATTCGGAGTGCACTTTCTTGAAATGATCGCTGCTGGTCCAGTTTTCAAAAGATTCCTTATCTTCCCAGTAAGTGAGAACAATGTACTCATCCCCGGCAACAGGCCTCAGTATCTCGTTCCTGACAAATCCTGGAATGTTGGACATCCGGTCACCCGAGCCCATAAATCTCTTCTCAAACTCCTGGGAAAATTCCTTCTTGACCGGTATGTGGTTCTGCACAATTATCATAGTTACAGAGTGGGCAACAGCATTTATAATTGTCGAAACGCAAAGAGCAGGTGCCTGGAAAGAATTTCGCAAACATCAGTGACGGCAAACCAGAAACCGGGATACTTGTTGGAACTCAACATATGGTCAAAGAAAGTGGATCCCCGTCTGATCAATCACTTTTGTGGCACTGCCATCATACATTGGTGTAGAAGGCCTTAAGCCTGGGCCTGCCGCCTGAAGAGTTCCCGTTCTGATTGTCATACCTCTTGACGTAATCCGGCTCCCCGAAGATGTCCTCCAGATCATCGTGTGTTGCGTCAAGCGTCATGAGGTACTTCCCCTTCAGGGACTTCAGCAGGCTGTTAAGCTCCTCGTAATCCTGTTCCCTGAAATTGAAGTTGTACCATTTCCTGTTGAAGTATGGAGGATCAAGGTAGAAGAACGCCGTTCTTGAATCATATTTCTCTATAAGGGCCTTGTAGTCCAGGTTCTCGATGGCCCAGCCCGAAACAATCCGTTCTATTCTTGGGAACTGCTCAAGAGTCTTTGAGGCGAAGCTGTGCACAGATTTCTCAATGGTGTTGTAGGTGTCCCCCATCCCACCGAAACTTGACATGTACCTGCACAATGAGAGGAATGCACGCTCTGAGCTGCCCTGAGGAACCTGTGATTCAACCTCAATTATTTCCGGAATGATCTGATTTGCGGATTTCCTGAGGTTCTTTCTTGAGAAATACCCATCAGTCACAGCATCCCTGAGATTGTCCCTCATGAATTTCGGATGTTTCTGTATGGCCCTGAAGATGTTCACAACATTTGGGTCCAGGTCATTGTATATGCTGATGTCAGATCTTATGTTCAGCAGCACAAGGCCAGAACCGCCGAAGACATCCACGAATTTTTTCTGACGGCTCCTCCTGAACAGTGTCATGATGTCCGGTATGAGAACTGTTTTTGCTCCAGGGTACTTCATCAATCTAAGGTAATCCAATTCGGTCACCCCTGAATATGGACCTTGAAGTTAACCCTTGGCAATCGTTGATGAGCAGACCCACTCCAGAACAATTCGCGATTTCAGGTCAGGCGCAATTTCTTTCCCAGTTTTTCAGACAAATTTGGAAGGTCCTGTACAACATAGAAGAAAGCCATCCAGGACCACTTGCCCCATCTCTTCAGCCCCTCCTTCTTCACTTTCTCCACAGCATCCCTGTTGTTTTTTGGCTCCTTTCCGAAGAAGAGCTTGGAAAAAACCTCCGCGGACCACACATCGATTGGAAATCCGCCATGCGGGTTGATTATGTCCGCAGAGTAGTCCCCGATTCCGGGCAGTTCCAGCAGTTTCTTCTTTGCCTTGTCCGGATCCATGTCTTCAAGCTCCTCGGTGGAAGGGAAATCAGTGTTTGCCAGCATGATCGCCATTTTCACCAGATTCTTGGCCCTGTAGCCGACCCTGCATTTCTCTGCCAATTCGTCTGCACCCACCGATGAAAGTGATTCCGGAGTTGGCCATGTGTGCACTTTCTTTCCGTCAAATTCTGCCAGTTCTCCATAATTCAATATAAGGGAAGCCATCATCTCGTTGCTTCTCTTCAGGGGGGCCATCTGCAGGAGTATGGCAAGCACCGCATCTGGGAAGATTTCAAGCGGAAAAGTGTCGTGCATTCCATAAAGGTGTTCAACCGAGTGCTTCAGTATGCTGTCCTTACTGGCAACACTGTAAAATTCCCCAAGGCCGCTGTCAGCCCCAATGGCCTTTGTGACCAGCCTTCTGATCTCCTTTTCAGCCAGGGGGATTCCGCCTTTTTCTGAGTACACTCTCACATCCACAACCGGGTCTTCCACGGTCCCCCGGGATGAAAGCTTCAGACCGAGCAGACGAGAAGAAATGTGGGTTGCGGACCACATTACGCCTTCCTCAGTGATCTCGAATGGGGTGAAAAGATGCCAGCCGGCCGGGTTTCTGACAGTCAAGCCAAAATCGTATGGAGGGACAGGACGAATTTCAAACCCAAATTCATGTTCGAGCTCTGGCATGGTACTCGTAATGCGAAGCCAACAAAATTAAAGTATGTGGGGTTTCAAAAACAACTGGAAAAAGTCAGCTCCTGGAAGGGCCCAGGTTCAGAAAGTGAGAACCTGGTAGTCCTTCTTTATGTATGAGCTGATGGTGAGTCCAACGTATTCCACCTCGACCCCCAGGCTCTGCAGAGTGGGCGTCAGTTCACTTCCGTCAGATATGGCCTTGCACGCCACAGGGGTTATGCCAAGCTCAATGGCCTTCTTCAGCAGCTGAGCCACCTGGCTTTCTGAATCGGCCTTGGAGATGAATTTCTCGCTGGGGCCGAAGAATATCATGCTTACGTTGTCAATCCATTTGTTTTTCTTAGCATTCACTGCATACATCATTCCGGTGAGTGCCTTGTCAGGCGCTTCCTCTCCCGATGAGATGATGACCAAAAGTCCGTTAGCCATGCCGGCTTATTTTGTATGGCAATAAATAAATTTTGAAAGTATTCTGACAGAATGGATGAAACAGGTTAATGAGACACGGGCACGCCCAGCACAATCTTTGGCAAACTAAAAGTAAATCACTGATCATATGCAATCATTGGTGAATTAATGTCCAGTGCCAGGCACAACTTCGATGAAATAATTGAAAGGCGAAACACAGGCTCACTGAAATGGGACGTGCTTGAGGAGCGGTTTGGCTCCAGGGATCTCCTGCCCCTCTGGGTTGCAGATATGGACTTCAGGGGCCCGCCCGCAGTTACTGAAGCCATGTCAGCCAGGGCCAGGGATGGGATTTACGGTTACATGACGGTGCCCTCGTCATACTACGACTCCGTAGAATCATGGTTCATGAGAAGGCACGGCTGGAATTTGGCCAAGGAATGGATAGTTTGCGCCCCGGGAGTGGTGCCATCGATCAATTTTGCCATTCAGGCGCTCACCAGGGCAGGCGACGGCGTCATAGTGCAGCCGCCGGTATATTACCCTTTTTTCAGGTCCATCGAGAACAATGGGAGGACTGTGCTGAACAATGAATTAAAGTACGCAAACGGCCACTATGAAATGGACTTTGATGACCTGAAGGAAAAGGCGAGCCGCCCAGAATCCCAGCTCATGATCCTATGCTCACCGCACAATCCCATCGGAAGGGTGTGGACCCGTGAAGAATTGCAGAGGCTGGGTGATATCTGCATGGACAATGGAGTGACCGTGGTATCCGATGAGATCCATTCCGACCTTGTGTATCCTGGATTCAGGCACACCAACTTTGCCTCCATTTCTGAGAAATTTGCCCAGAACTCAATCACCTGCACCTCAGTGACCAAGACATTCAACCTTGCAGGCCTTCAGGTTTCAAACATAGTGATCCCAAATTCCAGGATCAGGGAAGATTTTGTGGCCGCTGCAGAAGCATCCATTGAATTCATGCCAAACTCATTCGCCACTGATGCTGTTATTGCCTCATATGGCCAAGGTGAGGAATGGCTTGAGGCACTTCTTGCATATCTCAGTGAAAACCTGTCCTTTATGAGGAAATTCCTGGGGGAACATCTTCCTGGTGTGAAAATGATTGAGCCTGAAGGCACTTATCTTGTGTGGCTGGACTTCAGGGAGATCGAACCAGACCCCATGAAACTGGAGAGACTGATGAGAAAAGGCGCCGGCGTCGCTCTGGATGAAGGATATATCTTCGGTTCCGGTGGAGCTGGTTTTGAGAGAATAAACATTGCCTGCCCCCGGGCAATCCTGAAAAAAGCGCTGGAACAGATCGCCTCTGCTGTAGCGTCACACTCAGAATAAGTGTGCAGATTTTGTAATTCAAGGGGGAGTTTACCACTTTCTCCTGAACCGTGTGATTTTATGACCATCCCCAGCAAATATGACACCCTGGTGGCCTATGGCAAAAGCATAACCCACAAGATAAGCATCATTGTCAGACTGCATCCCGTGACTCCCCCCATCCAAGAAACGAATCCTGGTTTTGTATGCCTGTCTTAACCGTATTTTTCAAGCCTTCTCCGCTTATATGCCTCTACACATTCATCTCAGGGTTACAGGCTGGGCTGGGCTTGTATCAGGTTCAACTAACACGGCCGTGCCAACAGCAAGCACCTCCGTCATTATTGAGCCTATCTCAGAGGTGTCAAAAGCAACTGATATGACTGCATTGGCGCCGAGGCTCTTTGCATGTTCTGCAAGCCTCTCAATGGCCTGGTGCCTCACCTGGGCCAGTAGATTTGTATAGACCTTGATCTCGCCGCCACCCCAACTCCTGAAGAACGCCCAAATATTCTGACCCAATCCACGGGATCTTACAACAAGGCCAAAGGTCATTCCAATGGTCTTTTTGACCCTGAAACCCGTAATGTATGGGGACGTTGTCATCATAAAGTCCGAGGGTGGCAGATAAAATGCAGAATCATCAGTTCCGTTTTCCAGATCAGGCATGTGAAGATTACATCAGTTGAATTGATAAAAGTTGGCAAAAGGCACGAGGTTATCAAACGCACCATTCGAAAGAAATCATGCCCGTTAAGGAATTCAGATACTATTTACCAGAAATCCTATGAGAAACCCACCCACAATGCCAAGGTATGCCATGTCCCTCGTTGCCCTGTTCTTCATGTTCCAGAATACGGCCTGCAGCATGGGCATCAGGATGTAAAGGATTGAACCTATTGCAAGAGCGTCAAAAAGTACATTCAGGTATGTGCTGCTGTAATAGAATCCTATGAGGCTCCCAAATATGGTGGGGAAAGCGCCAATAAGGAAAAGGGAGGAAATAACTGACATTTTGGGCCTTGTTCCACCGAGAAATGGCGATATGATTGGAAAACCTTCGGTGAAATTCTGCAGAACAAACCCTACAAAGATGACTGCAACAAGTCCGCTGACCCCAAGGGCCCAGGTTGAACCGAAAACCAGGCCTTCCGTGAGGTTCTGGAAACCTATTGCAACTGCAACCATCAGCGAAATGTTCATGGGGCTGGAACGTTGCTCGGGGGACCTCCTGTTTTCGAGGAGGTAGAGAGACAGGAACGATCCTCCTGCACACAGGGCAAACAGCCCTGAAAGGGCTGGGGAAGCCACGTAAGATCCCTGCGGGTAGATCGTAGAAGCCACATCACTGAAGATGTCAGCAAGGAGAAATATGAGGATTCCTGCAGCCCCTGCTGTCAGGCCGACTATGGATTTCTTGCCAAGATTCCTGGAGAAGATGATTGGAAGTGAAAGAAATATAGAGAACCCGATGAACAGCGTCAGTATGAAGAGTTCTGAGAAGGACCCAAGCATCAATCGAACCAGCTCCATGTGTGGGATTCACACTGCTTCGTGGCTGAATAAAGGGGTCCAAAATACATTAATTTAGGTCAGCCTAATTTTGTATTTTATCGTTTGCTTTCTTATTGCACTACAACACTTTTTGGTGAAACTCTCCGACAGAAACTCTCCAGCATTCAGGATGTTAGGCAGCCTGGCAGGAATAACCCTCGGCCTTCTGCCACAATTACTTGAAACAAACGTAAAAGATCATATGCAAGAAGGGTCTATTGTTAGTTAAGCCATGACGAAACCATCTGGGGCTGAAGATATTGGATGTGCTTGATTACCTGTCCAGAATCGGAGTAACTTCCAAAACAAAGCCGGACTATGAAACACTATGGCTGATCATGGAAAGCCACATGCTCTCTGTTCCGTTCGAGAATATTGACATTCAGCAGGGGATCAGAATAAGCCTTGATCTGGGCTCAATTTACAGGAAAGTTGTAGAAAGGAGGAGAGGAGGGTACTGCTACGAACTCAATGGATTATCGTTCTGGCTCCTCAAATCACTGGGTTACAAGGCAACTATGCTGAGTGGCCGAGTATTGGATGACAAGGGCGAATATGGCCCTGAATTTGACCACATGCTCATAAAAGTTGAACTGGAGCAAGACTATGTATTTGATGTTGGATTTGGCGACTCTTCGAGAAACCCGGTTCCGTTTTCTGGCGAAACGGTCAGCGACATTGGCGGCAGGTATTGCATTCAGGAGCTGGAACCCGGGATTTTCCACTATAGGAAAGAGATTGAAAGCATCTGGAAAACCCAGTACATCTTCTCCTTAGAACCAAGGAATCTCAATGATTTTGAGGAAATGAACAGGTACCAGCAGACTTCTCCGAATTCGCATTTCACCAAATCCCTTATCTGTTCGGTGGCCACACCCAATGGGAGAATAACCGTTTCTGGAAATATGCTAAAGATTACAGAGGGCCAGGCAAAGGAAGAGCGGGAGATCAGTGGCCGGAAAGAACTGGAATCCATTCTGTTGAGGCATTTTGGAATTCATTGGGCAATTGCGGGAACTAACGATCCTTCAAATACCCGCTCCTGATGGAATGACCTGGAAATGCCAAGATACATTGCCCGCAGGTACAATGGGAAGGAAGATCTTGAGAAGATGCAGGATCTAGTCGCAAGAACAATGGACATTTATAGCCACCTGCATCCGGGAGATATCGCCTGGCAGAGGTTTCAGCATCCAGGGTCCGACGAAGAATGGCAGACATATATGATTGAAGACGGTAATGAGCTGGTTGCTTTTGCGTGGTTGGAGCCTCCTGAAGATCTCTGGTTGTGCGTTAATCCTGCAAACCCTGAGGCAACTGATGAAATCATTGATATTTTTGCATCCGGGAGATCAGGAAACACTCTTTCCATTGAAATCATGGAAACCGAGGAACACATCATTTCAGAATTGCCAGGGAAAGGATTCAGGGAACTAAAGGAGGGACCATTTTATGCCCGGATGTACCTGGACCTTGCAAATCTCCCCGAGGCCGAACTGCCTGAAGGGTTCAGCGCCAGGCACATGGACATTGACAGAGATTTTGAAAGGCGTGTGGATTTGCACAGGAAGGTCTGGAACCCTTCCAAGGTTACATATGAGAGTTACCGGAATGTCACCCGCACTCCACCATACACTCCCAGGCTGGATTGGGTAATCGAATCCCCCGAAGGGGACTTTGCATCATATTGCCTGTTATGGCCTGACAGGGAATCCGGAATAGGGCTTTTTGAACCTGTTGGAACCTCTCCCGAATTCAGAAGAATGGGCCTTTCCCGTGCTGTGTGCATTTCAGCAATGAGAGAGTACAGAAAAATGGGTGGAACAGGAGTGGAGGTAAACTCCAGGGGAGACTCCGGGCGCCCTGCTCCCGCCAAACTTTACCAGTCAATTGGCTTCAGAGCCATTGCCAGGACCAGGAAGTTTGTCAGGCAATGCTGATTTCAGGGGCAAAGACAACTATATTTATATATTATCAAGCTAATAAATTGAACAGCAGTTGCACCCCAACAATCTGCTTGTGTTGTTCGCAGCATGGAATCAAATATTTGGGTCTGGAATGGGTATCATGCAAAGGCCGGGAAGGAAGCAGACAATCGTTTCAGCTGCATTCTTTGTTGTGAGCCTTTACATGGTGTATCTGACATACTACTACCAACTGAGAAGCGCCTGGCAGCCAACACCAGCAAGTGCGGCGTACATTTTCTCCATGATCATTCTTGCAGT
>JBJKSX010000016.1:0-11970 GCA_046703545.1 Thermoplasmataceae archaeon | reverse complement strand
GGATTGTCAATGGACTGGATCGCCTATTCCTTTCTGTCACCATTGAAACAGGCGGATCAGAATGGAAAGAAAATGATTGCCCCAATCCTAGGGTTCAGGTGGGGATATTCCCTGACTGATGGACAGGTGACCTCCATTGAGAAACCAGAGACTGTTCCTGAATCCAGATGGATAGAACTTTCTAAGGAAATCAGAGACGAGTATGGAGACTGGACATTCAAAGATGGCTTCGCCTAGGGGCTCCAAATTTAAGGGCTCAGGCAACAGAGTCACTCCCTGCTTAATTTAGCGCCCCACTTGTCGAACTTGATACAGGTTGTTCTGACAGGGCCCATTGATCTTTCTGTTTGTCCTTGGGTCTTTCATCCCTAAGGGGAAATATCCAGCTCAAAGTTTCACATACCTCAGAACCAATTGGCTGCGCAATATTTTTGACAGTCTCTCGGGGCTGATATTGCTGTGCTTCCCGTAGGCCTTTCAATCCATTTATGCCCGCGGAACGATGAAAAACAAGGTTTATAAGCCCGGACAAAGTTGCATTTTTACAGGGTGTTGGCTTGAATCTAATCCTATTGAGGCATGGCGAAGCAGGGACCAGGATGGAAATCCCAGCGGAAGACGATATGCGTGAACTGACTGAAACCGGAAAGAAGGACATATTGAGGGCGGCCAAGGTGCTCAAATCCATGAAGATCAGACCCGAACTTGTGGCAAGCAGTCCACTTCCACGCGCCCTTGATGGCGCCAGGCTAGTGGCAGAGGAGCTTGGTGCAGCCAAGAAGCTTGAAATCTGGGAAGAGTTGAGGCCCGATGGTGATAGAATATCCCTTATTGGCCGCCTTGAGAAAATGAACCCTGGCTCTGCGGTCATGCTCATTGGCCATGAACCTTTTTTGAGCGGGCTTATAAGTGAACTGGTGTCGGGAAAGAAGACCTCAAGGATAGTGCTGAAGAAAGCTGGCATGGCAAAGTTATCATTAGATTCTGTTTCACCCAAGCTTTCCGGTAGGCTGAATTGGCTTCTAACTCCAAAATTGATGAAAAAGCTGGCATGAGGGGCAAATAAGTACAAGTTCCCAATGTGGATACAGTGATACTCCCCAATACCTGGAGAAAGATTTCGGTCATTGACCTGGGGCACAATTCCCTGAAAATGGTCAGCTACGAAGTGCGTTATGATGGCACTTACCGTGCGTACAACCAGATCAGCAAAATAACCAGAATTGGGGAAGGGCTTAGCAAGAATGGATTCCTGGACCAGTCCAGAATGGATGAAACCATAAATGAACTGAAGGTTTTCAGCGAGGTAAACAGGATGGAAAAGGTCCATAATGTCCTCGCAGTGGCAACGGCAGCCGTGAGGGATGCAACAAACAGGGATGAATTCTTGGAGAAGTCGAGATCCAACACTGGTGTGGACTTCCGGGTCCTGACACAGGATGAGGAAGCCCTATTTTCATATGTTGGAGGCGCCAGGGGGACCAGCCATCCGGACATGGTTTTCTTCGACCTTGGGGGAGGCTCCCTTGAAATAGTTTATTCTGAAGGCCACAAAATCAGGAAGGTGCTTTCCCTTCCTTTAGGTGCCCTGAAGATGTCTGATCAATACAGGATAAAGGGCAGGGATACAAGCCCAAAAGATTACCAGAAGATGGTGGGAAAATTATCATCCCTTTTGCCTGACAGGAAAGGCCTGGGAATAAATGGCAATCCCATTCTGTTGGGTGTTGGTGGAACCCTGAGGGCACTGGCAAGATTTGACCAGTGGAACAGGAATTATCCGCTCTACAAAATGCACAATTACGAGATGAGCAGGAAATCTCTTGATGAAATACACAGGTTGCTTCTTGACACAAAGGTGGAGAGGATCGCCAAGATGAATGCATTCGGAAAGGGAAGAGCACAGAGCGTAACGGCCGGATCAATTGTCATAAGCATGCTGATGCAAAAATTGGGATTCGAGAATATAGTTGTCAGTTCCCACGGCCTCAGGGATGGCATCCTCACCGAGTATCTCAGGGACCCCAGGACATTCACTGCCGGAGAGTACCAAATCAAAGACGCGGAGGCGGCACTTGGAATGGTGGACATGACCGGCCCGGGAGATGAGGTTGTTGCATCAATGGAGGCTGCCGGATTCATAACCCCATGGGAGAAAGATATACTGGATGAAGCCATTGGAAACTACATGAATCTATATCTGGCAACGAGGCCGGAGACCCTGTTTTACTCTGTGATCAGCCAGGACAGCAAACTCAGCCACACCGACCAGATAGTTGAGGGCATAGCCATGGTAAGGGCAAAGGCGCCAAGGATGTCAAAGTGGCTCCAGGAAAGATACTCCATGCTTATTGAAGAGGTTGACAGGAAATCCATAAACAAGATGGGATACATAATACGGCTTGCGGAAATTCTCCGCACAAGTGGTTCGAAGGCCAGAATTGTGAAAACAGACGGCGCTTTGAGAGTCGCTGTCAAGGCGGGAGCCAGGAAGAGTTTCCCGGAGCTTATGTTCAAGAGAATTTTGGGGGAGCTTGAAAACTCATCGGGCATGAAAGTGGAGGCCGAGTTTTCGTGAAATGTGATGAGACAATTTTCATTTGTAACTATAGAAGGGAGAGAACCTATGACTGAAAATGAATATGCTGAGACTGATTCAAATGCCGGTGCAGATAATCTGGAGGCAGGAACCACGGAGGAAAGCAAAAGGCAAGGCCTGCCTGGAAAGCTGATTGTGGTGGAGGGAATCGACGGATCAGGCAAATCTACTCAACTGCGCCTTCTGGGAGTTTGGCTGAGGCACCTTGGGCTTCGTGTATTCAACACCGACTGGAACTCTTCGGAGCTGGTTAAGAAGATCACCTCCAAGGGGAAGAAAAAAAATCTGCTGACGCCCACAACATTCAGCCTGCTGCACGCGACGGATTTTGCGGACAGGTATGAAAGAAACATATATCCTCTCCTGAAGGCAGGCTACTTCGTGCTTGCTGACAGGTACATATTCACTGCATATGCCAGGGATTCCGTGAGGGGATGCAACCCAAGCTGGGTACGGAAGATGTACAGTTTCGCCATGAAGCCGGATGTGACCTTTTACTTTGACGTCCCTCTGGATGTGTCGGTAGGGAGAATACTGACCGGCAGGTCCAAGATAAAGTACCATGAAGCAGGAATGGACCTGAACCTGAGCAATGACATTTACGAAAGCTACAAGATTTTCCAGGCCCGAATTATCAAGGAATACAAGAGCATGGCCAGGAAAGAGAACTTTCAGATGATGAATGGGTCATTGAGCATAGAAGTCCAGCAGAAGCAGATGAGGCAGAAGGTCCTTGGGCTTCTTCCTGAAGATGTGGCCTCTGCAGCCGCAAAGGAGTTGAGATCATGATCACCCGGGGAAATCACAGTGAATCGCTGAAATTCTATGGGGATGGCATACCCTATCTGGGAAATGCAATCTCCAGAGGCAGGCTAATTGTGATCGAGGGGCCCGATGGCTCCGGGAGAAGCACCCAGGTGGAACTCATCAAGAACAAACTGGAATCCGAGGGGCATTCTGTTGTCACAACCGGCCTGAAGCGCTCGAATTTCATAGGAGACGGGATAAAATCTGCAAAGAAGAACCTGACGCTGGGGCACAAGACACTTGAGCTTTTCTACGCTGCTGACTTTGCGGACAGGCTTGAACATCTCATCATCCCTTCCCTTGAAGCCGGCCACATAGTTCTGGCGGACCGTTATATTTACACGCTCATTGCGAGAAACGTCGTACGGGGCATCAACAGGAAGTGGTCCAGGGACTTATTTGGGTTTGCCATAGTCCCGGATCTTGTATTCTATCTGGATGTGGAACCTGAAGCCCTATTCCATAGAATCTTCCAGAAATACTCAGGCCTCGACTACTACGAAACGGGCGCAGACATGTCCATGGGAAAGGACCTCTATGAATCCTTCATAATATATCAGAGGAAGATAGCCCAGGAATTCAAGAAAATGGAAAAGACCTACAGGCTTACCCCAATTGACGGGAACAGGCCCATAGAGGAAGTGAATGCGGATCTGGAAGGTAGAATCAGGGAATTCCTGTCCAACCACTGAGGCTTAGTCTTCACTGTGGGCGAGACACGGGTCTTCTTTTCATTTCCAATACGTGTTGCAAGACTTCCTTCTTTCCAAAAAACGTTCTGGAATAGATTCTTTCTGCAAATTGATGGAGGATATACTTCCATGCAGTTGGCAAAATGTGTCTAAAACTATAACACACATCTCCCGATCAAGTTCCATGGATATCTCTTTCAGCGATTATTTGGAATGCATTGAGGGCCATAATGCAGGAATGCCTGTGAAAGTTGTGTTTATGCCCCACGTGCCAGGAAATGATATGGTGCAGAAAAGGGATTACTGTTCCACGAAATTGGACCACATAAGGAAGCTCCTAACTTATGAACCCAGGTCCGGCAGCAATTCATATGGGGTAGTGGTGACGGACCCCGTGACTGAAGGGGCTCATTTCGGGGCCGTGTACCTGGACCCATCAGGATGGCATGACATGTGTGGCCACGCAACTATATTCCTTAGCAGCCTTGCTGTCCAGCGTAAGCTGATCGACACAGAAGGGAAAGAATCAGTCGACGTGAGGATTGACACTCCTGCGGGACTGGTCACAGCAACGGTCTTCATGAACGGCAATGGAGAAGTGGATCACGTTTCACTGGAAAATGTCCCTTCTTTCAAACTTGCAGACTTGTACGTGAAACTTGAGAAATATGGAGAAATAAGGATCCCAATTGTGTTTGGGGGCAATTTTTATGCAATGGTTGACATGGATGAGCTTGGAATAGAATACAGCCAAGATAACCTGAAGGATCTTGTTGACATTGCAAAGGAAATAATTGGAAAGGTTGACAGTGAGAACATAAGGCATCCACTTTTTTCTGACATCAATGGCCTGTATGGAGTGAGGTTTCATTCCTATGAGAACAGGCGTGGCAAGAGAGTTCTGGGGCCACTGATGTTTGGCACCAAAGACAGGGTCTCTGTTGACAGGTCCCCTTCCGGCACGGGAAGCTCAGCACATCTGGCCTACCTGTATTATGAAAAGAAAGAAGTGGCCCTGGGTGAAGAGGCAAAGTTCATCAGTGCAATAGGAACTGAGTTTGGCTGTGCGGCGGGAAAAGAAGTTGAGGTGGGCCCCCACATGGCAATCGTACCAGTGATTACTACCCTTGACAAGGGATGCTTCATAACTGCATTCTCCAACTACGTGGTTGACCAGAATGATCCCCTTGATTTTGGGTTCAAGCCCATTGAACCACTGTGACCTTATCAACCGTATTGCAGCCACAATAATACAAGATCAAAAAAACGGATGCCAAATAATTGAATGCAAAAAAAAGATGTTTGGGGACAAACCAGGCTTGTTTTTCCTGGCTGATCCCCTTTCTTGTTATTTCCCAATGCGGTCTTTCTAGGATTCCTCGGAGGCCATGTGCTCTGCCTGCATTCCAATGGTGTTCACGTCCTCGCGGGATCTCTTGTAGCCTACTGCCACACCAATAATGATGCCAAGGGCTACCATTATTATCAGGCCATACAGTGCAAGGCTTGGGACCGTGAATACACCATACAGGGCGAACGCGTAGACTGCAGTTGCGGGAAGTGGGAGAAGCAGGAATGGAGCCCACTTCTTTGCGGTGTACTTGAGTGTCCTCTTACCATATACTGGAAGAGAGAAGTTTGCCACTATATGAACCACGTAAAGGCACGCGCCATTAAGTGCGGTAACGATGGTGGCTCCTTCACCCGGTCCCCAGGCAAGTCCGGCTGCAATAGTGATCACGGTCACGATGATTGCCTCAAAGACAATCACTTTTCTTGGGGCTCCCGAACCTGCGTGCACTTCTGACATGGACTTGGGGAACACAACACGGTCCCTTGAAAGGGCATAACCAAGCCTGCTGAATGCATTTCCTTCAGCAATTCCATTTGATATGAAACTGTTAAGGGTAATCAGGATGAATACTGCCATGACTATGGGGCCAAAGTAGTTCTTTACCACTGTGAATCCAGGGTTTGTGGCGTTTGCAAATCCATTCGACCCAAACATGTTGTTAACACCCCAGCCCACAACCAAAGCGTATGAACTCAGTATGTAAACAACTGCGCCTATTATCAGCGCAAGCATTATTGCCTTTGGAACCAGTTTCTTCGGGTTGTGCAGTTCTTCGGAAATTGTGATCACCGAACCCAGCCCCACAAATCCAAGAATTGCAAAGACGGTTGCCAGTGCAATCTTGCTCGCAGAGTATCCCATCGTTGTGAAAGGTGCGAATGTGTTGTGCGTTTGAGGACTGAATATAATGAGCAGTGATATCACAAGGATGAAACCAATCTCAATTACCGCGCCAATCATGGTGTAATACAGAGACGGCTTCAGGCCAAGATAGAGTAGAGTGAATATCAGTATGATGGGTATGAATGCCAGAGGTATCCACCCAAAAGCCATTCCTGCCAATCCAGGAACAAGAGGCCACACTACATACGCAAAGAACAGCACTGAAAATCCTACCAGCGCACCGAGCACGTTAATATAGTAGAGCCATCCAGCGAATGCCCCAGCCCTGCCGCCGAAGCCGGCGGACACGTAGGAGTAATATCCTCCTGCGTGGGAGATTCTCTTGGAGAACTCATAGTTCATGTACATTGCGGATGCAACTCCCAGTGTAGAGAGGATGAACGTGAGGGGGACAGCCGCACCAACCACGCCAGCCTCAACAACAAAGAAAGAAGCAGCCACTGCTGCCGGGGCTACATAAGCGAGCGACTGGAAGACCCCAGCCCACAACCCGGCAACATTTTTCCGCAAAATGTTGTCATCTGCCATTGCGACTATCATTCTGATGGAACTATATGCTTGTTTTCGTCATGCAATCGAATCAGGGCTTTCGAGAAAAAGAAGTAAAACAAAAAGGCAATATTGAAAAAAATATTTCCCAAAATTTTAATTTGGTAACATTCAAATACAAATAATAGCAATTATCAGAACGGAAGATGCCATGACAGCTTCAAGTGATGCCAATATTTGGCATCTCAAAAATCAAGATCCGACATGTCGTAATCCTTGTATACCTCAAGAACCGTTCTCGAATCGGAACGCTCAATCCCCTCGATTGAGGAAACCTGGTCCAGTATCCTGGAGTAGTCATCCTTGTTCTTTGAAAGTGTAAGAAGGACAAAATCAATCTCGCCGAGCAGAAAATAGACCCCCACAACACCTTTTATCTTACTGAGGCTCCTCCCAATTTCCTTGTTGTAATTGTATTTGTAACTGGCCTTAACAAATGTGATTGTGAGGAAATCATAACCTAGGCGCTCGTAATCGATATTGCAGCTGTATCCCCGTATGATCCCCTCTTTCTCCATACCAGTTATTCTCTTGCTCACAGAGGAAGCGGAAAACAGACCTGCCTCTTTCCCTATGTCCTTGAGGGCTTTCTTGGAGTTTTTTGTCAGTGATTTCAGTATCCGTTTGTCAAATATATCCATCTTAACCTCATTTCGTAAATAGTACTTAAAGGGCTGCCAAGAATGGAAATTTATTACAGATTTTGCGAATATTGACGAAAAAATTTACTATGTTTTATGGTTCCGTGGCAATTGACATAATATTTTTTATAATTTCACACATGAACTCTTTTGATGTCATTTCATGAAGAGCTACCCACGCTTGAACCAGCCAGTTCCCCCTCAGTAAAGACTGAAATTCCTGGGCCATTGAGCAAGAAAATGCTCGAGGAGCAGAAGAAATATGAAACCTCCACGGTCACATACCCCGGGTCTTTTCCTTTTGCAATTAGGAGGGCAAGGGATTCGCTCATTGAAGATGCAGACGGAAATGTTTTCATTGACTGGGTTTCAGGGATATCTGTATTGAACATGGGGTACTCCAACATAGTCAGGGAGGCCGTAAAGAAACAAATGGACCTCACATGGCACGCGCTGGAGATACCAACCGAAGCCAGGCTCAATTTCCTCAGGGAACTGAAGAATTCCTTCCCGAATGACATGCAGGATTACAGAACCGTCTTTGGCATCAGCGGCTCTGACGCATGTGAGACAGCAATCAGCCTTGCGCATTCCATAAGGAACAGAAGGGCATCCACCATCGCCTTTGAAGGAGCGTACCATGGGGTTTCAGGCGGCATAATAGCGGCAACATCTGGAAACAAGTACAAGAAGAGCTTCTATGGAAATGGGTTTGAGACCCTAAGGGTCCCCTATCCCTATACAGTCTGGCAGGACCTCAACGAGAATGTCATTTTCGACCAGCTTGAGAGAATTATGAAGGATCCAGAAGCAGGATATGACAGGCCAGATTCCGTGATTGTTGAGCCCATACAGGGTGAAGGGGGATATATTGTGCCCCCTGAAGGATTCCTGAAGCACATCAGGCAATTCTGTGATGAAAACGACCTGACCATGATCGTGGACGAAGTCCAGACTGGAGTTGGGAGAACTGGGAAGAACTGGGCATTTGAATGGGAGAACATAAAGCCGGATGTGGTTTGCCTGAGCAAGTCAGTGGGTGGAGGAATACCTATTTCGGCTGTTTACTACAGGGGCGAATATGATGAAAAACTTCCCACGCCATTCCACATGGGAACATTCAGGGCAAATCCACTTGCTATGGCTGCTGGAGCAGAGCTGCTTAAGGAGCTTCCGAAGGTCCTGGGCAGAGTGAAGAGTCTGGGAGATGAATTGAAGAAATCTTTTGCCGGGATCGAATCCGACCATATTCGAGACGTCCGCGGAAAAGGCTTCATGATCGGAATTGAACTTGAAGATCAGGGAAAGCCCATGGCCTCAGGAAAAGTCACAGGAGTCAAGCATTCATTCCTGAAGAATGGATTGATGATGCATACCTGCGGCCACTATTCCAATGTGTTCCGGTACATGGGAGCGCTGAATATTCCGGAATCACTCAATGAAAAAGGCCTGGGCATATTTGAGACTGTGATCAAGAGCCTGTGACTGATTCCTCTGGTCGGGAAAACAGTACAGAACTCATTGGGGAAGGATACTGGGCATAGTCACAGGCCTTCCCAAAAATGATCCTCATACGGCAGAATAGAGCTCACAACTATGTTATAGTCATTTTTCAGAGCCAGTTGGTACAGTATTGAGTAGTACTCGTAGACACTGGCCTCAGGCATCATGACGTTGAGTTCCAGTTCATTTCCTCTTGGCTTTATGAAGTACCTTATCCTCATTATGTGCCTTTTGTTGGCTTCCAGCCTAACCTGATTGTGAAACCTATTTTCTATTTCAATCTGATAGATGCCGTCCCTGGATGAAATTGTATCTACCCCATCATATTTGCCAGAAATATCCTGCTCCGAATAGAGAACTGCACTGATCTTGTTGTCTTTGTAAAGATTGTTTCGTGCTTCTCCCAGGATGCCCTGTTCGCACACTACCTCCTTGAGCACCCTGTCATCAGCACCAATTGGTACCCTGTATGAAACAAGAGATATGGGGTATTCTTTGTTGATCAAGTCGGTGATTGCGAGTATCCCATTGCTTGGGCCGAGCCAATCTATTCTTGAATTCAGGGAATCAGCAGTGTATTCCGCAAGAAGACTCGAAACGTTCCTGAGTTGTGAGTTGTGGAATCTGGCATAAACGTAGAGAAATCCATTGCCCATATCAGATCTGTTTATGACGAAAGACGGCACATCCATCAGCTTGTTTATCACCTTCAAGTCCTTGACGTTGTTAATCCTCGAATCCACCACAAACGAGTTTTCCAATTCAGTGGCGTCAAACTTCTTGAAGATGAGGTCCATTTTGGAACTGCTATCTGCCTTGGGGAAATATGTTGCCATCCAGGTTTCTCCGTCAAATCCGTAGATATAAACGGGAAGTTTTTTTGTCATTCCACGCGTGGAATTGAAGAGATCTGTGTCTTCTCTAAGCCTAAGAACAATGCGCATGTCAAGTTTTTTGTCAATGTCCCTGACAAGCATAATTCAATAATATTCTGGTCTTTAATAATTTTGTTGTGTATTAAAAGCTACTTATTATTAGAAAATACCAATTATAAGGGATTCTGAACAAAATAATTTTCACAGACCTAATTCATTTTGCTTCAGAATCGGTTCAATCAAGTTTTAGAGAACCATCTTCGGGCTGTATTACATTTTTCGCATCTCTTCATCCATTGGAAGCGATTGCAATTTTACAGATTGGATATTAGGGAAATGTGCTCAATTTCCCCCTTTCAGGTATTCGGGGATACCCAATTTGCCTGAGGTTCTGTCCGCAGGCCTGGGAATTTCACGCTGCAGTGATATTGGAACAACGCCTGACCAGAATGGCAGGTCCACGTCCGAAGGATCATCAACCGGATCTCCCTCCCGAACCTTGCAGGAAAAGTCTTTCAGGTCCAGCTTCAGAAAACCTGTGGCCTTCAGTTCACTTTCTTTTGGAAGCCTGCAGTCCTTCCATCTCCCATTGATCATCTTCTCGGTGATTGTTTTGGCCACAGACACTTTCTCGTCATTCCCTTCAACAGCAATCGCCTTGCCAAATATCATCGCAGACCTGTAATTCATTGAAGAATGGAACGCACTTTTTGCCACAACTATGCCGTCCAGTATTGTAGCGGTCAAGCATATCTCTGCACCTTCTGAAAGTGCCCCATAAATCCTGCCCTTGATGGAAGAGTGAATGTAGACTGAATCCCCTTGCCTGGCGAACAGCATGGGTATGTTGAATACACGGCCAGCATCAACAAACGCGACATGGCAGATCAAGCTCTCATCCAATATACTGTAAAGGGTATCCCGATCGTATCTTCCTCTTTCGCTGTGGTTCCCAACTCTGTTGTAACTTCCCATGTTGAGAGTTGTAACAGGCATGACCCTTTTAGGTTTTTGCAGCCTGGTTCACCCTCCAGAATCACCAGCCCGTGGAAGCCTTGATATATGCTTCTTCCTATTGTTGTCCATATATTATGCCCTGGAAAACACCTTTTGAGAATTTTCCTGCCTTGACCACGGACAGGCTTATCCTGAAACAGATGAGTGAATCTGATGCCCCTGCCATTTTCAAAATAAAATCTGATGCGGAAAGCACAGCCAGGTATGGGCAGAACCCTCACAAAAGTGTGGAGGAAACAGCCAGGTGGATCAATCTGGCATTGGAAACCTACAGAGAAGAGAAAGACATCATGTGGAGCATTTTTCAGAAGGGTGAAGAGGTACCGATCGGATTGGTTACGCTCTGGAACCTCAATGCGGATTCATTGATGGGAGAACTGGGCTATGAACTGAACCGGGATTACTGGAGGCACGGGATTATGTTTGAAGCGCTCAAGGCCGTAATAGACTGGGCAATGGGAGGTATGGACATCAACAGGATTGAAGCGTGCCCAATAGAAGAAAACAGCGGCTCCGTTAGAATACTGGAGAAGCTTGGGTTCAAGCTTGAAGGGAACCTCAGGGAAAGGATCCATTTTAATGGCAGGTTCTGGAACCAGTTGTATTTTGGATTCCTGAAGTCTGATTGGGAGAATGCTGAAAAGAGATAAATTTTGGACTGTCGATGGTTCACTGCAGTCCAATGGTCACCAGGATATGTCGAAGTAGAAGTCGATGTATTCCCCGAACGAGTTGTAGTTGCTAGTATGCGGCGGATATGTTGGCACTGTGTAAATAACCCCGATGAAGTATGACACTTCGTTTGACGGGTAGAGCTGATATGGCCCTGCAGATGTGTTGTTGTAAAGCCTGATTCCAGGATTGGAAGTGGTTTGCCAGGTATGGCTCATGTATACTGAAACGTTCTGGGTGTAAGTGTCATTGATGTAGGTTGTGCTGCCCATCTTTGCATACTGCTTTATGGTTACCGTGAAGTTGCCCGTTATGTTACCTGGATTTAGCAACTCAAGGATGTTCCAGAATTCTGTGT
>JBJKSX010000015.1:0-5038 GCA_046703545.1 Thermoplasmataceae archaeon | reverse complement strand
TGTGCGTTTTTCTAATTTTTTTCTTATTCTACCTGGGCAGATATGCCATTTTTACATTGAATGGTATTTTCTTAAGTTTTCATTTTTAATTGACAAAACTTTTTGATAACAGTATGGATCATACTCATATGGAGCCAAACTTGCCTGAAGCCCACAGTATCTTGATCCAGAATGCGGTATCAAAGATTCGAGAGCTCGCTGAAAACAAGCTTGAATGGGTTATCCTCTATGGTTCTTATTCTACTGGCGAACAGAGGGAGGATTCAGACATAGACTTGTGTGTGTATATGGAAGCAGGCAAAGATGAAAGGTTTCGAGCCAGAATGAACATCCAGGCTTCCCTTGGGGATAGATTTGACGTGCAAATGTTTCAGGATCTCCCGGTGTATGTAAGGATGGAGATTCTGAAGGGCAAGTTACTCTTCTGTAGGGATATGAGCCAATTGAATGATATTGTTTACAGCACGATCAAAGACTACAACCTTTTTGAGCCCAGTTATAAACTGTATCTGGGAGCCAGTGATTATTAATGGGCATAGAGAGAAAGCTAATCATTTATGACAAAATCAAGGAAATGGAATATTCGCTGTCTCTGGTACAGGAGAATATGCCTCAAGGCGCTGAGGAATTCAGCAGCATGGGACTGTTGAAGGACGGGATAATGAAAAGGGTTGAATTCATTATTCAGAACATCATAGACATATGCGCCGTAGTCTCGTCCGATCTTAAACTTGAAAAGCCGTATTCCGAGGATGATATAATTGACAATATGGGTCGAGCTGGCATACTCGATGAGAACTTGGTCAGAAAAATACATGAAATGAAAGGACTCAGAAATGTACTGGTACACAGGTATGGAAAGATAGACAATGGGCTAGTATATGAGAGCCTCGCAAGAGACCTGGATGATATTGAAACGTTTATACGCAGAATCCGTGAGTTTGTAAATAACAATTAGGGGTCTTTCCACCATTCAAAAATATGAGATTGATAGAACTGGGATATAAGTACCGAGCTTCGGCGAGGTATTCAGTCCACAATTACTAACAGACCGAATGCACAATCCATGCTACGGTAAACGAATTTGGCAAAACACACCCCACTGTGCGTTTTACTAATTTTTTTTATTTTTCAATAGCGGTAGCGCTTTCAGCACTTTTTCATCTTTGAATTGGAAAGAATAATCCGCAGCACACGCAATTACAAACTGATACTCTTCAAGGTTTGGAATCTGATTTGGCCAATGATACCCATTACAATGAACGGTACTGCAACAACTATGAATATGAATGGAACTCTGATCAGTGTTAGGATCACTCCTGCAACAGTTCCTGAAAGGAAACTCAGGCCACTGAACAGGGTCTTCATTGACCCGAAGATTCTCGCCATCATTTCCCTGGGGGTGTTTTTTATTATTGTTCCTTCCACAAAAACCACGGTCATTCCGGAAACCATCCCGGCAGCAAGCACAAAAACTGCCAGGGGATAAAACATTCCTATGTATGTCATATAGAACATTCCCAGGAAGATCATGCCCCAAGCGAACATTGTTCCCATAAAGAAAGTGCCTTTCATGTTCTTCAACCTGCTGCTCACCACATTGCCCAACAGAACACCAACCTCTAGGGAAACCATCAGGGCAGAGAAGTGGAAAATTGACAGTGCCAGGTACTGTTTCACAAGAACCACAAAGCTTACTGTAAGCATCCCCCAGAAGAAGTTGGTAACCGAGGCAAGCATAAAGAGCTGTTTCAGGACTTTATTTTCAAGAAACTCCCTTATTCCCTTTCTCAAAGATGCAATGAAAGGCTCATTTTGTTCCCCCGGGGCATAATCGTACTTTACTGGAATGATCATGAATGCAGGAACCAGGGTAAGTACAGCAATGGAGAAAATTGTAAAGTAGAACCCATTGGAAATAAAAAATCCGGAGGCTGCGTAACCCAGAAGAGATGAAATTGCCAGTATGCCCCTTCTCAGTGACATGCCGGGATTGACCTGATGGTCCTTAAGCAGAACACGGTCGAAGAATGCCGACACAGTGTCCTGGACATCGTCAAAGATCCCAATCATGAAGGCCGCAATAAAAATGAGGCCAATTTTCTCATAATAAAGGGACTCGCCAAGTGCTGTACCCATTATAAGGTAGGATACAGCAAGTCCGGCCATGGAGAATGCAAACAGCCCTTTCTTTATTCTGCTCCGGTCAACAAGGGTACCGGATATGAAGCTCAGGAGGAGGGCTATTGATATGAGCCCGTCAGCAATCCCTGTTACTATGGGAGAGCCGGTGGTGGTAAGCACCAGCCATGGCAGGAGGATCGAGAACACGCTGCCTGCCAGGCTGGAGAAGAATTTTGATGATGCAAAAAGGCGGAACCCTACTGGAAGCCTTTCCTTTCCAACCGGATGATCTGCAGTTCCACTCTCCATTTGCAACCCCTTTGCAGATATGATCCGGATATTAAACAGGACGTGTAGAAATTGAAAATTCTGTAACAGTCATTACCTGACAGTTAACCAGTCACTGCCCTTTTTCGCATATGGGACCGATATATGGGACAATCGATTTGGCAATCTCGACCGCACTGCCCTCCAGTTCCGGAATGCTGGCTGCACCATCTTTCCTCTCCAAAATGGGTTCTCCACACCTGTTGTATATTCTGCCCCTGAAAGTCATGCCCATTTCGCCAAGGTCCTTTTCGATCTCGTCAGCCTGGATAAGGCTCAGTTCATCCTCCGTGGTGACCAGGTACATGTTGGTTTTCAACAATCCGCGCCATACACTGTTTGCAAGAGCTTTCCATTCCTCCAGCACTTCATAAGCTCCTGAAAGCCTGAAGCGGTGCTTCAGCCTAAGGTATATCCTTATGTCCCTGTCCAGGTGCTCGTAAAATTCCCTTTCAAGATAAAGCAGGTGCATCGTTGATGAGGAGGCTGCGGTGTCCCAGACTATATTCCTGTACTTCCCCGAATCATGCAGGTCAAAGATATTTGAGATCATGAATTCCTCGGCAACACCGGGGCTTGATGCTATGTGATCAAGGATCCAGTCGTCCACGTCAAAGAACTCCTTTAGGACAGTGGTAACCTGATCACCGTATCTCTCTTTCCAGCGTGTGGCCACTTCCTTCTCAGATAGTTCCATTACATCGAGGTTTTCCACTTCTTCCCGGAAGATGTGCTTCAGGGAAGGCATGAAATCTGTGGACACAAGAAGCGTCTTTCCCTGGCTGGCGCATTTTATTGCGAACGCCGAAGCAATGCTTGTCTTGCCGACTCCCCCTTTCCCCAGGAATGCAGTTATCATGTCTGTTCACTTTCATAATTGATTGGGGATTAATCTGTTGATACCCTAACAAATATGGTTTACCTGTTTCTAACAAGTGAGGTGAAGACACCTGCAAGGCTGAGTATTCCCGATATGAGCATCACAGTCCTCAATCCTGTCATGAATCCATTTATGTCAACAAGTGAAAGATTGGAGCTTATTCCTGAAAACAGCTCGAGCAGCATGGTTCTTGGCATTGAGCTTGCAAGAATGGTGCTCATTAATGCAAGGCTCATAAGCTGCCCCACAAATCTCATTGTTCCAAGGGTGCCAGATGCAGTTCCCGAGAATTTCCTGTCAACGGAGCCCATGACAGAATTTGTATTTGGGGCGGAAAAAAGCCCAAAGCCGATGCCTATTACGGCAAGCGGCCAGACCATGTGTTCCGGCGAAATGCTTCCCACTTCAGCAAATATGTAAAAGAAAGCCAGGGCGATCAGCAGCATTCCAAGTGAAGCAGGCCCCCTTGATCCAAGCCGGTCGGAGAGTCTTCCGCTTAATGGCGAGAATATAACCATGAGAATGGGCTCAACTGTCAGTATCAGGCCGGATTCCGACGGGGAAAGCCCTGCAATGACATTGAAATAGATGGAAAAGACGAAGACTATGGCGAATGTGCTGACATAATTCAGAAGTGCTGTAAAATTCGCTGCGGAGAATGTCCTGTTCTCTGTGAACAGCTTTAAGTCAAGGATCGGGTCAGACTGCCTGCGTTCAAACACGATGAAAACGGTGAGTATGGTGAGTCCAATTGCCAGGAGATAAATGGTCTCCACAAATCCGTACATTTCACTGAAACTCAGATACAGCACAATAAGGAGAATGGATGACAGAAAGAGGGCAAAGCCCGGGAAGTCTATCTTCCTGCTTGCGGTGGGAACATCCACCTTCCTGAGGAATGCATATACGGGGAGCAGCGCCAGGAATGAGAATGCGGTCACTATGTAGAACAGTGACTGCCAGCCCAGAAATTCGATCATGACTCCTGCAAGTATAGGCCCGGTTGTTAGGCCAAGGTAGACCGACATTGCATTGATCCCCAATGCACCTCCCCTTGACTGGGCTGGATAAACAGAGCTCACTATGGCTGTCCCGTTCACGGAGAGAAGAGACCCGCCTATGCCCATTACCAGCGTGGAGAAAATCAGAAAATAGATGCTGGACGAGATTATTGAAAGAAACCCGCCGATCCCGAATACCATGAAGCCAAGCATGTAGAACCTGGGCCTCCCGAATATGTCCGATAGTTTCCCGAAAAGAATCATCAGTGAAGGCAGTGCAATGAGGTAAGCCATTGGCACCCAGACCATCAGGGTGAATGATGCCCCAAGGTAATGGCCAATGTCAGGGACGGAAAATGAGATGACACTGCTGGTGAAAGGAGTTATGAAAGCGCCAAGTGAGGTGGCAAATAGGACTTTTGGATTGGAGTACCTGCTCATGATTCCTCTTTCCTGCAAACCATTGAAGTGCTGGATTTGTTATAATTCTTATTGATTATATTTATCTCTCTGGCACATGTTGCCAGGCGCGACAATGTGGTATTAAAAGAAAAATTTAATTGGAAGAAATAGGGTTATTTCTTCTTTTCAATAGCTTCTATCATATTGTTTGTGATCTCTTCAAAAGCTTCTGTTATAGCCTCATTTGTTGTTGAAGATGGAATTCCGCTGTCAGAATTCTCAACAACTTCAGGAGTAAGTGGAA
>JBJKSX010000014.1:0-34521 GCA_046703545.1 Thermoplasmataceae archaeon | reverse complement strand
ATATCATGGAGATATTCCAGTACCATTTCTGAAGGTTCATATTTCCATGAAATTGTCCTCTTCGAACCTGTTGATTTCCATGGGTGAGAGGGTGGCATCCAATAATTTAGGTCAAGTTAAATCAAGTGTTTTTCTGCTTGCTCTGTAAATGAGAGAATGAGAATTCCTTCAATGCAGTAAAACGTTAAGCTGAATGCAATTACAAATTTTTATAGTTGAATAGTGCGCAAAACAATGTGATAAATTACACCCAAATCTAGTTGAGTGTATTGCCAGGTCAAAAAAATCAGTTAGATCTGGCTGATGAAAAGAAAGGCTTAGGTTTTGTTTGCCTTTCTCTGTCTCTTCAGTCTCCTGATTCTCTTCTTTCTCCACTTCCAGCGCATATTTCCGCGCTTCTTCCAGTCTCTTGAACTTCTCTTCAACGTTACACCTCAAATCATGCGTAATCTGTCATTTCACATACAGTGCAATGAAAGATTGTGAGTTTTCCCATATCTGTTGCTTTTATTTGAATGTTACAGGCTCGGGTTTCCTACAGACTTGCATCCATTACTTCGAGAGTTCGTGTGGAAAATGTTGAGCCAATATTTATTTACGTCTGCAAACTGATCGAATGTGGCAGAAGAGGTAGACAGGTATCTCAAGAATTTTCTGAAGGCAATGCCCTCAGAAGACCTCTATTTCGAGGCTATCCACGAGATTATCAAGGACATAGTGAAGGAACTGATCAAGAGGAAAATCAACCAGAATGAGTCGCTCAAAAACGAGATAATGAGTGTCCTTGAAAAATTCCTGGAAAGCAAGTTCAAGGAATACGATGCAATGGCAAGAATGGCAAAGGTAACGGCCGAGATCGGCCTGATCACCGCACCATCAAGCATCAAGAATGAGGCCGTTTCTGACTTGATGAACACCTTCAGAAAAGAGATTGAAGAAATAATCAAAAAAACCTTTTAGACTCCATCACCGGTTATTTCGGCTCGAAGTTTTTCAGGATTGAAGTCTTGGAATGAAGGTCAAACAGCGTCAGTATCGATGGGTTTGGAGCGAAATTCATCATCTTCTGGTAATCTGTCTGGGACTGCCAGGTGGATGAATTCACATACCTCACACCGCGATAATTCCCCAGGTAATGTGAGTGGATGTGCCCTGTTATAAAAATGTCTGGAACCTGCTCAATAACATGGTAATCGTTTGGAGATGGAATCAATGGAGTTTTGCCGCCATATTTTGGAGCGAGATGCCTCCTTCTCAGCACTTCCTCTATCGCCTTACCTATGGATGTGTAATTTGCACCGGGAACAAGTTCAACCATATCATTCAGTGACATTCCGTGGTAAAGCAGCACATTCTTACCCTCCAGGTTCAGTGTGTAGGGGTTCGGCAGCATAACTGCATTCTCAGGGAAGATGTCTTCCACCTTGCCTGAAAAATTGGGCTGAGGCTCTGCAAGCCTTACGACATCGTGGTTGCCTGGCATTACGAATATCTGTATGTCTTCCGGGATTTCACTGAGGTAATCTCCAAGCTTTTCGTACTGCTCCAGCGGGTTAATGAGCTCCAGATCCTCTTCCTGTCCGGGGTATACACCGATACCGTCGATAACATCCCCGCTGAGTATGAGGTATTTCAGCTGCTCAGCTTCCTCGTTTGAGCTCTTTATCCAGTTTATCATCCTGCGGAAGTCGTCCTTCCTGAAAGTCTTGGAACCCACATGAATGTCGGAAAGCGATGCAACATAGACGGGATCTCTTTTTGTCTCCTCAATGACTCTGTATGGAATATCTGGGCGAACTATCTCATTTGGGAAAATAACCGGTTCACCTGGCCCCCTGCTTACTGACCCCACGACCCCGATCACTTCGTCCTGCAGGATCAACTCATCGGACAGCCCCCTGTCCTTCATGAGGATAGCCTGGATCTGGCCATCCATGTCTTCCAGTGTGATACGCTTGTGACCGTTCCTTGTGGTGTCCACAGTTGAAACCATTCCAATGATCCTCACTTCCCCGGTGGATTTCTTGGCGCTGTTTATGTCAATGCTCCCCCTCATTGTCCCTGAAAGCGACACAATCTTGCTCAGTTTCTGGTACCTGCTGACAAACATCTGCCTGAAATCTTCCACTGAGCTGTTTACCCTGATTTCGGGAAGCTGCACTTCATAGTTGTTTGCAGGAACTCTCGCATCTCCCCTTATAAGCTTCTTCACAAGCTTCTCATCGATGTATCCGGAAGATGAGACTTCATCAGACACCAGCCTTGGGATGAGTTTTCCCATGCTCCTGTCCAGAATGATGTTCAACGCTTCTGGGGATATGAGCATACCGTGCTTGTGGAAATAATCGAGAATGCTTACACGGTCCTGGAAAAGGGTTTCACTCATTGTATCATTGTAATCTCGTTTTTGTTATTTTATGGTTCGGTATTTGGTTTTCCGACAACGGGAACACCGCAAATGTTTAACCGAGAATTTGATTGAGGACTGTGTCGAAAGCGGCTGATGCTGCAGCATTTCTTGCCATGGCTTCATTCTGGGCCCTCAACTATCCGCTTGTGAAGTTTGTTTACGCAGACCAGTCTCCACTGGGCATCCTTTTTTTCAGGCTCTTGTTTGCTGCAATATTCTCCTTCCTGGTGTTCTGGAGAAGAATAACCATACCCAGGGATCTGAAAACTCATCTCCACCTTGCCGTTTTCGGGGTCCTGAATCTGGTCTTCTTCATGGGTTTCTGGTTTACCGGAGAAAGCACCGAGAGTTCCGGAATTTCCTCAATCATTGTTTACACATACCCGATCATTTCAATCGCATTCTCGGCGATATTCCTAAGGGAAAAGCTCACTGCTGTGAGAATTGCCGGAACCCTGCTTGGATTCATGGGGATGGTCTTGATCTTCGTTGACCAGCTCTCAATTAAGCCTGGATTTGGGCTGTTCTTTCTCATAGCTGCTGCAACCAGCTGGGCCCTCGGAACCATTTACTTCAAGAAGTACCTCCTGAGCGTGGGAAATTACACGGTGAATTCCATGCAATTTCTTTACGCCCTTCCAGTTGTCCTTTTCTACGTTCTTGCAACAGGAGGATTCAATCCGGCTGGATTTAACCCGCAGTTCTTTGCTGTTGTCATATACATGGGTTCCTTGAGCACTTTTGTGGCTTACCTGATTTACCTCCACCTGTATTCCAAGTACTCTGTTTCATCCATATCATCATACTTTTTCGCTGTGCCGGCATTATCAATAGTATTCAGCTATTTCATCCTGGGCGAGAGTTACACACTTTTCACCTTCGCAGGTTTTGCTCTGATCAGCCTTGGGATATACCTGAGTTCAAGGCAGTCGCGCAGAATCAGGCGCGAAGGGGCCAATCACCCAAGCAATACAAATAAATAAGCCAAGCAGGATAGCCTCTAAGTTCATGGAAGCACTAGGGGAACTTCGCAACCAGATCAATTCATGCAAGAAGTGTGATCTCTACTTCTCCAGAAAGAATCCAGTATGTGGGTTTGGCAGCAATAACCCCCGGATACTTGTGCTTGGCGAGGCCCCGGGTGCCAAGGAGGATGAACTTGGGAAACCCTTCGTCGGCAGAAGCGGACAGCTCCTGGACAAGGCCCTGGAGTATGCAGGAATACCAAGGCATGAACTCTATATTACAAACTCAGTGAAATGCCGGCCTAAGATCGGAAGGGCGCCAAAGGTTGTCGAAATAAAGAAGTGTTCCAGTTTTTTGAAGAATGAGCTGAGCATTATAAATCCCAGGCTTATTGTTCCAATGGGAAACGCGGCAATCAAGTCCATAGGGCATATATTTGGGGTCAATCTGGGAAGGATAACGGAGGTGCAGGGGAGTTTTCTGCTCTTCAACGGAAACTACTTTGCCCCACAGTATCACCCCGCGGCGATCCTCAGGGATCCAAAAAAGATGGAGAAATTCAAGGACAACTTTCGCCAGGTGGCTTCGCTTGCAATAGATTTGCAGACTAGGGAACCTGAGGAAGTGGTGGAAAAATACAAAATAAGGAAAATTTAGTTTTTGCCCTCACTTGAGCCTGCGCCTTCTCAGAAGCATTGGAACCAGCACCACCGCGATGAAAACTGCCCCCATTCCATAGTATATTGCCGGGTTAGAGGCTGGGGGATTGCCCACGGTGATTGAGTCTGCACTGGCAGTGTCATAACCTGGGGCAGAAATGGAGAATGAGGGGTCGAGGATGTAAGTGAGGTTGAAACCTGCCGCACCGCCCGGGCTGTAGTTGATGTCCACAGTCTTTCCCGCGTTCAGTGAAAAGGTTGTAACGTTTGTGCCCGGATCGTAGGATCTGTTCCACTGAAGCAGTGACTTTGCGAACACACTCATGTTCACGGTGTTTACAGGGCCCGTCCCTGACATTATTGTGTTGTTGAAGTTCACCTGATTCACATCTATTCCATTGAGCGGGACGGTCTGATTAGTGGAGAAACTTCTCCATGAAAGGTTTGCGGAGTTGTTGTTGAAAATCCCTTTTACCACAATGCCAATCTTCAGAGAGGTGTTGGAATAGAATGTCACCAGGCTTCCAGAGGTGACATTGTCCACTGTTCTCTGGTAGCTCATGGCAAGGCTGTCAAGATGTGCAGAAGCGTCCATACGGGATATGCTGTTGTTCATTATCTCGAAGGCTATTGAACCCCTGCTCTGTGTTGACTGGCCTATGGTGAGGTTCCCCCCCGTCTGGGTTGAGGCAATGTCCTTGACAAGGATCTGCCCTAAAGCGGATGAACTGTTTGTGGAGATGGAGAGGCTTGAATTTATGTAGGCATTCATGGTTGCCTCGTTGGCACTGGGATTAAGGACAAGTGTAATGTTTGATGCATGGCTTGCCGGAATCAGCGCTGAAGCTGCCAGGACAGCCACTAAAAGCAATGCAACATTCTTTCCTTTACTCATATGTACACCAGATCGGAAACCTCTCATATAAATGTGAATGGTACAATCCGGACGGATTATACCTGATAGAGTTGGTAGTTGGGGGGTTCGCTTGTTATTCGTATGTCGTGCGGGTGGCTCTCCTTGAGCCCGCTGGAACTAATCCTGACAAATCTTGAATTCTTTCTCAGATCATCTATGTTCCTTGCACCTACGTATCCCATGCCTGATTTTATTCCGCCGATAAGCTGGAAAAGCACCTCTTCTGTCTTGCCGCGGAAAGGAACCACAGCCTCAACCCCTTCCGCAACGTACTTTGTTGCACCCAGCTTGCCATACCGGTCGGAAATTCCAGTCTGTATGGCTCCAATGGAGCCCATGCCCCTGTATGACTTGTATTTGCGCCCGTTAAGGATAATTTCCTCCCCGGGGCTCTCCTCAGTCCCTGCGAACAGGGACCCAAGCATGACTGAATTTGCACCAGCGGCCAGTGCTTTCACGATGTCCCCAGAGAACCGGATTCCACCATCAGCGATAACCGGTATTTTATGACCCTCGGCAACCTCTGCCACATCAGATACCGCTGTGAGCTGTGGAACACCTATTCCGGCAATAACCCTGGTGGTGCAGATGGATCCCGGACCGATGCCAACCCTGAGCCCGTCTGCGCCCAGTGAAATGAGGTCTTCTGCAGCCTCCTTGGTGGCTATGTTTCCTGCTACAAGATCTACTGAAATTTCTTTCCTCATCTTCTTGAGGGAAGCGAGGACATTTTCATTGTGTGCATGTGCAGTGTCAACGACCAGGACGTCTACGCCCTCTTTCTCAAGAGTAAGGGCGCGGTCAATGTCAAACGGCCCTATTGCCGCCCCAACAATGAGCTTGCCATCCTTGTTCCTGCTGGCATCTGGAAACTTCTGCCTTGTGGTGACATCCTTGGCGGTTATCAGGCCCACAACCCTTCCTGACTTGTCAACGAGTGGAAGCTTCTCGACCCTGTTCTTGTACAGAATCTCCAGTGCCTCGTCAATGTCTATATTGTCCTGGGCATACACAACTTCCTTCACCATTATGTCAGAGACTTTCCTGTTCTCTTTCCCTGCAAATTCAAGGTCCCTTTTTGTCACTATGCCAACAAGTTTTTCACCGGAAACCACTGGAAGTCCTCCAATGTTCTTTGTCTTCATTATATTCCTGAGTTCAGGGATGGGGGTTTCCGGGGAAACTGTGTGGACATTTCGGATAATTATGGACTCTTTCCTTTTCAGGCTCTTGACAAAACTTGCCTGCTGATTCACGGACACATTTCTGTGAAGGATCCCTATTGCGCCATTTCTCGCCATTGCAACGGCCATTTCCGTTTCGGTGACGGTGTCCATTGGAGAACTGGCAATGGGCAATTTCAGATCGATATTTCGTGAAAACTTTGAAGAAACATTTGCCTCGCGTGGTTCGATGGGGCTCTTGGAAGGAATCAGGAGAACGTCGTCGTAGGTGTATCCTTTCTTAAGGTTCTCAAATTTATCCTTAAACATGTCGCCATAAGGGAAAATCAATATATAAATATGTCCAACTGCGGATCGTTATTTTCTTCAATGCTGTTATGGCTTTTCGGAAAGATTGTCTGTGTAGTATCTGGAGAGAAAATCAACCGTCTTTTTCACCTCTTTGCTGAACTCCAGGCGTATTGTGCGGAAGTATCTTCGCAGTGTGTCTTCCGGGAGGCCAAGCCTCATGCTGTCTTCCTGGATTGCCTGCCCGATGTGCTCCTGGGAATCTATTACGGCCTGGTCAAGGAGCTCTATCTCCCTTGTGCAATCCTTGCCTTTGGATTTGACCGTGACACTGAAAACAGGCAACATTGAGTAGAGTGCACTGAACTGGTATCCAAGGTCCCAGATGATTCTCAAATTGGTGGAATACACCTTCAGTGCCTCGTCACCTATCACCAGGGCATAATCCGCCTCTTTCAGTAAAGCCCCGGCATCTCTTTCCCTGCTCCAGATAAGGCTATACTCAATGTTCATCTTCCTGAGGACTAGTTCCAGATACACCGCAGTGGTCCTGGTATGTTCGGTCACAGCGATCTTCATGGGAGAGGAAATTGAATTCTTCCTGGTAACAAGGAGGGTTGACATTGTTCCCCTGAGCGAGTGTATTGTTGCACTTTCAACAAGTTCAAGCTTACTCTGGTTTTCGAGGAACTCAAACAGGGACACCATTCCACAATCAAGTCTTCCCTGCAGAATGTGTTTCATTATGTTCTTGGGGGTATCCCTCAGAACCAGGCTCTTGTCACTGTAAGCGGCGTAAAGGTGATCACTGTGGGTGAAATTGATGATTCCCAGCATAAGCAGAACTTAATCGCGGCAGTTGATTAAAAGACCTTACATTATTTTGGGTTTCAGAAAAGGTGGTCACCCATAATGGGTTATATTGTAGAATGTATCCCTCTGGGCAGGGGTTTTTCCTATCTGGCGGACCATGTCATTGAGTTCCTCAATTGAGGTGTTTTCCCTCCTGTCAGTGGCCCCGAAGATCTTTTCGCTGAAGGCCGTGCCCACCAAATCACTTCCACCGCCGTTGAGCGCAACCTGTGCGAGTTCTTTTCCTATTGCAACCCAATAGACGCTTATGTTTCTCAGGTCCTGCCCTCCAAGTATTCTCGCAAGCGCAATGACCTTCAGGTCCAGTTCTCCCGATGCGGGAAGCCTGACCCTGCCACTCTTCTGCAATGGAGTGTTGTCCGGGCTGAACTTCAGCGGGATGAATGAAAGGAAACCGGGTACTTCCCTCTGGTTGTCCCTCAGCTTTATGATATGATCCACTATGTGTTCGAGTTTCTCAAGATGGCCGTAGGTCATTGTGGAATTCCCACGTATTCCCATGCCATGGATTATCTTGGCATCCTCGAGCCACTGCTCTCCGGTCAGCTTCTGGGGGGTGGTCATCTTCTTTCTCACTTCTGGGTCGAATATTTCGGCTCCTCCGCCAGTGTGTGCATCCATCCCTGCCCGGTGAAACCTTTCTACCGTTTCCTTAAGGGAATTTCCCGTTGTCCTGGCTATAAAATCAATTTCCGGAATGGTAAGGGCTTTGAGAGTGACATCTGGAAGGTGGCTCTTCACCGTCCTGAATAGTTCCTCATAGTACTCGAGTTCCAGATCTGAATTGAAGCCGCCCACGATGTGTATCTCTGTTGCTTCCTGCTGCTTCGCCTTTTCCAGTTCCTTGCGGACCTGGTCCATGGAAAGCTCATAGCCCCTGTCGGTCTTCCCCTTCATTGCCATTGGAACGTAGAACGCGCATATTGGGCAACTGGCAGTGCAGTAGTTTGAATAATTAATGTTGTATGAGACTGCATAAGTCACCGTATCTCCAACCTGCCTTGAAGTAAGCCGATTGGCAAGTCTCATCATCTGTGGAAGTTCAAGTTCCCTAGCAAGGCTCATGGAGTCCTTGAAGTTAAGCGGGTAATTCTGATCCAGGTATTCACTCCAGTATTCAACAGGGTAATCCAGGGCTCTCTCCATGCCTTTGAGATTTCCAACGCATAGTTAACCGTTTCTTTTAAATCTGCAAATTTCCACATCATTGTGCCATGAACTCAGGGTTTCCTGGCATGAGCCCTGATCCTGCGTATCCGTTCTGCTGTGGCTGGATGGCTCATATTCCAGTGACTGGAAAGGGTCCCGGGGGTAAGATTGAGCTCATTTATCTTCTCCAGCGCAGATATGAGGTGCTCCCCGTTGTATATCTCTGTCGCAAGCAGGTCAGCCTGGGTTTCAAACCGCCTCTGGATTGCCGGAAGCACAAACAGTGTCGAAGTCATTATGATGGCCAGCCCAACCAGTGGCAGGACATATGAAATAACGGGAAACAGGCCAGAGTCCACGGGAAACAGTATAAGGTTGGCTGAAACAACACTTATGAGCCATGCTATGGCAACCATCTTGAGCACATGCCTTCTGCTTGCGTGCGCAAACTCATGGGCGATGACCGCTATATTCTCTTCTGGGGTCAGGTTCTTCAGAAGGTAACTTGACAGGAAGACGAAGAATTTTCTAGCCCCTATCTGGGCAGCGTTTGCGATCTTGAATTTGTCCATGTTGATTACGTAGATCTGCAGGTCTCCTGTGCCAAGTTTGGATGATAGGGTTGAAGCCTCCTCCAGTAGCTCAGGGTCCTTCAGTGGTTCTGATATCTTGAGTGCCCTGCTTGCAGGAAGGTTTGAAACCAGAAGGAATAAGCCCATCACAAACAGCACATTGATCAGTATCACTCTCATCAACGGCGATAGGCGGTAGAAGAGGTCAATGAGGAAGAACCCCACTGGAATTGAAACACTGATGATTGCGTACGAGAATGTGTTCCTCAAAACATAGGGGAGCATGTTCACCTCTATGTCCCGGTATTTCTTCTCCAGCCTGTACTTGAGTGTTGAGGTGAGCAGTAAAATTGCAATCTGCGCGGCCAGGATGAATGCAAAATCAGTAAGCTCCAGTCCAATGAAAACGGCAAAAAGAGGTGGAAGGAAAGCCACAAGCGAAGAGATCTGGTTTAGGGCCACTACCCTGCTGTAATAACGAGCTTCCTCCCTGCTCAATTCATCAGGCATTGAAATCACCCTGCATTATCCAATGGCATTCTTCCATCTCCATTGGATTAAGCAGCTATCATCGTTTATCTGCATTTAGTAATAATATGAAGAATTACTAAAACTTGCTCGCTTCGTACGAAACCATATTGCCTGTCTGCATAACATAGGCACAGGAGATTTGCTAAATACAGTCTATTGAAAAGAGATTACCTGTTGATCAAATATAATGACCGATTACAAGTCTATTGCCCATGGAACAGCCATGAATAATGGTGGTTCCTTGCATCCACCGATCTGGGCGAAACCGTAATGGCACTCTGAACCTGGCAAACTCCTTTGTAACTCTTCTGAAATACAAAGGGTTATTATTTCTGAATAAATAAGCGCCCATGCTTCAGCAAGTCGATGCTCTGGAAGACATTTACCTGAAGGTCTTGTCCGGGGAAACGCCGGACAGGGACGATATTGTCTTCATGTACAATGAAGCTGATCTCAATGCGCTGGGAAAAGTCGCCAGAGATCTTGCTGCCAAGATTTCGGGCAGATACGTGTCATTTGTGTCCAACATGATCCTGAACTACACCAACGTGTGCAATGTGAGGTGCAATTTCTGTGCATTCTACAGGACAGGGCCCGAGGATGATGCTTACACCCTTTCCAAGGAGGATGTCGTAAAGAGGATCCACCATTTTTACCACGACCTGGGAATCAGACAGCTGCTTATCCAGGGAGGAGTGAACCCAAAGCTTCCACTCAGCTATTACACCGATCTGTTTTCTGCCATTAGGGAAGCGTATCCGGGCCTTGGCATACACGGGCTCTCAACCTCAGAAATTTCCTTCATCTCCAGAAAGGAGCACATTAGCCTCGAAGAGACCATTTCAAGGCTTGCCGAGAGCGGCCTTGAATCAATTCCAGGTGCAGGTGCCGAGATATTCTCTGCGGATGTAAGGAAGGTACTGGGAAGGCCACTGAACAGTGGAGATGACTGGCTTAAGGTCATGGAAGCTGCCCACAGGATAGGAATACACAGTTCGGCAACAATGATGTTCGGGCATGTGGAAAGGGCCGAACACAAAGCAGACCATCTTCTTTCACTCGTAAATCTCCAAAAGAAATACAACGGATTCCTCAGTTTCACACCCTGGAACTTTGAACCTGGAAACACTGAGCTGGAAAGAAAAGGCCTGGTGAAATACAGGGCTGGTGGGGCAGAGGTTCTCCGGAATATTGCAATCTCCAGAATTGTTCTCAACAACTCCATACCTGTTATCCAGAGCTCATGGCTGACAAACGGAATGCAAATGGGCCAGATGGCTGTTCTGTACGGGGCCAATGACTGGGGCGGAACCATCTACGATGAGAAAGTCATTCCGGCCACAGGAAAAAAAGTTGGAAACCTGAGAAAGGAACTCATCATAAACAGCCTGAAGCAGATAGGAATGTCAGTGGTCGAAAGGGACAACCTCTACAGAGTGGTAAAGTATTACGATTAGGCCCAAAACAGCTGAGGAAATTGCGGGCATATCGGCTTATGTGACTCATGGACCTGGAATCAGCGGAAGGCTGAAAGATGAGGCCGAGGATTTTGTAGTGGAGGAAGTGCCTGTTCATATCCCACGGTCAGAAAACGGAAAGTACGCCATATTGAAGGTCAGGCTGAAGAACTGGGACACTAACAGGTTCCTTGTCTATCTTGCAAGGTATCTCAATATCAGCAAGAAGAGAATAACATACTGTGGAACCAAGGACAAGAAAGGCATAACCACACAGTTCTTTTGCCTGAATCACCACTTTGACCCAGATTCAATACAGATCAATGACGTGGAAGTGCTGGATAATTTCAGGAGCGATACTATGCTCAAACTTGGTGACCTCCTGGGAAACCGATTCACAATAAACCTGCGCAGCGAGGGAGATGTGAGCGGAAAAATAATGAAGGCGTATGATGAAATCATGAGCCTTGGAGGATTTCCCAATTTCTTCGGCCTTCAAAGATTCGGCTCCATAAGGACCAATACCCACCAGATTGGCAGGCTGCTGGTACATGGCGAATATGAAAAGGCTGCGATGACGTACCTTTATGACCCCAAGTTTGACACAGATGATTTCAGGATCAATTTTGCGGAACACAATGATCCAGTTTTAGCACTGAAGGAATTCCCCGAGAGGCTTTCTTTTGAGAGATCCCTGCTCGGATACCTGAATGAGCATGGAAACCTTGACGATGCATTTTCTGTTCTCCCGAGGAACCTCTCAATAATGTTTGTGCACGCCTACCAGTCATATATATTCAACAGAATTCTTTCGGATAGGATCCAGAAACTCGAGCACTTCAATGAACCACAGGTGGGAGACGTGGCCCTCAAAGTGGACGGGTTTTTCAACGCGGACAAGAGTTACGAGATACAGGTCAACAGGATGAACCTGGAAAAGATATCCGATCTTGTGAAGAGTGATTCCCTCCGCATCAGCGCCCCGCTTTTTGGTTATGATTCTGAACTTTCTGGTGGTTTCCAGGGCGATATTGAAGAGAAGATACTTGAAGAGGAGGAAGTGGATCCCTCCATGTTCAGAATACAGGGGCATGCAGATCTTTCTTCAAGTGGGGAAAGAAGGATCATTTCGTGCAAACCTCTCGGTTTTGAGGTTAACCCGCCAAGCACCCTGGAATTCAGCCTTGGGAAGGGAACATACGCAACGTCTTTTGTCAGGGAATTTCTCAAGGACAATGTTTCCAGTTGATGGCATCAGTCTGAACTGCGGAAAAGTCTTCATGCGCTTTGAAGACACAGAACTTTTGCTGAGATAGCATCACTTCATTTTGGCAAGAGAAACGATCAGGACTCCGCATACTATGAGCCCTCCTCCTGCAATCTCGATGAAAGTGTAGCTTCCAATGGCAACACTTCCCAGAAGCACAAACACTGTGTCCAGGTAGGTGAAGTTATTGATGTAGTTCTTCATCAGGACATTCTTTGACTTCACCTTCTGTTCATTCACCCCTATTGCTTTCAGTTCAAGGAACAGTGCCAGGACATACAGAGCTCCGCTGGCCGCTATCATGAGATCTGAGAATACGTTGAAATGGTGACTGGAGAAGAAAATAAAGAGTGGAAGGGAAGTGGCTATGGATATGGAGGCCATTGAAGTTGCTTTCATGCCCGGGCCGAACCTGCGGACGTCATAAGACAGAATATAATATCCCACCCCAGTAAGAATTGGGATTGCCACAACATACGGAAGCAAGCCAATATTGAAGGCAATGCCCCCTCCTCCGCCAACCAGGTAGACGCCAGCAACAACGATTATTATCCCTGCCAGTACGGTTGCCAACGTAGCTTTCCTTATGTATCTTGAAAAGAGGACTATATCAAGGAAGAAGAACACAATGGAGCTCATGGCTATGAGTGGGTAGACTGCAGCTAGCCTGAATGAGCGGTAAGCCAGGAAAAGTGAAATGTTGAACCCGACCAGGAGTGCGCTTCCAAAAAGCACTGGCAGCATTTCTAACAATGCCTTTTTCGTTATCCGGCCGGGCTTTCGGTTCCATGAAAACAGCGGTATGAGACAGATTCCGCCGAGTGACCACATGAAATAGAACAAAAATATGTCGACCCGCCTTATGAAAATGTACTCTATGACGCCACTTACTGCATACAGAGCAGTGCTGGCAAACAAAAACAGCAGTGTGGATATGGGCTTTTGTGGAGACATTATTCCGCACCAGGCCAAGTAAGAGATGTGGGGGGCTTTGATTAATATAGCCCCTTATGCATCAGCGCAGAGGCAACGCAAATCTGATCTGCAGGTCTAATGGTGAAAAATAAAGTGAAGGCTCAGATAAGCCCGACTTTCTGGAGTTCTTTCTTGACCTTAATGACGGCCTGCTCTATTTCACTCTCTTCCTTGGCGCCTGTGCAAACGACTTTGCCGGACCCAAAGAGAAGCAGGACCACTTTTGGCTCTTCAACCCTGTAAACAAGGCCAGGGAATTGTTCTGGCTCATATTCAACGTTTTCAAGGCCAAGTGACATTGCTATGTCTGTGAGATTCAGGTCTGCCTCAAGGTCATACACCGCGACAATGTTCTGGACAACGATATCTGGGTTGTCATAAACCTCAATGCCAGCTTTCTTGAGTTTCTGAATTATTGTCTCAATTGTGAGTCTGACATTGGCAAGGTTCTTTGCGCCTGTGCAGTTGACCTTCCCGCTTCTAAAAATAAGAACTGCAGTTTTTGGGTCATGGAGCCTGTAAATCAGTCCGGGAAACTGTTCGGGCTCATATTCGGACCCGTCCAGTGCAAGTGCTATTCTGCTCAAATCAAGATGTTCGGCAAGTGAAGTTGATGCAACAATATTTTCTATAGCGATTTTTTCTCTTTCACTCATAAATAACCCTTTCTACTCTATATATAAAGGGTATTTAAAGATGCTTTTAAATAGGGTGGGTCAATTATTTATTTTGTGCTGTCGAATAGTATTCCTGAAAACAGCCTGAAAGGCATTTGAGGAACAGCGTTTCACGGCAGGCTTAACCCATGTTCAGGGCTTCCTTGGCCTCGTCTGTCATCATTTCCGGGTTCCATGGTGGCTCCCAGACAAGCTCCACATCGGCTGCTTCAACCCCTTCAAGGTTTTCAACAACCCTTTGTGCCTCTGAAAGAATCCAAGGGGTCACTGGACATGTTGGAGCGGTCATTGTCATCTTGATGTAAACCCTGTCACCATTAATCTCTACATCGTAAACTAGGCCCAGATTCACTACATCCATGCCTATTTCCGGATCTGAAACCTCCTTCATCTGTTCCAGTATTTCTTCCTTTGTTACCATTAGTACCTGCTCATCTATCAAGGTCATGTACTTAACCATTTTGTGGTCGGAATCACAAGTGCTAAGGTTGCCGAAAGAAAAAATTTAATATTATTATAAAATTAATTCCATTGTGAGGATCTCCAGCAGTTCAGCCAGGCTTATATCTGCGTTCATTTTTGGCTTTGCCCTTATTATTCCTCTCATGAACCGGGGGGGCGTGATAACCGTATATGAGGCCATAGCCTTTATCTGGCTGCTGTTTCTAATTCCTGCATTCTTTCTCCACACAAGCATAAAGAGAGCCAGCGAAGGCAAAGGCCAATTAAAGGTAACCCTTGCCATTTACGTATTGGCTTCTTCTGTTTATTCAGCTCTGGAACCAGTAATGGCCGGATATGACTTGGGCTACTTTGCATTTATTATCCCACTCTTGATATCGTTCCTGCTGCTTCTTCCTTCCCTGTGGGTGCGCCACAGGTTCTACTATGCAAAACCAAAGCAGCAAATCACTGCAGACAGCAGATATACGGAAAGTCTCAGAAACGCGGTGAAGGGGATCGATGATGACCCTCCCGAAGTCGCCATAGCTGATACGCCAATGAGAAATGGACGGAGCTATGTCACCTACACTGACGGCGTAAACAAGAAAATTCTTATTCATTCAGAGGCTCTTGAGCTTTTTGACGAGAAAGAACTGAACGCAGCCGTTCTGAAAAAGTACTTCGAGATAAGAAAGAAAGACGCATTGAAATTCATATACGCTTCAAACCTGGCTGTCGTGGCTTTTGTTGATGGGCTTATCATCCTGGCAATTCTGAGTACCATTATGAACAGCCAGACATACCTCTCCTATATTCTACTTGCCGCAATGCTTGTCTTAGTCGCCCTGATTATCACAATGCCATACTTGATCAGAATCTTGGTGAGAAGGAAGGAAGCCTCGTCCGATCTGGAATGTGTAAGGTTGTCGGGAAACGCGGAATACCTAAAGTCATACATTACGAAATCACTTGCCAATTACAAGCCATCTCCGCTGATGACAGCCAGGCGCATTGACCGTGTCAGAAAAGTTCTGGGAAAACAGGACCTCTACAGGTTAAACAAGATAGACTCTGCAGGATCCAGACACTGAATTCCTGCTGAAAATTACCTCTTCCTGTCCAGACCAAAATATTCGGCCGCGAGCCTTGGAATATATGCGTTCCGGAGAGATTCTTTGATGAGTTCAGACCTCAAAAGTCCCCCAGATGAGAATTCCCCTATAACGCCCCCCTTTTTGCCTATGTCATCCTGTCCATGCAGAAGCCCAAAAGCACTTGATTCATCCAAGCCATCCTTCATCAGGGATATGAGGTCCTCCGGAAGTTCAAACCCACTGCTGGTCCCCATGGTCACCCTTGAGTATCGGTCAATCACGATGCATACATGGTGCTCTATGTATTTGCCGTTCACAGGGTCCCTTCTGACGCCCGACTCTATGCCGATACCGTAGTCCCTGTCTTTCAGAGCTTCCATGGCCCTTCTGGTAGCAAATGCGGTGGTGTCATCCCCAAATGGCTGGTCAGACTCAAGTTCGTACTCTGTGACCTGTTCCACGGAATAATTCTTCATGATCCCACCAAAATAGCTGTCAACAGAAGAAGACTTCAGTTTGTTCCTGGTGGCAATGCCTATCCTTATGGGCGTGACTCTTGCCCCGGAAGATCTGATTTCGCCGTTCATTATCCTGGACGAGCTCAGAGGAAATAGGTCCTCGGCAAGCACTATGGGAACTGAGATGATCTCGAGTGGTTCCAGGCCATTTTCAACCCTTTTCTTGTTTATGCCCTCTGCCACTTGCTGTGTTTCCCTTGAAACAACTATGGTTGAGTACAGGGGATTTGTCGTGGTATTCCCTGAGGACGTGCCAAGAGGGAGAATCTCGTACTCACTCCCAAAACTGGAAAGATAGCGATCAAGCGCCTTTTTCCTGCGGCTGTATGTGTATCCCCTGTAAGCCTTGTTGTGCTTCAGGTAATCGTCTGTTGACAGCCCCACAATGACTTTGTTGCCTGTTTTGAAAGCGGCCTCAAACATCATCTTATGCCCTTTATGGAGCCTTGAAAAAGAACCTCCAAGAACCGTTAACATGTCTGTAAAGTGGATTGGCTGAAGCCTTAAAGAAGTATTGAAGGCAAAAATGAAAAAATTTGTGTTTGAAGAATGACTAGCTTGTTTTGAGAACCGCTGTCTTGCTTGCAGCAAGCTGCCCTAGCTTCCTTATTCCTGTCCTCAGCTGGTCCTCCTCAGAGAAAGTGAAGTTGAGCCTCATGCTGTTTCCCTGTGCCTTTGCAGGGGAGAAAGCATTGCCGCTTACATATGCGACACCTTCCTTGACGGAATCCATGAGCATTTCCGAGGTGTTTATCCTGCTGTCAAGAGTGGCCCACAGAAACATGCCACCATCTGGCCTTGACCATGTTGAACCTTCCGGGAAATGCTCCTCAAGGGCGCTGAGCATTACGTCCCTCTTCTTCCTGTAGAGTTGAACTGTCTTTGGTATCTGGATCTTGATGATGCCTCTCTTAAGATACTGCCAGGCGACATACTGTGAAAATGTGCTCGACGAAAGGTCCACTGCCTGCTTCAACAGGTTTGCCCTGCTGATGAATTCTTTTGGGCCTATGGTGTAGCCCATTCTCAGACCAGGGCACATCACCTTTGAGAAAGTGCCCAGATAAATGACATTGTTGCTGTCCTTCATGGCGCTGAGCATTGGAAGTTTGCTTCCAGAATACCTCAGTTCTCCATAGGGATTGTCTTCAACCAGGGGAATATCATATTCGTTTGATATTTCAACGAGGTGTTTCCTGCGCTCCAGGCTCATTGTAATTCCAGTTGGGTTCTGGAATGTTGGAATTGTGTAGATGAATTTTGGTTTCCTGCCCTTGGAGATGAGCTTCTTGATCTCTTCCTCGGCAATCTCGGTCTTCATTCCGTTGTTGTCCAGTGGAATGGAATGCATGTCCGCTTTGTTTGCGTCAAAGGCTGATATGGCCCCTACATATGTTGGCTCCTCAGTTATGATGGGGTCACCGGGATTAAGGAAAATCTTTGCAAGCTCATAAAGGCCCTGCTGGGAACCGGATGTCACAATAATCTGCTCATCTGATGCGTCTATGTTTTCCGTCTCCTTCACCATTCTGAGAATTTCGGTCTTCAGGGACGGTAGTCCGCCAGTGTTGCCATACTGAAGTGCAAGATTCCCGTATTCTGTCAGGACATCGTTCATAATTTCCCTGATGTCATCCATGGGAAATGTAACTGGATTTGGCATGCCTCCGCCAAATGAGATAAAATCCTTGGATGATGCATACTTCAAGAGCTCCCTAATCTCGGAAGGCCTAATATTGCTTAATGAATCAGAAAATCTCAGCTCCATGTGTACCAATCTATATATTGGTAAAATGTTTATAAACCTGATCAGCCACTCTGTAACACGGAGTGCGTAAATTAGGCGTCCAGTGTCACTATAAAGCTTTCGCTTTATATGTAACAATTGCTATTTATTACAGACTAAACTATTGAAATGCAGGTGAAATGATTGGCATTTATAGATAATCTCGCCTTAGAATTGATAACGCTTGTTATGGTTAGCGGTATCGTAGTTTATTTGACCGGTATCACTTTCCTTGAGTACAGGAAGAATGGCCCTGAGAAAGTCGAGGAGACATTGCGCCTCGGAATGTTTCCATTAGGTTTTCTTGGAGCTGTTATTGTTGTGCTCGGTCTCTGGCAGGAGATGACCTGGCCATTCCCTGGAGGCTCTGCACTGTACAACATCGCCTTCGGTGATGCCTACCTGATCTTCGGAGTTATACTGCTTGCCGTTGCCACTACCATAGCACTGAGGCAGAAACTGCAGATAGTCGGTTTCTTCGCTCTTCTTGGAGGGATAATGGCCATCTACTACGGTATGATCATTTATACAGAGAACCTTACAAAGAGCCCACTTGGTTCACTTGCAATGTATGCAGCATTCGGTATTGCAGGTATATTCACATGGCCAGCAACCTACGCCTATGACTCAATGAGTGAGGGCAAGAAGCCGGGCAACATATATGGACTTACCCTGATCATCTTCTGGCTGTTCTTCATATTCGCTGCAGTATTTGCCGCAATAATTGGAGTTCCAGCAGTGCTTGAGCACATACAGAGCACCCCATAAAAACAATAATTTTCCCACTTTTTCTTTTTATTTTTACCTAATATTTTGCCGCTATTTTTTTCCTAGATACGAATTTAGTAGCCTCTGCACTTGAAAATGAAATTTCGTAGGTATGCAGTTAAGATTTATAGCAAAAACTATAAGAAAAAGCTCCTAATCAAATGCTCAGATAGCATGGACCGCGTCATTTGGAAAATCAGTGTGGCCGGAATACGAGAGTCCGGAAAGACTTCCCTGATCTCAAGAATAGTCTATGGCAGTGATGGATCCAGCGGTCCAGTCAAGGCTATTTTCAGAAAGCGCCTGAACCTTGAGCGCAATAGTAACAAGGTCGTTGCAGACCTTCTCCTTCAGGAAATAAACGACAACACCGATGCTGAGAAGCTTCTTCCCAGCTCCAACCTTATCCTTGTAACTGCGGACATCCTTTCAAGGGACTGCCTGAGCTATGCTACAGAAGTGATAAGATACGCAAAGAATTTCGAGAGGAACCCTCCAATAGTTCTTGTTGGCACCAAGACGGATCTCAGATACGAGGCAGAAATTTGGAGTGAAGACTTTGAAAAACTTGCGAAGAAGCTGGATGTCCCGTACCAGCTTGTTTCCGCCAAAAACGGAGACGGGATAAACGAACTTCTCGACAAGGTTGTTGAACTGCTCCTGGAGAGGTTTTATGCAAAAAAACAAAGCCTCTGACCGAGCAATATGCAGAGAAATTGTCTTTTCTATTCAGCAGAACAGAGGGCCGAGCTTTCTTCTGAACAAGTATAAGCTAGGCAGAATTCAGGCTGGCGTTCTCATTCTCAATCCGTTTGAATGCGTATACCTCTTCCTGAAGGGCAAGATCGTTCCAGAAAACAGCCACTTCAACAGACTGGACATGCTTCTTGACAGGCTTGGCATAGTTGATCAGCTCCTGGACGTGTTCATTGTATACAATATACTCAAGAGCAGAGGATTTTACGTCAAGATGGAAGAAAATTCCCTTTATTACAGAAGGTCGCCCAGGGTTGAGTACAGGGGGCCTGTAAGAGTCATAAGGGAATCTGGAACCATAGAATTCAGGGAGATGATTGAGAATGGTTCATGCATTTATGCAGCACTGGACGAAGACAATGATGTGACAATATTCATTTCGGAACCTTGGGATGAAGCTGGAAACAACATCACTGATCTTGAAACGCCCCCTCCATTAGGCAAACTTAGTTCATCATACACTGTTGAGGTCTCTGAAGTGCCGGAATGGTTTGGAACAACACTTGGGGACCTGAAGTTCCTCAATAGGCTGGAGGCTGGTTATATTTCTGGCGAGTCTGCAGCCGATACAGATACTCAGGCAATTTTTAATGATCTCCTCAGGCGCTCTTTCATTGTCAAGACCGGGTTCAAGTACGGGGCAAATTTCCGCATTTACGGGAAGAGTGTGGAGGAACACGCGGATTACCTGGTGCACATGCTTGAAAGTGAAGAACAGTGGTACAAAATCAGCAGGGCAGTTAGGGTGGCCCAGGGCGTAAGGAAAGAAATGGTTTTTGCCGGCATCCACAACGACAACCCGGCCTATGTAAAATTAAAAAGGGTCAGAGACCCCTTCAGTTCAGAAAATTAGATCTGTGCTTCGAAGTCTTCAATTGTTGGCTTGAAGTCAGCTGTATCTGTCAGAGTTCCCCTGTTCTTGAGTATCTCCCTTGCAAGGAGCCAGTAAATTACCGCAAGAGACCTTCTTCCCTTGTTGTTCGTGGGGATCACAACATCCACATAATCCGTCTTGTTGTTTGCATCACAGAGGGCAATAATAGGTATTCCGACTCTCTTCGCTTCCTTCATCACCTGCGTATCTGCAAGTGGGTCCGTAACAAGAATGACCTTTGCTTCCCTGTAGCTCTCAAGCTGTGGGTTTGTAAGCGTGCCGGGAATAAATCTTCCGACGATTGATTCTGATCCAACTATTTCCGAGAATTTTGACACCGGCTTGAATGCATACTGCCTCTGGGCGGCCACAAGGATCTCTGATGGCTTGAACCTTGCAAGCATCTTGCCCGCGGTTATGAGCATACTGTTTGTCTTCTTGATGTCAAGGATGTAAAGCCCGTCGTTCCTGATCTTGAATATGTAGTCTTGCATATCCTTGGACTTCACCTGTGTACCTATATGCACACCGGATTTCTGGTATTCTTCCTCTGAAAGTAAAAGCTCCTCTTCTGTCATGCTATCACTATGATGGTTCTTATCCCAATGGCGAATCCGTATATTTAATTACCTGATTCAGCGGTTATTCCCACTCAATTGTTGCGGGCGGTTTGCTGCTTATGTCATAAACGACCCGGTTTATCTCGCCAATGTTGTTGGTAATCTCAGAAGACAGGTTGTCAAGGAATTCCCATGAGGGTTTGGTGAAGGTTCCGCTCATGGCATCATTCGTGTCGATCATCCGCACCGCCACCGTATAGCCGTAGGTTCTCCTGTCCCCATGTATCCCTGTTGACTTGACAGGCAGAAGGACCGCAAAATACTGCCATGGCCTCTTGTCCGGATCTGGGTACTCCTCCCTCACATTCCTCTCAACTATCTCTGTGATCCTTCTCAGCAAATCTGCCTTCTCCCTGGTGACTTCCCCCAGAATCCTGACTGCAAGGCCAGGGCCAGGGAAAGGCTGGATATCAGCAGGAAGTTCAAGGTACCTGGAAATCGTCCTTATTTCGTCCTTGTAAAGGTCCCTCAAAGGCTCCAGGAGCTTCAGGTTCATTTTCTCAGGAAGCCCCCCAACATTGTGATGGCTCTTTATTACATCCCTCACAGATCCCCCACTCTCGATCCAGTCTGGCGCAATTGTTCCCTGCAGAAGTGTTTCTGCACCGTACTCTTTCGCAATTTCCTCGAATACCTCTATGAATGTCCTGCCAATGATCTTCCTCTTCTGTTCTGGATCTGTAACACCTTTCAATGCAGAGAAAAACCTGTCTGAGGCATCCACTATCCTGTAGCTGAGTGAATAGCTCTTGAACAGTTTCTCAACATTCTCGGCCTCTCCTTCCCTGATAAGTCCGGTGTCAATGAAAACTGACAGTATCCTGTCACCTGCTGCCATGTTGGATATGACCGCGAGGAGCGTGCTGTCCTGACCCCCAGAGCAGGCGAGTATGCCTTTTCCGCTTAGATTGTCAGTTATTTCTTTTTTTGCTTCCTGAATGAACTTTTCCGCCTTTACCATTGGGAACACAACCTGATTTCATGGGCTCTTAATATCTTATAGGTGGGATGTCAAGGGTTTGATTTCAGGCGAGATTGGACAAATCCTTTCCTGAGGAAAATCCACTTCAAGAAAACATGCTCTCAATAACTTCATCTGGCCTGCTGAAGATGTAATCAGGGGATTCCATCAGGAGAGCTGATTGATTCCCTTCTCCCCATGAGGCTCCACCAGAGAGCATTCCTGCGGATTTGGACGCTCTAATGTCCGTTGCCTGGTCCCCTATATATATGCAGGTGGCTCCGTCCACACCCATCCCGGAAAGGGCAAGCAGCAGAGGTTCGGGGTTTGGTTTGTGCATCTGTGTGTCTTCCTGCCCAACGACTGCTTCAAAGTAACTGTCAATGGAGAGCATCCTGAGATTCTCAACCAGGAGGCCCCTCTCCCTTGACGAGGCGATTCCCATATGCACCCCCCTGTGTTTGAGCGAGGCCAGCATATTGCTGACCCCCGGATACATAGGAAGTACTGGATTGACAGTTGCCCATCGGGCGGAAATTTCTCTGTTCAGCCTCTCATGCCTGTCAGGAAACCACTTCCTGAAGGTTTCTTTCCAGACAACCCCCCTGAGGCTGTTGACCTCATCTTCAGTGAAGACTCTCCCGAGGTATTTTGACACAATAGGGGAGACAATTTCATAAGTGATTCTTTCACTGTCAACAAGGGTTCCGTCAAAATCAAAAATTATCGCTTCCGGCATTCTGCAGTTACCCAAGATACTCCCCGAAATGAGGGGACAGAATATAAACTGCACGAATAGAAAAATTAAAAATGAAAATAATCTGAAATCTCAGGTTTTCATTATGGCGCCAAGGAAAACAAGAAGTCCCAGAACGGCACCTATTATGGATGCAACCACGTAGAGTATGGTTCCTTCAATCACATTCTTGAGAAGGCCAACTGAAGGCATGGTATAATGCGTAACAAGGACCACTATGAGCCCTACCACTATGCCTAGAATGAGAAGTGCAACTCCAACTGCTCTGCTCTTTCCACTTCCAAAGTACGCTGTCAGAACTCCCAGCACAAACAGAGATAGTGCAAGAAGCCCCAGTATCACAAAAAGAAACACTGTCCAAGTAAATTCCAGATTTATTGTCATTTAGTCTGTACACCTCATAGATTTATTCCTGTCAGGGTCTTTGTGTCGATGACCCCGTCAATTGTCCTAATCTGTTCGACGACAACCTTGCCGAGTTCGCTGTAATCCTTTGCATCCAGCTTTACGATAAGGTCGTATTCACCAAACAATGGATGAATTTCCACCACATAATTTACCTTCGAGATTTTATTGTATACCTCTTGTTCTTTTCCGGGTACCGTGCTCACCAAGATAAATGCAATTGACAATCTTTCACCCTGAAGCTTTAAGCTTTAAATTATTTATAAACCTTTTCAGTTAAAATATGCAAATTCCCACTACAGGAATATGCTTTCATATTTCCCCCAACAGTTTATGGAGATCGCTGACCTGCAAGACTTTCTGCTTACCGTCCTCCAGGTTTCGCAGTGTGACGGACCCTGCTTCCACCTCTTTGGGCCCGATTATGACCGCGTAACTGTAGCCAAGTGCGGAAGCGCTCTTTAATTGAGCAGAAAGGCTGCGTTGGGAAATGTCGGATGATGAAATCAGGCCCAGTTTCCTGATTTTAGCTGCCAGGGACACTGCGTGTTTCCTGAGGTTATTGGAGGCAACACACACATAGAAACTGCCAGGTATCGCAGGTTCAGTCCACTTGCCTTCCCTTCTCAACAGAAGTTCCAGGACAACGTCCCCCATTCCAAATCCAACGGACGGTATGTCCTGATCTGACATCAGGCCAGGCAGGTTATTGTACCTGCCACCGCCGAGTATGGATCTGTATTCACCCATGCTGTCGAAAACCTCGAAAACAATTCCCGTGTAGTAGGACAATCCCCGAACAACTGAAAAGTCGATATGCACGTCAGATTCTGTGTAGGCGGATAACAGGTCCAGGGTTGTTGAAACACGGCCAGCAACCTCCTGGAGATGGGAATCTGGCTCAATTACCCGTTTAACATTGGCCACAAGATCAGAGCCACTGGACGTGATATTCATCAGCGTCACAATCTTTTCAGAAGCCTCCCTGGAAACTCCAGATTGTGTGAGCAATGAGATAAATTCCTCTTCTGTTATCTTTCTGAACTTGTCTATAGCCGAGAAAGCCGCTATGACATCCGATACGCCCAAGCCCTTCAGGATGCTCTCCATGAGCTTCCTGTCATTGACTCTTATACTGTATGACCCTGAAAGGCCGAGATTGTCCAGGATACACGCCGCCAGGCCTATTATCTCAGCATCCGCTTCGGGTGTATCAGGGCCGAATATGTCTGCGTTGAACTGGATGTGCTCCCTTAGCCTGCCTGACTGTGGCTCCTCGTACCTCCATATCTTCGGCATGGAAAACCATTTGACGGGCCTTGAAAGATCCTTCCTGGCCGTGAGCATCCTAACCACTGAAGGCGTGGCTTCTGGAACCATTGTGACTTCACGCCCACCCCTGTCTGTGAATGAGAATGTCTGGGATACAAGTTCATCGCCTGATTTGAGCCTGTACAGATCAAGAGACTCCAGGGATGGAATTGCAATATGCCTGAACCCGAAGGACTTTGCAACTTCCTGTGCCACATTGAGTGAGGCAAACTTGGGCTCTGCATCTTCAGGATAGAGGTCCCTGAATCCTTTGAGTCTTTCAATGGTCATGTTATGGATAATTCCTTTCGAGTATATATTAAGGCTTGAGCTTGGTGTACACAGTCTGACAAAGGCATACATTGCGTCCTCACACAAATTCAGACCCATTTTGCGGGGTAGCAAAGGATTTAAATAGCTAAAAACGTATATTTTTTAGAGTGAACCAGGAAAGAGCAACCCAAGTATACAAGAATCTTCGTAAGGTCGGATTTAGCAAAAACCGTGCTAAAATACTGGCTCTGCTCGAACAGAAACCCGACCTTAGCCTGGCAGACATAACGCTTACACTGGGAATCAGCAATTCACGTGCATCAGAGGGGCTTAAATTTCTGCTCAGAGAGGGTTACCTCCAGCGGATGGAAGTGAAGTACATTGTTGGAAGGGGTCGGACAAAGCACATCTACCGCCTTAAGATGAGCATAGATGACATAATTTCTGATGTAAAGAGAAGGGTTGCAGTCATTATATCCTATGAAAATAACATAGATCCATAAACCGCCTATTTTCTAGGTTCTTGTGCAACTACCTGTAATAATTATAAATAAGTCTTAATTACTAATAGTTGATTTACTCTTTATGGATAGAGAATATTACGTCAGCTCGTTGAAAAAATCAAACTTCAAAATCACGCCGCAGAGGCTCTGCATTATTGATTTTGTAAGAAACAACACCCCGGGCCATTTTACCGCCGAGGAAATTTTCAGTTCCGTCAGGACAGACGAACCGACCATTACCCTGGCAACCGTTTATAACATACTCAAGGCACTTCAGACTGCAAGGACCATAAAGTCCTTTGAAATAAACGGAACAACCTGGTTTGAGACAAACACGGATTTCCATGGGAATTTTGTATGCAGCGAGTGCGGGGGCATTTCTGACATAGACCTTGACCAGATGAACCTGCTTTCAAAGGTTGAAAACTCAGGCTTCCACATTGATGAGGCCAATCTTCTGCTCAAGGGTGTCTGCAATTCATGCAGAGGGAAGATGCACAACTAGCTTCTTCCTTCTGTTACAGCCTTCAGCACCTCAAGCAATTGAATATTCTCTTTTGGGTCATGGACACGTATGATGTCCACACCTTTTCCCGCAAGGAAAGCCGTCACTGCGAGGGTCCCCGGCAACCTGCCTTCTGTATCCTCCCCTGTTATTCTCCCGATAAAACTTTTCCTGGAAGCCCCAACCAGAGTGCTGTAGCCCACAGAAAAGCTCTGAATTTCAGAGAGTATCTCAAGGTTGCCCTGAAAGTCTTTTGAGAAGCCGATTCCAGGGTCTATGACAATGTCACTGCTTCTTATTCCCGCATTCTGCAGATTGGACGCACTTTCAGCCAGGTAAGCAAGTACCTCGGGAACCAAATCGACATAGTCGGTCCTGGACTGCATGTCTGACGGGGTTCCCCTCATGTGCATTGTTATGCACTTCAAAGAGGCTTCAGCGGCTATCTTGACCATCCTGTTGTCGCGAAACCCCGTGATATCGTTTGCAAACTGCACTTTGTCTGAAAAATGTTCCAGGACCTCTGGGTGCCTTGTGTCCAGGGATACAGGTATCCGGCTTGATGAAACAATGTAGTCAAGCACTGGCCCCACTCTGGAAATCTCATCCTGGATTGAGAGTTCATTGCTTCCTGGCCTGGTGCTTTCACCCCCCACATCAATAATGTCGGGTCCTGCATCAATAAGCCTGTCCAGAAGGCTGCCGGATTCTTCAAGCCTGGAACCTGGATAGAATGAGTCAGGTGTTGCGTTCGCAACTGCCATCACCAAGGGCATCTTGAAGTGAGGCTTCTTCTCAGTGCACTCAGAAATGCGCGAGAGGTTTTCTGCCAGGGATCCTTCAATCCCGGCCCTTTCAAGAATGTGGCCAAGATCCGGCGAATCCTTTTCAATAAAATAATGATGTTTAACGCTGCCGTTGAAATTCATCTTTCCAAGATGCTTGATTGCACTGTTGTCCAGTTGCCTGTCGGTGAGGATTTCAAATCCTGAAGCAAGGTTGTTCAGTCCAAATGCTTCCTTCGTTTTTCTTCGCACAGGAAATGCAATGTTCTTCATCTGCAATTGGTCATGCATTCCCCCAAAATCAAATCATGCCACAAATGCAATACATGCATTTCAGGAAATTTTGCCCGATATATCCAACCATACATGGTTATATGAACCTAGTTCTCTCACTTCGCATTTTACAGCTTGGAAAGCAATTTCGATTTTCGTGAGATAAGCTTATTAGGTAACTTTCACTTATCACTTTCAATTCAGAGATTCAGAATAGATGACATAACATGACAGAAGAGGATGATATTACAACCAAGGATCTTGAATCCGCTAGAAATTTCACAAACATCGGGGAACTTTCCATGGCTATCAGCAAGGGTCTGAGTCTTCAGAACAGAAGCATGAGCCAGGAAGAGGCTTTTGAAGCCGCTGAGCATCTGATCAATTTTTTCGGATACAATGACAGGGTAATTGACAATATGCTTGAGCCCGAAGACAGGGACGCATTTTACACCATGGAAGATATCGGTGTGCTCCAGACTGAAAGGGAAGAGACCACCCTCTATGACGGCCGCGAGTGGAGGATCCACTACTGGATACTCAATGTTGGCCGGATTATTGAGTTATCAAAGATCAAGACTGTGGAGACCTCCATCGAGAAGGATGAGGCCTTCCAGATTTATGATGACATTCCCGAAGAGTACTGGAAGATGAATTAGGTGTTATCTTGCACATCGCCATTCTCGACCAGGACAAGTGCCACCCCAAAAGGTGTAACCACGAGTGCCAGTATTATTGCCCGCCTGTAAGAAGCGGGACCCCCACCATTGAATTTCCTGAAGAGGATTCCCAGGCGGTCATCAATGAGCCACTTTGCATAGGGTGCGGCATATGTGTGCACAGGTGCCCCTTCAATGCAATAAAGATTGTCACCGTTCCGGATGAGCTCAACAAGGAGGTTACACACCAGTATTCCTTGAACTCATTCAGGCTTTATTCGCTTCCGGAACTCAACAGAGGAGAAGTCACTGCCCTCCTTGGCCAGAATGGAATGGGAAAGAGCACAACGCTCAGAATTCTTGCAGGCCTCCAGGTCCCCAATTTTGGGAAGTATGAGGAAGCTGCATCGAAGGAAGCGGTGGTTGAAAAGTATGCAACCTCGGTTATGGGCGATTATTTCAGGGGCCTTTACGATGGTTCCAAGAAAGCCGTCCTGAAGGACCAGAACGTGGACCTCATTCCAAAGGTGATCAAGGGAGAAATCGGAGAAATTCTCAAAAGGAATGATCCACAGGGAAAATTTGACGAGATCACAACAATGCTGAACATGAAGGCTTCCCTCAACAAGGATGTCAAGAGCTGTTCTGGAGGCGAACTGCAGAGGTTTGCAATCGCAACAGCCCTCATGAAGGAAGCAGACATATATCTTTTCGATGAAATGTCTTCATACCTTGACGTTGCAGAGAGAATCAGGGTGGCGGGAATCATACAGAAACTGTCCAAAGAAAAGACAGTGATGGTTGTAGAACACGACCTGGCCCTCATGGACTGGATGGCAGATTCTGTCCACATAGTCTACGGGCAGACTGGAACTTACGGTATCATAAGCGAACAGAGAACCAGCAATAAAGCAATAAACTCATTCCTGGAGGGTTACCTCAGGGAGGAAAACGTCAGGATGAGGAATTACTCCATCGACTTCCATGAAAAATCTGACAGGAGAAGTGCCACTGGCGCAGAGGTGGCCAGCTGGACCGATATGGAACAGACTCTTGGCGACTTCCAGCTAAAAGTCAACAGTGGTGTCATGAGGACAGGTGAAGTCATTGGAGTCCTGGGCAGGAATGCACTTGGAAAATCCAGTTTTGCCAGGATCCTCGCGGGAGTCACAAAACCGGACAGCGGCTCAATTTCAGAAACGCTCAAGATTTCCTACAAGCCCCAGTACATATCAACAGATTTCGATGGATCGGTATTCACACTTCTTGCGGGTGCACTCAAGGAGAGAATGCAGTCAGGCCTGATCAAGAACGAGGTGATACAGCCGCTTGAACTGGAGAACCTTTATGACCTGAATGTTCAGGACCTTTCAGGGGGAGAGCTTCAAAGAGTTTCCATAGCGCTGACTCTTGCCATGGATGCTGACCTGTACATACTTGATGAGCCATCCGCCCATCTTGACAGTGCATACAGGATGTCCGCTGCCAGGATCATCAGGAGAGTGATGGAGAACAACAAGAAGAGTGCATTTGTGATTGACCACGATGTATATTTCATCGACCTCATATCTGACGCACTCATTGTGTTTGACGGCGAACCTGGATTGTCTGGAGAATCGCATGGGCCCATCTCCATGAAGGAGGGGATGAACCTTTTCCTCAAGGGCGCAGGAGTCACTTTCAGGAGAGATGCGGTCACCAGGAGGCCAAGGATCAACAAGATCGACAGCAGGCTGGATAGATCCCAGCGCCAGTCCGGGAATTATTATTACTCGGAATGAGCTAAGGAACCTGAATTGCCAGAAATAAATTTTGAAGTGACAGGCAAGGACGGCCTGTCAAGGACAGCAAAATTCAGGACTCACCACGGTGTGATCGAGACCCCAACCATACTTCCTGTGATCAATCCCAACATTGCAACCCTGAAGATTGGGGAAATGACAGCACTGGGGGCACAGGCTTTCATCACAAACAGTTACATTATCAGGAGAAATGAGAAACTCAGGGAAAAAGCTGAAAGAGAAGGGGTCCACGCCCTTATTGGCTTTGACGGGCCCATAATGACTGATTCAGGGACGTTCCAGAGCCACGTATATTCTGACGTTGAATACACCAACCTTGAAATAGTGGATTTCCAGAGGAAGATCGGAAGCGACATTTCAACAATTCTGGATATCTTTTCAGAACCTCATTTCACATATGAGCAGGCAAAACATGCAGTCCTCGAAACCCATTCAAGGATGATGGACCTGCCGGATGGCATTGAAGACACCATAATTGCCGGCCCAATCCAGGGTTCCACCTACAATGACCTCAGAAGCATGTCAGCAGAGCTCATGAGTTCTTCCCAGGCAGGCTATCTCCCCATAGGCGGAGTTGTTCCACTTCTGGAGAACTACCGCTATGATGCACTGGTGGACATAATAATCAACTCAAAGATCAATGCCGGATTCTCAAAGCCAATTCACCTCTTTGGGGGAGGCCATCCAATGTTCATGCCCATGGCAGTGCTGCTCGGTGTGGATCTCTTTGATTCTGCATCATACGTAAAATATGCCAGGGATGGGAGAATGCTCTTCTCTGACGGCTCAAGGGACCTGAGCAAGATCTATTCGCTCCCGAGATGGAGCCCGATCTATGGCAAAGTCACGGTGCAGGAACTGAAACAGATGCCCGCCGAGGAAAGGAGCAGGCTTCTTTCCCTGCACAATCTTGGCGCCATATTCAATGAACTTCATGAGATAAGGGAGAGAATTGCACAGCAGACACTCTGGCAGTACGTTGAATCAAAGGCGAGATCCCACCCCTACCTTTTCAGGGCGTACAAGAGGATCCTTGAATATTCAGACATACTGGAGAAGTACGAGGACCTTTCCAAGAGAAGCAGCTTCTTCTATTTTGACAGGTACACAGACAGCACACCTTACATAAGGAGGCTTGAATCATTCTCTAGGAGTGTGGAAGAATCATCTACTGGGAAACCAGTTATTCTGGGCGAGGAGCACTGGCACCCAGGAAGGCCTCACCAGGAGAAATTCAAGAATGTGTATGAACATTCAGACCGGCCTTTCATGCTTCAGTGGCAGGACTCACTGGTACCCCTGGAGCTTGATGAAACCTATCCCGTGGAACAGCTAATCACCAGTGGGTTCAAAGATGGTGCTGAAGTCCCTGCCCTGACCGACATCAGCAAAATAGAACTCTCTACCGAGAAAAAAAGAGATTTTGACCTCAGTAAGGTGAGGAGGGTGGCCGATTACCAGTTTGGCATGGGCTACGGAAATAGACTGTTCCCGGATGGCACCAGTGTGACAAGGTCCAGAAAAACCGGAAGGATCAGGGGCGTGTACCTTGATGGAGAACTTCTTGGAACCCTGAGGGCACACGACGGATTCTTCACTTTGAGCGTTGAAGGTGCCAGAAGGCTGCATTCCACGGCCAAATTCCCAGAACACAGGGTGATTGTCACAGACGACAGTGCCGAGTTCAACTCAAAAGGGTTCAATGTTTTCTTCAAATTTATCACCCAGTGTTTTGAGGGCATAACAGCTGGCAATGAAGTGTTGGTTGTTGACAAGGATGACAGGCTTATGGCTGTTGGCAAGAGCGTGCTTTCAGGAAAGGAAATCCCACACTTCAGTTCGGGTGTAGCCGTCAAGGTGCACAAGGGAGTTCTGCAGAAGAGCAAAGACGAGGAAACCGAGCTCTAGTCATTCCCGTTCTGTGGCATGGCATTCCGTCTGCTCTGCCTGTACTTGTCATAAGAAGTCATGAACATTGCGAATATCATTACAGCCCCGCCCAATACAACATAAAGGCCCAGTTTCTCGTGGGCGAATATGACCGCAGCCAGGGCAGCAAATATTGGCTCCCCTACAAATATAATGCCCGCAGCGGTTGGTTCCACATAGATCAATGCCACCGTGCTTACATAATATCCGAATACGCTGCCGAAGATTGCCGTGAAAATGAGGGCGAATATGACGTAATTGTTTATGGTTCCAAAACCGCCCGGAGTGAACGGTATGGATATTGCCGAGAACACTGTCACGGCTGCAATCTGGTAGAAGGTGAATGTGGATGAATCAATTCCCCTGGAGTATTTTGAAACATAGGCTATCTGCAGTGCGTAAGCCAGGGCACAGACAAGTGTCAGAATGTCCCCAAACTGGGTCCCCAGGCTGCCAAGTGACCCAAGCGACATTAGCGCAAGCCCGCCGAAAGCGATTGCGGAGGCAACAATATCCATGAAGGACACTTTGGTCTTCAGGTAGATGTAGGAAATTATCGGGAGCAGAACCACATAGGCCCCTGTAATGATTCCTGAAGCGGCCGCGCTGGTGTACTGGAGCCCAACAGTCTGGAAATAGTATCCCAGGAACAGGAGGAAGCCTGCGATGAGGCCATGTTTTATGTTGACTGGAGAAAGCAGCCCCTTTCCCTTCCTGAGAAGGGCAGCCATCATAGCCGTGGCTGCCAGGAACCTGAGAGCCAGAAATGGGCCGGGACCAATGAATGTGAGGGCCACCTTGATCACTGGAAAGGTTACTCCCCAGAAGAAAGTAACCAGAAGCAGAAGTCCCATGTAGATGATCTTTCGGTCCATGTTTGTTTTTATTGGAAATTCACGGTAATAATTAACAGTTGTTGCCTACCATCAAGCAAAAGCGTTGAACAAGATGAATGGATGCCTTGCGACAACTGAAAGGACAAGCTTTGAAGGATAATCTATGTCTCCAACTTCATTGATGGTGTCCTTGACGCTTTTTGATGAAAGGACATTGTAGACTGCTTTCAATCCACGATCGCTGAGGCTGGCAAAGAATCTCTGCACTATGCCGTCCAGCCACAACTCCCTCCCAATCTCAGATTTCCAGTATTTCTGGTACCTGGAAAGGAAGCCTGCGCTGTAATCTTCCTTCTGGAAGGCCTGATCCAAGGCTCTGGCTGCATGTTTTGCTGACACTATACCAGTGTATATGCCTCCGCCGGTCAGTGGCTTGACTATGCCCCCCGCATCCCCTACGAGGAGCGACCTGTGGCTGAATGTCCTCCTGAGGTAAGCAATTGGTATGGGGGCTCCGTTTACTCCTACCACCCTGTCCATGGGGAAATATTCTGAAAGGGCATCGTAGTATGATCTGGCGCCCGATCCGATGGTTCCTGTGCCAATCCTGGATATGTTTCCTGTGGGTACTGCCCACGCAAAGAATCCCTTTGAAGTTCTAGACCCAAGGTATACCGACACGCTGTCCTGATCATCCATTCGGAAAGCAGAGTCCACCTGGTACGTGCTCACAATCCGCTTCGGCTTTTCGGCATAGATGTCTTTCCTGACCACACTGTTTGCCCCATCTGCTCCAACCACCACCCTGGCCTGCTCAGACCTCAGATTTCCATTTTCCCTGTACGTGACCTCTGCGTGGCTGGCGGAAACTTTGGCTTTTGTGACTCTGGAATTGAGGCTAACCTGGGTGCCTGCATCTATTGCCATGGAGGAAACATCCTTGTCAAAGGCATCCCGGTAGATCACAATTGTCTCATCTGCCTTCTGAATGTGCATGGGATCCGCATCGGGGAAGAATATATTGGCCCCTGACACTCTGTTGGCTATGGACTTGCTCCTGACATATTTGAAGACCCTCCCTGTCACCACTCCGGTGCAATCAGCGGGTCTCCCTATCTCCGGATGCTCCTCAAGATTCAGCACATCATAGCCTTTGCTTGAAAGGAGATAGCTCAGGTAAGAGCCCGATGGGCCTGAACCTACAATTATGGCATCCTTCACATCCAAGAAGTGTTATCCGATTTAAAAGTTTAAGCCACATTTCTTCCCATGGCTGACATGTGAGAATCCTAGGACATCGGCCCCTTTCTTTGTGAAAGATTTTAATCCATGATGCCATTTTTCGCTGTGAAAGCCACAATTCTACGCGATGTGAGTCCTGAAGTCATTGAGAAATGCTCCAGGATAACCGGGCTGGAGGTCACCGCAAACCAGCCTGACGACGCCGATATTCAAATTGTTCTCCATACATTCGTACCCACTGGCAGGGTCAAAATGATTCAGACTGTGAGTGCAGGAGTGGATCACCTGGATTTCGGAAAACTGAAGGATGGAGTTATCCTTTGCAGCAATGCCGGAGCATTCTCTGACCCTGTTGCCGAACATGCATTTGCCATGATTCTAGCCCACGTGAAGAAAATATTCCAGTTCACTGAGGAGACAAGAAATGGGGTCTACAGGAAAGACAGGGTTAGGACCCTTTCAGGTATGTCCCTTGGAATACTCGGGCATGGGGGAATTGGAAGGAGCGCAGCAAGAATTGCAAAAGCGCTTGGAATGACAGTGAACGCGTACACCAGGACGGTGAAGGAAGATTCCAACGTGGACAGGTTCATTGATTCTCCTGAAGAGCTGGTGAAAAACTGTGAGGTTCTCTTCCTGGCCCTTCCCCTGACAAAGAAGACAGATGGAATGGTGAACAGGCCTCTCCTTTCTCTGTTCAAAGGTTCAATCATAGTGAACATGGCAAGGTCGGATATTGTAGATGAGAAGGACATGCTTGATTTCCTGAAAGAACACGAAGATGTCTGGTATCTCACAGATGTATGGTGGAACGAGCCGGATGTGGCTTTTCCCATACCTTCCAACGCAATGCTGACGCCACACGTAGGGGGCATCTCAAGGGAATCGGCGGAGGGAGCCTTCATCAGGGCCTGCACAAACGTCAGAAGATATCTGGATGGGAAGCCAGAGAATGTTGTGGACGTCTCTGAATACCGGAAATGATTTCAGAACAGCGTAGATTGCTGATTCTCGTCCGACTCCACCTTTGAAGTTTTTCTCTTGACGTTGTTCTTCTGGATCTTTGCACCGGAGGTGAACTGCATGAGGTTTGCCTGGTTGTTCCTGTTGAACCCATAATCCTCTGCAATGCCTTCAAGGACCCTGTCAAGGGTCTCTTCCACTCTTCTTGCATAATAATCCCAGTCCGGCTTTGATTGGAATTCCTGGCCATCAATGAAGGGCTCAACTTCCTGGGGGGACCTCTTGCTGTTTGTCACTATCCAAGAAACTTTCATGCCAGGGATAAAGGTCTCCCCCTGTTCTATCAGTTTCTTTGCAACCCGCACATTTGCAAGCGAATCCTCATCCTTGTACTGGTCAAAAGGCTTCACAGACCTGGAAATCACGAGGCTCTCCATTGATATGGACTCGTCGCCGCGCTTCACTTTTTCAACGGTCTCATTCCGGTACTTGACAGCCCCTTCAACATCACGGTCCATGACGAAATCAAAGAC
>JBJKSX010000013.1:0-113462 GCA_046703545.1 Thermoplasmataceae archaeon | reverse complement strand
AGATGGTGACTGTAAACCTTAAAATCAACGGAAAAGACTACTCGGGAGAAACTGAACCAAGAATGCTTCTGGTGCATTTCATAAGGGACGTCCTGAAACTCAGGGGCACTCACATTGGCTGCGACACCGGCCATTGCGGTGCCTGCACAATACTCTGGGACGGGAAGCCTGTGAAATCATGCCAGATACTTGCAGTCCAGGCTGAGGGCGCTGACATTATGACTGTTGAGGGCCTTGAGCATGAAGACGGCAAACTGAGCATAGAGCAGGAATCATTCAAGGAGAACTTCGGGATGCAGTGCGGATACTGCACACCAGGTTTCCTCATGATGACCCATCATCTCATCAGGAACAACGAGGAGATGACCAGGGAGGAGATCAGGGAAAAGCTCCATGGCAACTACTGCATGTGCACGGGATACCAGCAGATCGTGGATTCGGTCCAGGAAGCCCAGAGAAAGTATTTCGCCGCAAAGAAGTAAAATGAAATGTGTGTGGGAACACACAATTTCTTAAATTTCCTTAATTTTTCTATGCTTTTCCATCAGGGAGAGCGTTTTTTCAAGGCTCATGACATTGGCATATTTTGTGTCCAGATCGAAGAGTGTGACCTCATGTGAGATCTGGGAGCGGTCCGCGACACACTCAATGGGCATAATAACCCTATAGTTGTATGAAAAGGCATCCAGCGCTGTTGCCCTGATGCATCCACTGGTTACCATGCCTGTCAGGATCACGCTGTCAACCTTCATGTAGTTGAGCATTGCTGCAAGCGGAGTTCCGAAGAAAGCGCTTGGCTTTGACTTCTGTATAACAATGTCCGTCTTCTCCGGAGCTATGGAGGCATGTATTGTATTGTACTCCTGCCGCAGTTCCTCACTTATGGGATTAGACTTGAAGTTCCATGCCCCCCTGTGTATCCTGTACACTTCTTCAGGATCTGACATGTCCCTGGTGTAGATTACCGGCATGCCCTTCTCTTTTGCAGCATCAATCAGCTTCCGGATATTTTTCAGGCATGGTTCGCCTGTTTTGCTGAAACCTGTCGGAAACCTGTCGTCCACAAAACCGTAAGTCATGTCCACAACCAGGAGTGCAGGAGAATCTCCAAGCACTTCCTCCTTGGGGGCATTGTTCCTGTACTTCTTCTCTATGATCTTTCTGTCTTCTTCCGGAATAATGTCAGGTATGTACACGGCACTTCAACTTTTCAATGTTATTTAACTTCACTGAATGGCAGAAAAAAGATAGGGAAGAAAATCAGAGTTTGTAGAGTCTCCTTGTGTTCTCTATGAAAATCTGGTTCTTGGCTCCATCGCCCACGCCTTTGTGGGCAGTGAGTGCCTTCGGGGAATTCCAGTTTCCCATATTGAATGGGTAATCAGTCCCCAGGAGAACATTGTCAACACCAGTCTTTTCTATGAGGAACTGCAGGGCCTCATCGTCGAAAACAACCGTGTCAAAGAATATGTTCTTCAGGCTTCTGTCCACATCAACATTCGAGTTTTTGAGCTCATCCCTGATCTTCACTGCATGCTTCAGCCTTCCTGACTGGTAAGGGATTGCCCCTCCTCCATGGCAGAAGATCATCTTGAGATTGGGGAACTGGTTGAAAACGCCTCCGAAAATCATGCTGGTGACTGCAACTGTTGTTTCTGCAAGTGTCCCCACCACTATTCCCATGTAATATTTCTTCAGCCTCTCCGCCCCAAGGAAGTCATTTGGGTGGACAAATATTGGCATTCCCAGCTCTGAAGCCTTTTCGTATACCGGGTAAAGAGATTCGTCATCAAGGTTCCTTCCCGCAATGTTTGTGCCGATTTCAATTCCTTTCATGCCAAGCTCTGAGTAAGCCCTTTCAATCTCGGCCACAGAAGCCTTTGAGTCCTGCAGGGGGAGGGTAGCATTACCGAAGAACCTGTCTGGCTCCTGTTTGACCACGTTGCTGATTCCGTTGTTCTGGACCTTTGCAGACCTGATTGCAGCTTCCGCTTCGGCTGAATACATGAAAAGGTGATGGGTTGGAGAGATGATCTGGCCGTCCACACCAAGGCCTTCGAGTTCCTTCTTTCTAGCTTCAAGGTCAAAAAATCCCTTTGTCATGGGGGCAACTGTCTTTCCAAGTGCATTTATCTTGTAAAGCCCTCCATTGCTGAGTGGTATTATCTCACCTGAGAGTTCCTTTATGGATTCCTCTGGAAGCATATGTGAGTGTACGTCTATATTCTTCATTGATCGCATAAGAGTTTCCAGGATTTTATTATTTTCTCATTAATTATTCGGTGTTTGGCTGCCAAAGCGTCAAATTGGCAATAGCACACCATCTTGCAACGAACCAGAGAGAGTTAAAAGCTCCAGAAAGCAGGAATATACTGGGTTTGCGTGGCATCAAACCGCTGTTGGCAGATAGCCCCATCCCAAAATTGAAATATTAGCAAAGAGTATCAATTATAAAGAGAATTCAATAAATCTATATTCCACAACAGGAAGTTCCACTTTGTGAAGGCATTTATTTTTCTCATATAATTTGCTTAATCCATACTCTGTACAAAATATACATCAGGAAATGCAAATTATGATGTTAAAATGTATAATCTCGTAGAAAAATTTAAAAACGGTTTCATTTTAAGCCGTTTATGGATAGTAACGCAAGTTCTATTCCGAGTAGAACTGGTAAGTTTACCAGGACCAATGCAATGCAGACGTACATCTCCCTGATGGCGTACACTTTTGATATTTTGAGTTTCATTGCATTGGTTTTCGTTTCAATTCCTTTCGGAAAGGCGATCTACCCGGGCAAGCTGTCAAACTCCCTGCTTATAGTTTGGGGAGGCTTCGCAGCAGGTTCTGTTCTTAGGCCACTTGGTGCGGCTATTATTGGCCCTCTGTATGACCGTGTGGGAAGAAAGCGTGGGCTTTACATCAGTATTCTGGGCTCCTCGCTTCTGACTGCAGGCATAGCGGGCATACCAACATATGCGCAAGCTGGCATAGTCTCCCCTGTCCTGTTCATACTCCTCAGACTTGTAGGCGGTATATTCATTGGAGCACTTATCGCAGGCGGTCTTGTGTTCACAACAGAAAACCTGCCAGAGAGGCTCAGGGGATTTATCACCGGAACTGCAGAAGCCGGCGGAAGCTGGGCTCACGTTATTGGAGCCGCATGGCTGATCCTGATCAGTGCCATGTTCGTGACAACCGCTGCTTACGATGCCTATGCATGGAGAGTTATGTTCCTCGTGGCACTTCTTCCACTGGTGCTGATTCTCCCCGTGCTCTACAGGGTTCCTGAATCAGCAATATTCGTGAGATCAAGGACAAGGCATGCAAAGGAAGAGGGAATTTACAAGAAGATCTTCGGCAAGGGCTCTTCGATGAGGAGGCCATTCTTCATAGCCATGTTCTCTTCCATTGGTCTGCTTGGCTACGATAACCTCACAGAAAACCAGTTCCCAACATTCCTCCATGTTGTAAACTCAGTGCAGCACCCTGAAATTGCAACAATTGTGCTCATTGGCGCAGCCTTTGGTGTCATTGGCTCCATGTTTGGCGGAGCACTGTCACAGAAAACGGGAAGAAAGCCATTTGCACTTGTCAGCGCAATCATACTCATACTGACAAGTTTCCTGTTCCTGTACCTCGGGACACTCACAGCATCTGAGTATTACCTCATCCTGGCTACATTGATACCGTTCTACTTCTTTGCATCAATTGCGAAGGCGAACCTGTCATTATTCCTGAACGAGGCATTCACCACAGAAGTGCGTTCAACCGCTGTGGGTCTTAACTGGAACCTGGGATACGGTATAGCTGGTGTCTGGCCATTAGTCATAACATACCTCTATGGGGTGTATGGGAAATCCTTCTATTCTGTTGCACAGACCATATTCCTTGTGATCATGGGAGTGATCTACTTCGTCTCATTCTTCATGTCAAAGGAAACAATTGGGAACATTGCGAAAGAACAGGAAGCCCTGGCCGCAGAAAACTGAGGCCAATTCCCTCCATTTATTTTTTTAATTTTAAAATTTTTCTCAATCAAAGGATTCTTCATTTTCTAAAAGTTATTTTTTCTGAATTTTCATTTAATTTCCGACAAAATCATAGAAGTTATGTACAATAACAAACATTATCTGGATTTTCGATGCAATTTTTCATTTTTCGAAAGTTTTTATTATTCTTATCCCATTGAGAGAACCGAGAGGTAATCATGTCGGAGACAATCAAGGAAAAAATCACCTCAAAAGGTGTAAATGTTGTATTTTCAAGAGACAAGGAAGCTGAAGTCTACAAGGTGGACGCAAAGTCTGAAGTGATAAAGTATGGAAGCCTGATCCCGCCCAACATGGAAAAGCCAGATCTGGCCCCCATGAAGATGCTCACTGGAGACGGAATTAGCGTTGAGGTTTCAAGGAGAAGGTCCGTAATGCCTTTCTGGCACAGAAACATGGACTTTGACGAGGTCATCATATGTGTCAGCGGTGAGGCAACCTGGAAAACCGAGCAGGGCGAATACAACCTCAAGGCAGGTGAACTTCTCTACATTCCCAGAGGTGTTGGCCACAATGCTTCGGCAAAGCCCGATTCCGATTACATGGCGATCGAGATCAAGTCAAGATCAGAACTCACAAATGTTACAAAGCAGTAAGGAGTTGGTGTAAGTATGGTTGATTCAGAAGTTTTGAAGGCGCTCACTTCGGGCGCAAAAATATATGACCTGGAACACGTAAGATACCCCGGGATGCCCGCATTTGATCCTGTCAAGCCGGGCCTTGAGTTTTTCCTTTACCGGCACCATGAGAGCCATTACGAACCTGAGAAGAACGGACCAAGATCCAGCTCATCAGGCCTGATTATAATGACCGACCAGTCCGGTACGCACATAGATGCACTCTGCCACCAGGCAGACAACCTTACACTGCACGACGGGACAAAGATCACTCCTGAGGTGGAGACTCCTTGGGGCTTCACGAAACTGGACGCCTCTGAATTCCCGGTCTTTGTCAGGAAAGCAGTTCTGGTGGATGTGGCAGCCTTCTCGGGCGATCCCTTGCCGGAGAAGCATGAGATTACGCTGGAAGAATTCAAGAACGCGGTGGAGAAGGAGGGCATCACCTTCGGAAAGGAAGACATTGTCCTTGTTAGGACAGGATTCGGAAAGTACTGGAGGGACCAGGAGAAATACCTCAAGGCTGCAGGAGTCTCAAAGGAAGTGAGCAGGTACCTGGAAGACAAGTGTTTTGCCGTTGGTGCGGACAATCTGGCGTGGGATGTGCCTGGTCCAAAGGACCCGGAGATGGGCTCGCAGCTCCCGGGACATTACTATCTGCTTGCCCAGAGGGGCATCTACATCATTGAGAACATTTTCCTCGAGGAAATTTCGAGGGACAAGGTGTATGAATTCCTGTTCATAGGGATGCCACTCAAGTTCAAGGGTGCAACAGGCTCACCATTCAGGCCCATTGCAATAGCTTGAACAAAACCCAAATTTTTTAAAATTTTGATCTGGACATTTCCTGTCCAGATGCCATTGGATTTTACTGGTGAATATCGAACCGGTCAAGTTCCATTACTTTGGCCCATGCAGACACAAAATCCCTGACGAACTTCTCCTTGCTGTCACTGCTTCCGTAAATTTCAGCAACAGCCCTGAGCTCAGAATGTGCACCGAATATGAGGTCGACACGGCTCGCTGTCCATTTTGGCTTTCCCGTCCTGGAATCTGTCCCTTCAAACAGGGTCTCGGATTCATTGGACGGTTTCCAGGTTATGCTGTTGTCAAGGAGATTCAGGAAGAAGTCGTTTGTCAGTACTCCCGGCCTGTCGGTGAAAACTCCAGCCTTCGAATGATTGTGGTTTGCATCCAGAGTTCTCATTCCACCCATCAGGACAGTCATTTCCGGCACGGAGAGCGTAAGGAGGTTGGCCTTGTCCACCAGCATGAATTCTTCCCTGGGATAGCCCTCAGTCAGGTTCCTGAACCCATCGTACTTTGGCTCGAGAACCTCAAAGGACTCCACATCAGTGTTTTCCTGGGTTGCATCGGTCCTACCAGGGGTGAAAGGCACTTCCACCTTCACTCCGGCATCCGAGGCAGCCTTTTCAACAGCGGCATTTCCCGCGATCACGATGAGGTCAGCCAGCGAAACTTTCTTGCCTCCGCCGGCACCGCTGTTGAATTTTTCACGTATCCTGTCCAGGGTCTCGAGAACCTTCTTCAGGCGTTCAGGCTCATTTGCCTTCCAGTTTCTCTGAGGTTCCAGCCTTATTCGGGCGCCATTTGCACCCCCCCTCTTGTCGCTTCCCCTGAATGTTGAGGCTGACGACCAGGCTACGTATACAAGATCACTGACACTGAGCCCGGAGTTCAGTATTTCCGACTTGAGAGCACTGACATCATTCTTTTCCACAAGCTTGTAGTCCGCCTCTGGAACAGGATCCTGCCAGATGAGGTCTTCTTTGGGAACCTCCTGGCCCAGGTATCTTGTCTTGGGGCCCATGTCTCTGTGTGTAAGCTTGAACCATGCCCTTGCAAATGCATCCGCAAATCTGTCTGGATTCTCAAGGAAGCTCCTTGATATCTTCTCATATGACGGATCGTACCTGAGAGAGAGGTCGGTCACCAGCATGGTCGGCTTTCGCTTTCTCGAGCTGTCATGGGCATAAGGGACCACATTTTCTGCATTCTTGGCAACAAACTGGTGGGCTCCTGCCGGGCTCTTCTCAAGCTCCCACTCATACTTGAACAGTGTTTCCAGGAATCCCATTCCCCATTTTGTCGGGGTTGTTGTCCAGGTCACCTCTGGCCCTCCGCCTATGGTGTCATCGCCCTTTCCTGACTTGTAGGAGCTGACCCATCCGATTCCCTGGTTCTGGATCGGCGCAGCCTCCGGATCCGGCCCAACGTGGGTTGCAGGCCCTGCACCATGCGTTTTTCCAAAGCTGTGCCCGCCCGCAATAAGGGCAACAGTCTCCTCATCATTCATGGCCATTCTGCTGAATGTTTCCCTGATATCCACCGCTGCCTTCACAGGGTCCGGCTCACCATTCGGCCCCTCAGGGTTGACGTAAATCAGCCCCATCTGTACTGCTGCAAGGGGATTCTCCAGGTCTCTTTCACCTGAATACCTCTTGTCCTGGAGCCATTCTCCCTCACTTCCCCAGTACACTGATTCATCCGGCTCGAAAACGTCCTTCCTGCCTCCTGCGAACCCGAAGGTTCTGAATCCCATGTTTTCAAGGGCAACATTCCCGGAAAGCACAATCAAGTCTCCCCAGGAAAGTTTCCTCCCGTACTTTTGCTTCACTGGCCAGACAAGTCTTCTAGCCCTGTCAAGGAGAACATTGTCGGGCCAGCTGTTAAGGGGCGGGAACCTCTGCTGGGCATTTCCCGCGCCCCCTCTCCCGTCTCCAATCCTGTAGGTTCCGGCTGCATGCCAGGCCATTCTTATGAACAGGGGGCCATAATTTCCGAAATCGGCAGGCCACCATTCCTGTGAGGTTTTCATGACCTTCTCTATGTCCTTCTTCACTTCACCCAGGTCCAGGCTCAGAAATTCCTTCCTGTAGTCAAAATCGGCGTCCATTGGATTTGATTTGGGGGAGAACTGCCTGAGGATCTTCAGATCAAGCCTATCCGGCCACCAGTCCTGTATGTCTTTTGCTTCCCTGTCTCCGTGATGAACAGGGCACTCATTTTCACTCATACCATTTCACCTCTTCAATCAATATGCCTGTAAATCAAACAGTATGGAACCTTTAACTTTGGCACCGAATCGAAATTGGATTTTCAGTGTTTGCGCTGACCCTTTACATATCAAGGGATCATAAAGCAACGGTCATGGGTTGTTATAGAGTATCTCTGAGGTTCCGTGCCCAATATACTGGGGCATGTTAATTTAGATTGATTATGAACTAATAAACACAATAGATAATTAATGTTTTTGCCACACAGAAAACGTACCTTTTGCTGGAACCAGATGGGTTCAGTTGTTATTTGAAGCCCATTTCATGGGCAAGACAGACCTGACGCCAATCTGAACCGATATTTCCGGAAAAAGGATAACTAGAAGTACTCAATCAGTATGTAAAGAAACCGGCTAAGCAGGCTGATTTGCGATGGTAAAAAGAATAGTTGTGGCGGTCACAGGATCTACGGGTGCAATTTATGGTTACAGGCTGCTCCTTGCGGCAAGCAAGGTGGAAGGCCTGGAAACCCATGCTGTTATTTCCGACGGGGCGCACAAGACTCTTGAAATAGAGGCAAACCTGGATGCAGAGGAAGTCAGGAAACTGGCTACATTTTCATATGACGAGTACGACTTCACCGCAAAGATTGCAAGTGGGTCCTTTGTCACCGAAGGCATGGTGATAGCCCCCTGCTCCATGACGACTCTTTCCGCTGTTGCTACCGGATTTGAGCAGAACCTGGTATCAAGGGCCGCAATGGTGACTCTCAAGGAAAAGAGAAAGCTCATTCTGCTTGCCAGGGAAACTCCACTTAACCTGATACATCTGAGAAACATGGTTCAGGTCACAGAAGCTGGAGGAATGATTATGCCCCCACTCCCGCCTCTTTATTTCGGTGAGAATGACATCACAAGGCTGGTTGACCTCACAGTTGGGAGAGTGCTTCACATGCTCGGGATCAAGACCGGCCTTCTGAAGGAATGGGGCGTGGACAAAGGCGCCATATCCGAAGATCAGTGACTTCTGTTGATGTATTTCTTTATTTCCTCGAAACCAGCAGAATAATCTTCTAGGATTTCCCTGGGTTCGAATTTCAGCTGTGAAACATATGGTGCAAGATCAGAATAATCTTCCAGGACATCTATTGGCATTGCCCTGTACAGGTTTTCATCCTTTCCGCTGACCCATCCTTCCACCCTTTCAGCCTGAAATTTTATGTAGTCAACAGAGGGCTTATCCTGAATAATGAGTGTGGCTTTCCTGTTTTCCCCGAGATAGTGCTCGCTCCTTGTGCCCTTGTGGACTGCAATCAGAAATTCACTTTCGGATACCGCAACAACCTGGAATGGCGACAAAAGTGCAACATGGGGGAACCCACTTGGGTCGCTTGTGATGAGAAAAATGACAGTGTTGTCCCTATTGCCGTTCCCAACATGAAGATAATCAAGGGCTCTGGCAGGCAAAGTGTTTCCTAGAGATTTTGACATGAAATAAGCATGTGTATAAAATAAAAAAGGTTGAGGTCTAAATAATCAGACCTTTTCCCTCTCCTTGGCAAGCCTCTCGCCAATCTCGTAGTGTTTCCCCTGGACGATCTTCTCGGCGTCTTCCCTGAACTGGTCTGGCCAGTATCCGAGCTCATATCCGTACCACGGCGCAACAAGATTGAGCTTGGGGAGCCCAAGCCTCTCCCATGTCTCCTTGGCCTTCTCCATGTAATCCTTCCTCGGGAGTGAAGTGGGAGGGTAGGGGTACTTGATTGTAGCGTCTATGAGCACACCGGAGCTCCCAACGCCACCAGGATACTCTTTTTCCTCATGTGATGCGCCAGGGCTGTAAGCCGATGGGTCCAGTCCGGGCATCTTCCCCTGTATGACTCTCATGTCCCTTGCCGGCTGCACTCTCCAGCTCATTGCCCATATGACTGCATCGAGGTTCCTGATGTCGATATCGTCATCCACAACGATGAAGAATTTCCCCCACCTCGTGTCGTAGCCTGATACCAGGTTGAGGACCTGCCAGGGGTGCGACTTGTTCACTTTCTTTATCTTTATGACGCACCACTGTGCCTGGCTCATCTCATGCCAGGCAACATCGATCACGCCTGGGACCTTGGCGTCATGCTGAAGGAATTTCTTGTATACATTGTCAGAGGAAATGACCCTGACCTTGCTGCTCTCGCTGGGAGGGAACTGGCTCATGATATGGACGAAGGTGGCCTTCTTTCTCATGGTAACCGCGGTGATGTCAAACACCGGCCTTAGCCACACATCGGTGGCCATATAACCGGTGTACTCGCCGAAGGCGTTTCCAGGTTCCATGTATTCTGTGGAAATGTTGCCCTCAATTACTATGTCCGCGTCAGCGGGAACCTGTATGTCCACTGTTTTGGCCTGCACAGTCTCAACAGGCTTACCTGAAAATCCTCCGGCAACTGTCAGTTCATCAACGCCATAGGGGATCTTCGCAGAGGCCGTGTAGAAATAGGAAGGGGCCCCACCGACTATGACCGCTGCTGGCATGGGCTTGTGCAATTCCTTCCACTCTCTCCAGTGGATGATTCCCTGGTTTCCCCTGTTAATCTCCCAGAGGAGCTTCTTCTTTCCAAAAACATGCGCTGAGTAGTTTCCCATGTTCTGGATTCCAGTTTTAGGTGATTTTGTGATAACCTGGGTCGATGTCCTTATCTGGCCGCTGAACCCCGGGAGTTCAACCGGAATGGGCAGTGCTTCAACTCCCTTGCCGTCCTCAAGCAGGTCATCGCCCTCGATCACTATGTCATGGATGGGGGCACTGTTCACAGGCTTAGTTTCAACTGGGTTTACGAGTGCACTTTCCCACTTTTTGTGTATTGCCTCAGTGGATGAATTCTCTGCCTTGAGGCCAAGTGCGTATATCTCCTGGGATGAGGCATAAATGCCTGTTGCAACCTTTATGTCATATTTCCTGCCATTGAAATCGGTTGGATTCTCAAAAAGAAAACCTCTCCTTTCACTCTCCGGAAGTCCCCTGTACTGCAGCCTAGCCAGTGAAGTGACACCGGTTTCCTTGGCCACGGGCTCCTTGATGCGGAATAACTTACCGGCATTCTCAAGTGATGCAAGGTAGTCATTAAGATCCTTATAATATTCAGCCATATATCTTGAACATAAAGTTTGTATAAAGTCTTTTTTAACAGTATAGAAACGAAAATATTGATAGTGTATAGTAATTTTGATGCATTTTAATTTACATTCTGACAAAATGTCGGAAAATACCGATAAATAATCCAAATTTCAACTGCATTTGCCGTTTTTGCTTGAAAATAGCCGTTTTACAACATGGAAAACGATTTTAATACAACTTGTTATTCATTAACAGGCAGTAGATATGGTGGACAAGACAAGAGACCTGAGATCATTTATTGAGAACATTGAAAAGATTGGATTGTTGAGGGAAGTCAAGGGGGCAGACTGGGACCTTGAGATTGGGGCCATCACGGACGCCAACTCAAAGGGAAACAAGTACACACTGCTTTTTGATGAGATTAAGGGATACCCAAAAGGCTTCAGGGTAATGACAGGGGCGCTGCTCGACTCGAGGAGAGTTTCCACGGCGCTGGGCCTTGACAGCAATCTCGACAACATGCAGCTGACTTCTGCAATAAAGGAAAGGCTGAACAATGCTGCAAAAGACTCATCAAAGTTCGAACCCAATTATGTTGATAATCCTCCTGTGCTTGAAAATATTGACCGCGGCGACCATATTGACTTCTTCAAGTTTCCTGTGCCAAAGTGGTTCAAGCACGATGGCGGAAGGTACATAGGCACCGCGGATGCAGTAATCACCAGGGACCCGGATGATGGGTGGGTAAATGTTGGCACATACAGGGTCATGGTGAAGGACAAGAACACTCTGGTCATGCTCATGGAGGCATCCAGGCACGGGAGGTCACATTACGAGAAGTTCCTTGAACGGGGCGAACCATGCCCGGTTGCGCTTTCATTTGGGCACAACCCCGGGTTGAACCTGTTTTCCGCCAATGAGGTTCCCGAGGGTGTTTCAGAGTATAACTTCCTTGGAGCAGTCAGGCAGTCACCTGTGGACGTCTTCAAGGGGCCGGTAACGGGGCTCCCCATTCCTGCAGACAGCGAGATAGTGGTTGAAGGTTATATCGAAGAGCAGAAGGCCGATGAGGGCCCCCTTGGGGAATTCATGGGGTACTATGCCGGTGGAGAGATGCTCAACCCGGTGATCAGGGTGGAGGCAATCTACTTCAGGAACAATCCAATTCTCCTGGGAACGTGTGCGGGCAAGCCACCATACGATTACTCCTATTTCAGGTGCCCAATAAGGGCAGCCCTGATCTGGAATGCGCTTGACGCAAGCGGCATCTCGGGCGTAAACGGTGTGTGGTGCCATGAAGAAGGTTATTCACGGGCTTTCACCACGGTTTCACTGAAGCAGAAATTCGGGGGCCATGCAGTCATGGCTGGGCACATTGCCTCGCAGTGCCGGCCAGGGGCGGTGGCTGGAAGGTACACCGTGGTAGTGGACGATGACATTGACCCATCAAACCTCAATGATGTGGTCTGGGCCATGTGCAGCAGAAATGATCCTGCAACCGGCATCGACATAATAGAGAACACCATGGGCACACCACTTGACCCAATTTCCAGGCACGTTGAAGGGAAGGACCTCCTTGAATACACCAGCTCAAGGGCCGTCGTACTCGCGGTCAAGCCATTCGAAAAGATCATACACAACACGTTCCCGGATGTGGTGAAGGCAGACGAGGATACCGACCGGAAGATCAGGGAGAGATACTCAGATCTATTCAGCAGGTAAACAGGCGGAAAATGGAGGGATTATCACACCCCATTTTCCACTTCTTCCTCCGTTGCAGTGGCCCTTACCAATTGGGGAGATCAATGGCAAACAGTTCATAAATCCGGTGTTACAGCATTAATCGAAATTTACATCAATATATTCAAGCAAACTAGTTTATAATGTTGGTAAGAGTGCCAATCCTAATATTTTTAAACAGAATAGGATAGTATTTCCATGGTTTATCACGACTTAAGAGAGTATCTTGAAGAGCTCAACAAGAGAAATCTACTTACAACGGTGGACAGGAAAATACAGCTTGAGACTGAGCTTATGCCGCTTGTCAGGCTACAGTTCAAGGGTTTGCCAGAAAAGGAGCGGAAAGGATTCCTGTTCACAAATGTGTACGACGCAAATGGAAGGCACTATGATGCAGGGGTGACAACCGGAGTGCTTTCAAGCTCAATAGATGTTTATGCAACCGGAATGCAATGTGAACCTGATGATGTCCAGGAAAGGTTCACTAAGGCAATTGAAGGCCCCATTGATCCAAAAATAGTGAAAGAAGGAAAATGCCAGGATGTTGTGATCACGGGCGATGACCTGGAAAAACATGGACTCAACGATATACCATTCCCAGTGGAACTTCCGGGGTACAGCTGCCAGGTCAGGACAACAACTGCATTCGTAACCAAGGATGTTGAGACAGGGATACAGAACGCTGGCACTTACTCCGGCCAGGTTTTTGGCCCAAAAAAGATCCTTTGGGAAGTCCACAGGGGAAGCCACGGATTCATGCATCTCAGGAAGGCTGCAAAGAAGGGAAAGACACTAGAGGCGGCCATAGTCATAGGCGGCCCACCCTATCTGCAGTACACTGCCGCGGCAAAGGTACCCTATGGTATGGACGAGCTCTCAGTTGCAGGTGGAATCGCAGGAGAGCCAATAGAGGTTGTTAAGTGCAAGACAGTGGACCTATATGTGCCAGCAACTGCCGAATACGTCATTGAGGGAAAAGTTTCCGTGGAGGATTTTGAGCAGCAGACACCCTTTGGGGAATACACTGGATATGTTGCAGCTGATGTTGAAAGCCAGTGGTGCCCTGTGATGGAGGTTACAGCCGTAACGCACAGGAAAGACAAGCCCATTTTCCAGACCATCATAAGCCAGATGCCCCCCAGTGAGAGCAGCAAGCTGAGGCAGGTAGCATATGGAAGCGCATTCACTAAGTTCCTCAGGAACGACTGCGGACTGCCAAACGTCAAGAAAGTGGCCTTCCACGAATCCAGCGGAAGCTGGCAATACTGTGTCATCCAGATCAAGAAGGATGCCCCCACGGACGCAATGCGTTCACTTGTCTGTGCATCAGGGTATGCAGCTGACATCGGCAAGGTTTTTGTTGCCGTTGACGATGACATCGATCCATTCGACCCTGATTCGGTCAATTGGGCCATGAGCTTCAGGATGCAGCCACATCGGGACATCCAGTTCATCAGGGGAAAAACAGCCCACCTTGACCCATCTGTATTTGTTGCCGGGCAGAGTGACGAAAATGCAGGTTACAGGGAAGCCTCCGCGATTCTCATAGATGCAACAAGAAAGACCGATTACCCGCCCACTTCACTGCCAAAGAAGGAATACATGGAAGGGGCAGCAAAGATATGGAAGGAAATGGGCCTGCCGGACCTTGACCTCAAGATGCCATGGTATGGATACGATTTGGAGAAGTGGACTCCTGAGTACCAGAGGTATGCAGACATGGTCATAAGAAGAGAACATTTCAAGATCGGCGAAGAACTGGAGAAGAAGAGGAAAAAGATAGACATTCTTTCGGACTGAGCCTATCCAAAAATTATTTTCTCATTTTCCAGAACTTATTTTTTCAATTATTTCAGAACTGCCCATTACGTAACCAAAATTCTTCCTGAAATTGTCAATGATGGGTTGATGAAATTCGGTTTCCGGGGTTGAGATGCAGTCTTCGGCAAGGATGGTCACATAGTCCATCATGTATGCGGTTCTCGCGGTTGTGTCAACGCAGAGGTTTGTCTGGGTTCCAGCAATCACAATGTTCTCTATCCCCCCGGCCCTAAGTACTGTGTGCAGGTCGGTGTTCAGGAACGAATCGTACCTGTGCTTGGCAACAATTGCTTCGTTCTCCATGGGCTTCAGTTCCTCAATGATTTCCGCACCCCATGTGCCTGGAATGCATATTGAGGGATCAAGGCTCTTCTGCGGGGTCCTGCTGACCCAGTTTTCCGTGTTTGTATACCTGTAGTGGAGGGTTTGCGTGTAGATAACCTGCATCCGGCTCTTCCTGAAAAAGCCCAGCAGTTTCTCCATCGCAGGGACGGTTTCTCTCACCATGCTGAGATCCTGTCCCTTGAGCCCCAAATATCCTTTCTGGCTGACGAAATCGTTCTGCATGTCAATTATAAGCAGGGCTGTCTTTTCATGATCCAGGGCCTTCTTAAGGGCCTTGGGTGCTGAGGCACTTGGGTTAGCCATATAGCCCAGATATTTGTGAAATACTTATTGGTTTTGAGAAACCGGTAATCAGTCCTCGTATTCAACAGGAAGCTGTTCGCTCAGCCAGCGGTACATCCCACCAACCAGTGTTGCTGCGGTGTGTCCCCTGTCCGCAAGGAATAGGGCTGAAACCTCGCTCCTGTTTCCATGGGCGCATACAACTGCGTATTTTTCGCTGTGGTTCAGTTCCTCAAGCTTTGCGGGAAGATCATTCATTGGAATCTTCAGGCTGTTCTTGATGGTCCCGCTCTGCCATTCATATGGCTCCCTGACATCTATGACAGTCCACCTGTCCTGCTGGGAGTAAAGCTGATCGGGTGTGATTTCCTGCACTTCGGAAAGGGGCATTCCCCCATCTTTCCAGCCTGAAAGGGAATCTGAGAAGGTCTCGATTACGTTAAGCCCCGCAGCCTTCAGTTCCTCTGTAGCCTTTCCCGCCAGATCACTGGTGTCAGCAACAACTGCGATTTCCACTTTCCTGCCTGCGAGCCAGTCTCTGATGGATCTGCCCCAGCCGTACGAATTGTAGGGGACATTCACAGACTCTGGAATATGTGCGGCAAGAAAATCATGGTTGATTCTGGAGTCTATAACGATTACTTGCTGGTCCTGTATCTTTTCCAGTAATGACTGGTAATCTGTACTCATCTGAACTAGCTGATATTCTTTCCCCTAATAACTTTACTATTTTCAGGAGGTGGGCCGATTAAACCCCTCTGCATCTTCAGGAACTCATCCACCGATTTGGCCTTCAGGAACCTGTTGAAATTCCTCTCGTACCCCAAAGTGGAACTCTGGCGCTTGCTCATGAAGATGCTCCCACACTTGGAAGCGCCATAGTGGGACGGAAATAGCTCAACATAGTCAGGCAACTCCAGCAGCCTCTGGAGGCTTCTGTAAAGTTCGGTGGTTGCCCCTTCTATGCTCACATCACCACCCACTGCAAGGTCCGGCCTCCCGACATCACCAACAAACAGTGCATCACCTGAAAGGAGTATCTGCCCTTCCTTGGAACGAAGGGTGTCGGTCACAAGTATGGAGATGCTTTCCGGGGTGTGCCCCGGGGTCGCAATGAATTCAAGTTCCACAGTTCCGAGGGAGATCACCTGCCGATCCTCTGCAACTTCGAAATCTGATGCAACATCACTGTTGGCTCCGATGATCCTGGGAATTCCCAGTTTTTCTGACATTTCCTTGCCTATTGAAACATGATCCGCATGAATATGGGTCTCAATGGTGTAGTTAATCTTGAGGCCCCAGTTCTGTGCTTCCATAGCGTACTTTTCATATCCAACACTCTCAAGGGGATCTATTACCGCCGCCTTTCCAGAGAGTTCGTCTCCCACCAGGAAAGAATTGCATCCGTTCACTGGATCATCTAGTACTCTGAATATCACAGTACCCCATACGTACGACATTCCATATTAACGTATCTGGCTGGAAAATCAATGCAATTTTTAATATATTCAAGGCTAAAAAAACTAAAATTTTAGCATGAAAGCGGAAAATCGCTACGATTTAAGTATGGTTAAAGTTATATCCATCTTACATCTTGTCTGTCTCAGGAATGTTTAGGCACGACGAAGAGAATCAACTTGGTCCGAGGCTCGGCATAGGCCTTTGGTTGCTCGTGGTGGTTTTCTTTTTTGTGATGTTTTTTGTTATTGTTAATGTCAGCAATACCTGGAACATATTCACCATCTACGCCACTTTATCATGGTCTTTCGGCATGCCCATAATAGTGGTGAGTTTCATTGGGGCATTCAGGTCTGGAAGCCTGAGGCTTTCAAGCTACACCGGTCGTGTATCCAATTTCGTTGTTTTCCAGATACCAACAATATGTTCTTACGAGGTCCTGGGCGCACTCACCAGGGTGGTGGACTCAATACTTGCCAACGCCCCCCGGAATCTTGACAACTGGAGGGTTGATGTTGTTGCCGAGGAAAAATCAACTGCGCTTGAGGAACTGAGGGAAAAATACAGCGGGCATGCAAATGTGAACATTCTCGCTGTTCCGCTCTCATACAGTACGAAGAGCGGTTCAATAAACAAGACAAGGGCTCTCCAGTATGGCATTGACTACCATATTGAGAAGGGGGAATCCACAAAGGACACATGGTTTTTCCACCTTGACGACGACGCCTCCATAGGCCCTGACACTGTAGCCGCAATTGCGGAGCATATAAAATACAAGGGCGAAAAATATTACATTGCGCAGGGAGTCCTTGCGTTCCCGCATCATCTTTCAAAATCATTGATAGCCAAATTCGCAGATTCCATGAGGCCTACAGATGACCTCACCCGTTTCTATTTCTTCAACTCTCTCGTCAAGATCCCTCTTGTGGGCCTACACGGCGAGAACCTTCTGGTGAGGGCGGACGTTGAAGCAGAGATAGGATGGGACAATGGCAGCAGGCCAATCTCGGACGACAGCTGCTTCGGGCTTCGCTTTTCGGAGAAGTTCCCTGGAAGGTCTTCTTTTCTTCCGGCATTCACTTATGGAGCTTCCCCTTCCACGGTAAAGGACATGCTAAGGCAGCGCAGAAGGTGGCTGGTTGACCTCACAAACCTGGGTTTCTTCGGGCCACTTCCCTGGAAATACAGGCTCATTTTCATCTATTCAGTCCTGTTCTGGAGCAGCATGATTACCCAGAACGTGATCCTTGCAACCATGATACTGCAGTTTTTCCACGTGATAGCATTCCAGCTGATCACTCCGCCAATGGGGGTCATGTGGGCATTCACGTTCAGTTTCTGGATATGGTTCTACTGGAACGGGCTACACATAAACTCAAGCGTCTCGGAGAAGCCTCAGCCTTTCTGGAAGAGCGCCCTTATAATGATACCCCTCTTCTTTGTGGTTATCGGCCCGCTTGAATTCATTGGAGGTGCCATGGGGATATACGCATTTCTCAGGAATGAAAGAGGGTTTGAGGTTATAAGCAAGCCCTCCTGAAGTTTCCACTCTTTTTATTGGCTGGATCTCAGGAAGTCCATGATGCCAACAGCCTCATCACATCTCAGTTGGCCGGGGCTGGTCTTCTCCCCTTCATGGCAGTAGAGCAGCTTTGAACCAAGGATGGAAAAAAGGAGCCTCGATGAACTCTCGCCATCTGCTTCCATCACCGCTATATTCTTGTATTTCCCAAGAAGCCTGATAAGGCTGTACCTTGAATTTTCCCCCGCCTTGACTGCAAGCTTTGATATTGCTGCAATTCCACTGAACTTTTCAACGAAACCTGCCATCTCAGAAAAAAGAGGCTCACGATCAAGGAAATGCCTGGACACTATCTGGCCAGTGCATTCAAAACCATACTTTGATGCAAATTCCCCCTCCACATCCACCAGAAAGCCTTTTTCAACAGCCTTCCAGAGGAAGTCCAGCTTTTCCCTGTGGGCAAAGGAATTCACTCCGCCTTCCAGGGGTTCCCTCACCGTAAGTATGAGTTTCGGCCTGTATTCCTCAATGAGGTCAAGGGTGATGCTTTCCAGTGAATTCATGTAATCAAGCCTCAGTTCAACAAGGTCTGCCCTGCAGTTTCCTACCTTCCCCAGGTCATCCAGGGACCGAACCGGAATTGATGCCACTGTGCGTGTATCTAGGTTAAAGTGAAATCACCACCGAGTTTTCTAAGGTCGTCAAAAAAGCGGGGGTTGCTCTTGGAAACAGATTCAGCGCCTTCTACTCTGCCTCCTGCTCTCAGTGAAAGGATTGAGCCGAGCATGACAATCCGGTGGTCGTTCCAACTTTGTGTCTTGCCCGTGCCCGGCTTGTCTGTTCCCTTTATGGTCATCACTCTTCCGGTGCCGACTTTGCAGCCGTGCCTCTCAAGAGTGTCCCTGATGGACAGTACCCTGTTGCTCTCCTTGATTCCAAGAAGTTCTATCCCTGATATTTCAGACTCTCCCGGGGATCCTGCTGCAATGGCCGCAAGGCTCACAGCCATGTCCGGGGAATCCTCAACGCTTTCCCTGAATGGAGTTATTCCGCCATCCGAATAGGCGGTCCAGATCCCATCCGACAAGGAACCGCCCCCGGAGCATCTTTTCAGTATTTCTGCAATTCTGGAGTCGCCCATGCTCCATTCCGGATGTATGAGGTTGCTTATCTCGACTTTGCCTCCAGTTAGAACAGCTCCTGCTGCATACAATGAAGAAAGAAGAAAATCGCCAGGAACAGGCCCTGAATAGGCAAGCTCCCCATTCATCGGTTCGATCTTAATGCGATTTCCTGAGTATTTGATGGCCGCTCCAATTGAATTAAGCAAATCGCAGGTCATCTGTATGTATGAGGAAGACCTTACTGGAGGTTCCAGGGTTATCATTCCGCCTCCTGTCAGCAGAAGGCCGAAAATGAATCCGCTAATGTACTGGCTGCTCTCCCCACCTGAAATGGTGATCTCTTGGGTTTTCAGGCGCCCGCTTATCTTCAGTGGCAGATGGTCGCCTGTCATTTCCAGGCCTTCTGCCAGAAGCAGATCGTAGAGGACCCCAAGAGGCCTCTTCTGAAGAGTGTCATCGCCCGAAAGTGAGGCGCTTATGCCCACACAGGCAAGAACAGGAATGAGCATTCTTAAAACTGTCCCGGATCCACCAAGGTCTACTTTTCCAATATCGGTGGGGACGTCACCCGGCTCAAATATATTTTTGTTGTGTTTCACGCCAAGGGCTTCAATGGCACGCACTGCTGCCATTACATCATCAGAAAACTCAAGGCCCTCAAGGTTGATTTTTCCGAGCAGTGAGGAGAACAGCAACCTGATGGCGATGCTCTTTGATTGCGGAGCCTTAACCTTCCCTGAGAGCCTGGAGGGATTGAAATTCGCTATCATCTATGCCGCCTTGGCCACAATAGGGGTGCCCAACTTAGAGAAGAGTTCCATGATGGGGCCCTCTTCTCCCTCCTCCACTGCCGCAAACAATGATGGGCCGTTCCCGGAGACTCCTGAGGCTTTGGCTCCAAGCTCAACTGCCCTCAGGAGAATGTTGGTCTCATATCCAAGGATTTCAGATACGGTCAACCCATTTTTGGCCATGGCCTCCAGATACTTCCCCCTCATCACCATTCCTGATATATTCTTGAAACTGGGCCAGGCCCTTCTCAGCAGCATTGGATCAAAATTCTTCCGCGGCCCCCGGGGGAGTATCACGAAACTGATGTTTCCCGGCAGCTTCGCCTTCCTTACAATCTTCATGTTGGTATTGTCACAGACTGAAACCCCACCGTAAAATGCTGCTGTTGCATCATCCAGCGCACCCGTGAAAGAAACTCCCGCATCAAGCGACAGCCTGGCTGCAAGAATTGGCACGTCAGCCTCAACTCCCGTAAGCTTGGAAAGCGCTGAAATGGAGGAAACAGCAACGGCACTGCTGCTTTTCAACCCGCCCCCTTCCGGTATCCGGGATTCTATTTCAACATGAAGCTCACTTCCGCTCCTTTCCTGGAAATACTTCAGTATGGTTCTTGTGAGGGCAGAACCTGGTTCTCTGCCTCCATATCCTGCGGTGGCCACAACTCTCAGGTCCACCGCGCAGGTTGAACCCAGGCCAAGTGGTATGGCATTCAGTATGGAAACGCCCCCAAAGGAGGTTACTGATACTTTGCTTGGAATTCCTGCCACCTCTCCTCTATTGTCCCGGAAAGTTCCTCCGTAAGCCTTGACATGGGGATGCGCCCTTCCCGCATTGCGTGGTCACCAAGGGTTATTGCCATCATGGCCTCCACAACGGACACTCCCCGAACTGCAACTACAGGATCGTGTCTTCCCCTGACAGAGATCTCTGCTGGCTTCATGGTATCAATATCCACAGACTTTGCGGGAATTCTTATGGAACTCGTTGGCTTGAATGAGCATCTCAGAACGATATTCTCACCGGTGGAAATCCCCCCACGCATGCCTCCAGACCTGTTTTCCATGAGCCTCAGGTCTCCTTTTTCATCAAGAATTATTGAGTCTGCTGCCTCGCTGCCCTTCATTGTTGCGGCGCCGAATCCCATGCCATATTCAAAGCCTGTGGCAGCCGGCAGTGACATTACAGCCTTTGCAAGCTCTGCCTTGAGTTTGTCAAAAACAGGTTCACCCAGTGATCGGGGAGGATTGATGGCGTACGCTTCCACAACACCTCCGTAGCTGTCTCCAGACTTCATGGCATCCATAATGAGTTTCTTGTACTGGTCCTCGTACTGCTGGTTGGGGGCTCTTGTCATGAACTTCCTGGAATCAAGCGCACTGGCCTCATCTTCCAGTGGGCCTGAATCCAATGGCCCGATGGATCTCAGATAGCCTCCCACGTATGTTGGGAATATCATAAGGAGTTTCTTGGCTATGGCTCCGGCTGCAACTCTTGATATGGTTTCCCTTGCACTGGCACGTCCGCTTCCTCGGTAATCCCAGTTTTCCCTTCCGTACTTCCTGATGTATGTGAGATCAGCATGTCCCGGGCGCGGGATGTGTGACACATCGCTGTAAAGTGATGAGATGGCATCCACATTATCAAAAACAATCGCAATAGGGGACCCTGTTGTTCTGCCGCTGTAAACCCCGCTCAGTATTTGTGGGCTGTCCTCTTCTCTCCTCCCCGAAACAAGGTAGCTCCCGGTCCTTCTGTACTTGAGTTCCGGAAGTATGTCCTTTTCAGACAGCATAAGGCCGGCAGGCACTCCGTCAACAACGACGCCCATTGCTTTCCCGTGGCTCTCTCCGAACGTTGTGACCTGAAATTCCTTGCCCATGCTACTTGACATTGAGTGCTTCTCCCATCTCTTCAAATGAAGGTTCTACCTTGTTCCATATCTTCTGTGAATAAATAGCCTGCCCAATGAGTATTTCTTCTCCTGAGATAAATTTCTTCGGAATCTTCAGCGATTTCCTGAACGCATTGGCCCTACGGCCGTAATTGAAGTCAACAACATACTGGGCCTCTATCTCGGGATAAACCACTTCCCCTGAGGAAAGGCAATTCACAGCACAATGTACTTTTGCCTTGTATGCCCCAGGATCCGATGGATAGGGCTCATGCCTGGCCTCATAGCCATGAGTACTGAGGTCCCTGACAAGGGTTTCGGCCCTTTCGCTGGACCTGTTAACAATTATTAGATTCATCCCAAGTCCGCCAAAAATGAATGAAGCGGTCCTTGCCGCACCTCCCGCCCCAAAAATAATGCATTCCCTGCCCCTGAGATCTGCTTCAAGGCCTTCAATCAGCCTGCTGAGCGCCATATAGTCGGTGTTGTAGCCTTTCTTTTCATGGACCAGATTAACGCTCCCGGTCTTCCCGGCCTCTTCCGCAAGATCGTCCAGCAGTGGGATGATCCTTTCCTTGTAGGGGACAGTCACATTGAGCCCTGCAGATCCAGAAATGAGTGCTCTGGCTGCGGTTTCAAACTCTTCAGGGACTATGTCGAACAGACCGTAGACAGCGTTCATTCCGCGAGATGCAAAGAAGTGGTTGTGCAGTGAAGGAGAAAGGGAATACCCTATGTTGTGCCCCAGCAGTCCAAAAATGCGGGCGCCCTCACTGCCTGATCCTTTTGAGATAGTCACCAACCTCCTCAAGCGATATTTCGAAAACCCTGCATTTCCCCAGTTCCTCAGGCAAAGGAATCTTCACCGTGTCTCTTGTGGCTTTCTTGTCTGCTGCAACCAGATTGATCATTTTCTGACCGAGAGTGGATATGCGGTCCCGATCTATCTTGTGTGGAAGTGCAAGTTTTGTTAGCAGGGCCTCAGCCTGCCCTGGCAATTCACCGCCAACAAGGCCGAGCTTCTCCCCCATATCAAGCTCAAGGAGAATTCCATTCGCAACCGCCGTTCCATGCCCCATTGTGAAACCGGTGGCACTCTCCAGTGCATGCCCAAGTGTATGGCCGAAGTTCAGAATGGCTCTCTCGCCGTGCATGTCAAATTCATCCTTCGAGACAACATCCATTTTGATGGAAACACACCTTGAAACAAGGTTCTCCAGGGACTGCGGATTTCCCAGGATTTGGTTAATGTCCTCCTTGAGCAGCTGATCATACAGAACACGGTCCTGGATGATTGCATATTTTGCTATCTCGCCCATTCCGTCCAAGATGAGTGCAGGCGGCATGTCCTGTACCAGAGCAGTGTCAATAATTATGTGAGAAGGGCTGAAGAAGCTTCCAAGCAGGTTCTTCACACCACTGTAATTCACTGCGTTCTTTCCCCCCAGAGATGCGTCAACCATGGCAAGGAGCGTGGTGGGAATCGAAACGTAGCCTACGCCACGCATGTACATTGAGGCCGCCATTCCAGCCGCATCTGAAGTGGAACCTCCTCCAATGGAAACCAGGGTTGAGGACCTCTTGAAACCCGCACCCCTCATGGCCCTTAATATATTCAGGACGGAGTCCATGGTTTTCCCCTCCTCCCCATCTCCTACAATGTGCGAGGGAAAGGGTGACCTGTCCAGGAGAGGCCCGATAATGGGTTCTATACTTTGTGGATAGACTATAAGGGAGTCAGGCGGCAGTTCCAGGAAACTGTCCTGTATGCTCTTTCCTACGGTTACCCTAGTTTCTCCTCTTGAAAGATTGTATGAAAATTCATGCATTTTATCCTCTGATAGCGCCTTCGAGGCGCTTAATCTGTTGGGTCAGTGATTTTAAATCTTCAAGAGTTATTTGTTGTTTTCCGTCGCTAAGTGCATTTTCTGGATCGGGGTGCACCTCAATCAGGAGCATGTCACACCCTGCGGCAACTGAGGAAAGGGCAAGCGGGATCACAAGTTCCCTTGAGCCTGCAGCGTGGCTGGGGTCGGAGCAAATGGGCAGGTGCGATTCTCTCTTGGCCCTGGCAATTGAACCCAGGTCAAGCGTGAATCTGGTGGAGTTCTCAAACGTCCTTATCCCTCTCTCACAGAGTATGACAGAGCCATTATTCTCACCCATGACATAATCTGCGGTGGCCATCCATTCCGCGTATGTGTTGCCCATTCCCCTTTTCAGGAGTACGGGCCTGCCGGTTTCGGCAACTTTCCTCAGGAGCTGGAAATTCTGGGCATTTCTTGATCCTATCTGGAGGAGATCAACGGATTCAAAATCTGCAATATTCTCGGTTGAAAGTATCTCAGAGACTATTGGAAGCCCTGCGGATTCCCTCATTCTCTTCATGATTTCCAAACCAGCATTCCCCTTTCCCTGGAATGAGAAAGGGCTCGTCCGGGGCTTGAATGCCCCTCCCCTGATTATGTCCGCCCCGCTTCGTTTCAATCCTTTGGCAAATTCCTCTACTCCCTCTTCGAAATCAATTGAACATGGTCCTGCTGCAATTGTGATGCCCTTCCCTATCTCCAGGCCATCAACCTGCACATAGGTGTTGTCCCGCTTCCATTCCCTTGAGCTGAGCACAAAATCTCCGTCAACAACAGTCTCTGACTCAATAGCAGAGTCATTTATCACAGGTCCCAAATCCGGCCACGAGAGAAAAATCGACTTGCCATAAAGGTGCAGTTTCCTGAAAGACGCTGTTGAAGCGTTCAGCTTTTCAGCTAGTCCTGATGGGTCGGCACCGTCCTTTATCAAATACAACCTGTATTTTACCAATTAAATCCCTCGCGTGAAGAAGATCATGGCCAATAGCCGAAGCTGACCCGTATAACATTCCCGAAGGTCAACTTTATATGCTCTTCTTCAATTGCCATGACACACTGTATCACTGTCAGTATTTAAACATTACTGTTTTGTATTCAACAATCGTTATTGTATTTATATCCAAACACAACAGCCAGACTTTGCCTCCGGAATGAAATGCAAAACTAAATCAAAAACTATATGGCTTATAGATTAAAAAAATAAAAATGATCGAAATTATGCAGCCCTCGGTTCAAGAATCATGATGGCCTTGAAATGTGTGGGCGGCAACATCAAACCAACCTCTGCTGGACACCAGCCTTCTGCGGAATTGTCATTGTGCCAAACAGATAGCGGAGGTCGAGGAAATAGCATGGATAAATTAGCCATGCCTAACTATTGGTATGCGTTCTTAAATAGCAATAACTCAATATTTGTATATGAGAGTGAACGTTTGCCTCGTTCATCCACCCAGTATCTATGACTTCAGGACCAAGAATCTGCGTTCCGGGCCTATTAGCGATGTTGTGCCTTCAACACCCCTGTTCGAAATGTATCCGGTGGGCTTCATTAGCATGCTGAACTCGCTGGTGAATCATGGTTATACGGGAAGGATAAGCAACATAGCCGTATTGATGCTCTATTCAAAAGGCTTCAATCCAGAGAAGTACCTTGCATCCATTGAAGCAGACATTTTCGGCATAGACCTTCACTGGCTACCGCACGTACACGGTGCAATCAACCTTGCCCGAATAATAAAGGGGCTCCATCCCAATTCCAAGGTGCTCCTGGGAGGGTTCTCGGCCACTTATTTTGCACAGGAGATACTGCAGGATTACCCATTCATTGATTATGTCCTGCGCGGGGATTTGCAGGAAACTGCAATAGTGAAGCTGGCAGAGGCTGTGGAGTCCGGAAAAGATGTTTCAGATATTGTGAATCTCGGATACAGGTCAGAGACGGGGATCAAGTTCAACCCCATTTCACATTCACCCGACGACATCGACAAGGTCTTCCTCAACTACGATCTCCTCATGAAGAATGCAATCAAGTATGCTGATGTGCGGGCCCATCTCCCCTACAAGGTGTGGATAAAGAACCCATCGGCCATGACCCTGATTGAGCACGGCTGCCAGCTGAACTGCGGATTCTGCGGGGGATCGAACTACACATTCTCCAAATACTTCAATGGAAAGTCCCCAATGTTCAGGGACCCGGACCGTGTAGCGCAGGAACTGGAGATAATACAGAACAAGCTTGGCACACCGGTTTTCATAGCGGGCGACATAAACCAGGCGGGGGAAAAGTACACCGATGGCTTCCTGAAGGCATCAAAAGATCGCGGGATAGACATTCCACTCCTGTCTGAGTATTTCACGCCACCTCCGGAATCCTATTTCAGCAAGCTGAGCAAGGTTTTCCCAAGCTTCACTGCCGAAATTTCCCCCGACTCCTCCATAGAATCCATCAGGGTGAGGACAGGGAGAGGATACAACAACAAGGATCTTGAGAAATCCATTGACTATGCACGCCAGTATGGATGCAAGAAATTTGACATATACTTCACCATAGGGCTGCCAGGGCAGACCAGGGACAATGTGCTGCAGGATGTTGCCTATTCCGAGAAGCTCATGTCAAAGTATGTCAACGACACAATGCAGATGTATGCCTTCCTGTCACCGCTCACGCCATTCCTGGATCCCGGGTCAATCTTCTATGAGATGCATGACAGGTACGGGATCAGGCTCATGGGAACAAAACTGAAGGACTATTATGATTCCCTGGACAAGGGCCAGAGCTGGGAAGATTACCTCAGTTATGAGACTAGGGAAATGTCCAGGAAGGATATAGTGGATGTGACTTACGAATCAGGGAAGAGAATGGCGCAGGCAAGAGAAAGGCTTGGCATTATAAGCGCTGACGAGAGGAGCTTCATCATGAACAACATCGAGGCCTACCTCACCGGTGCAGAGATCATGGACAGGGAAACCATGGCCATGCACCTGAACTACACTGTGAAGGAAATCGAGTGGTCAAAGAGGCACCACCTGACATTTTCCTCTTTTCTCATACTGCTGTACAGGTACTACAACTCAATGAGGGACCGCCTCAACATATGATGTAGACGCCAGTGTGGCACTATTTCCATTTCTTTTCCCTGACAATGTGGAAATGAATGATCCTGAAGATGTTGTCTCCAGTGAATACCTTGAACATGAATGAAAAAATCAGGAAACCGCCCACACAATACTCGGCTACCATCAGGGCCACATTGCCAAGATTAGCCATATAGCTTATTATGAGAAAGAATGAAACAACCGCAATGAAGATCAGGTTCCTGCTCAGGGAACTGGATTTTGCTCCGGCCTGAACGACCCTTATTTCATCCTGGCTGGCTCCACCTGCCATGGACAATTATCATGGTATGGAATAAAAAATTACCTTTGAACCCGGCTTGATTGTGTCAATACTCCTGTTCCGGGATCCACGAGATCAGAATTGCCGGATTCTTCAGAATAACAAGCCAATTGTTGATTACTGCCTGAAATCCTACTTCCATTTCTTCTCTCTAACATAGTTGAAGTAAATCATATGGATGAAACTTTCACCCACAAACACTTTGACCAACGTTGACCAAAGAAGAAAAATGATGATTGTGCCCTCTGCCATTACAAACGCAACTGTCTGGAGATGGGCCGTATAGGAAACAACAACGAAGAATGTTACCATGGCTGTAAGGACAACATCTCTTATAACCAGGGCCCTGTTGAGCCGACGAACCGGTCTGACCTGTATCTGGTTGGGGCTCTTCGTAACGGCCATGGTTAAACAATATATAATCGCATAAAAAATTAACTTCTAAGGATAATTTTCTTCAATACCATGGAAACGCCTACTTCAGCGTTTCCTATAGACTGTGAACTCTCTCTGTTTGCGATTTCACACTGGCAACCCTCAAATATAACTCTACGTAAAGGGATTGCCAGGGGATAGCACGCACAATGTCAATTGACTTGGATAGTGGAAGGATGCCATATGGAAAAGGCAGACGTGCAAGGTTTCTGGTTCTGCTGGCAATAACAACGCCAGGTATACCGGAATATCTTACAGGATCCTGGAAGCTATCCACGCTGGGTTCAAACCCCCTTGGTTTCAGCTTCTTTCTTGCCATGAACATCGGCCTTTATACAATGGTCGCACTCCTGATAAGGGAATTTGCAGTTGCCTACAGTAAAGGTTGGGTGTCCATATTCATTCTGGGTTGTGCTTATGGCATAATGGAGGAAGCCATCGCCTTGCATACTTTTTTCCAGATATCCGGAAGCCCAGTGGGATTCCTTGGAACATACGGAAGATACGCTGGCGTGGACTGGGTCTGGGCATTTGGCCTTATGGTTTACCATGCCGTATTCAGCATAACGCTCCCCCTCATGCTGGTCTCCGCAGCCTACCCGCGGCTAAAGGGGAAAAGAGTAACCGGAACCGGAGGATCAGTGGCTTCAGGTGTAATTTATGCGTTTACTGTTCTCATATTGAACTATGTTGTAAACCACACTTCAACTAGGCCAGTACCGACGCCATTCGATTACCTGCTCTTTCTGTTCATTCCGCTGCTACTGGTTCTGATTGCATACCTGGTTCCCAGGAATCTGTTGCAGTTCAGGGGGAAAGCTGGCGCTGGTGGAGCCCCACTATATGTTCTGGGGTTGCTTGTATACCCTGTTTACAATGTATTTGCAATATTGCCTGTAAATCCGGTGATTATAACCAAGTTGAGCCCCATACTTGACATTCTGATTCACGCAGCCCTGTTCCTGGCAATTGGCTTTGGAATAGTGCATTACATGCCCCGGGAAGAGAACAGCAGACAGAAGGTGGCATTGGGCGCAGGCGTGTTGACATCACTTATGGTAGTCTCTCTGAAAGAGGAGTTTACCAGGGCTGCACCACTGATCATAATAGTCATAGTTATCTCGCTGGTATTTTTGTTCCGCTTGCGGACAATTGTAAAACAGCCTGAAATAGAAATCCATGAGAGAGTAACACAAACTGAATAGAACAGATGGGGCTGCCCGGATTTGGACCGGAGTCTCAGGCTCCCAAAGCCCGTAGGATACCAAGCTACCCCACAGCCCCATTGGGAATTAAGAGAGTGCAGAGACAATAAAAATTTACCGCAATCTGAATCAGCCGATTGAGGATGGGTCCTTGAATTTGTAAGGCAGGAGGTCCGACATGTCCACTTTCTTCAGCCCTTCTTCTGCATATATGATCACTTTTGTCTGTGGGTCATAATCGGTAACCATTTCACGGCACATTCCACAGGGCGAAATAACTTCAAATTCAGTCTTTCCCCTCTCAGGTTTTGGATGCATTACAGCAACTATGGTGTCAAATTTGTCTTTGCCAGCCATCACTGCGTTAGCAAGGGCAAAGGGCTCAGCACATATTCCTATCCTTCCCACCGTGGCTTCGAAGTGTATTCCCGTGAACACTTCCCCATCAGTGGTTCTCAGTGCGGCCCCTACACTGTGCCAGCCTTTCCTGTATCCTTTCTTGATGGCATCCTCTGCCTTCTCTATCAGATCATGATCTTCCCTTGTGAGTTCATACTCCATTATGGCGCCCTGTCCTGATCATAAATCATGTTCTAATAGCTCTTTTGAAAGTTAGGAGAATCTATCCCATCTTATTGCAGCACTTAAGTGAGGATGCTCGTTGCATTCAGGTAATCTGTGGGGGCATAGAAGCTGTGAGTTGTTCCATCAGGGCCTGTGAATGAGACAGGATACGGGCTCTCATAAAACTGAATGTTGTATGATGAACCCGTGGAACCTGCAGGAACATTTGAAAACTCATAGGAGGCAATGCCAGGAAAGTATCCGGCGACATAGCTAATGGTGGACAACATTGCAACAGAATCTGCAGGCAGGCCCAATGCTCCGTTGATCAAGTTCACGGAATCTGAAATGGTTGCGTTTCCGGATAAGGTGGGAGATGACGAATTCAGAACAGAAAGGATATCCGATACAGCAAGTCCCAGCCCAAGGGAGGTCGAAAATGTTGAAACTCCTCCCGAAAGGTGTTGCAGCACGATTGATGCACTGGAATATCCTGCAATGTTGCTTTCCAACGTGGATCCAAAATACAGGAACAGCAGGCCCGAGTCATTGAGGGGGACAGAACCGTTGCTGCCCCCTTCCATCAGGCTGTGGATCAGGGAATCCACCACTGGTGGCACATGGAACGCCTCAAACACTGGCCCATTGGAGCTGTCCATATAACTGATCTGCGCTATGGTTCCGTTTCCATCAAGAATTCTTACAGGGAGACTCACTGCCCGTTTTTTCACGGTAAATTTGTGTAAATTGCGCATAATGAACAAAGGAGTAGGTAATCCCAGTGATGCCAGACACTCCAGTTGTAAGGTTTAGCGCCTCTGTGGGCAAAATTCCGTTATTTTCCGAGATGAACCTTGGCGTTACATTAAGTGGTGCATATGTGTTGGCAGTGGAACTGCCTCCAATATTGATGAATGAAGGTGCAGTGCTCACTGTGGAGCTGACTCCTCCTGATACAGGGTCAAACACATTTGCGGAATTGAAATACAACCCGTCATTGAGGGATGGGAATTCTGAGTAGAAATTCACAAGGCTGTTACCAGAGGAAACAGCTGTGGAAAGGTGCATGCCAATAAGCGGCAGGACGACATCAGAATGCATGTCTTTTCGGTCCGTGTAATTTACAAACTGTGGCACAGCATAGGTTTCATATGAGTACTGGCCACTGGACTGTGCCTGGAATGTCTGGGAAGGAGTGATGGGGAAAGCGATGCTGACATTCAATGACAGATTGTCGTAACTCACCGAGTGATAGGATGAGGGGTTTATTGCACTGCCGTTGAACCATTGGCCCGTAACAGTGGAATTTGCATGCGTTGTGTTGAACACCTCTATTTTCTCCGGCTGGTACTGGATGTTGTTGTAGTATGGATACACGGAAATGGCAGACCCATTGTATACGGTCTTGTAGGCAAGGACAGTAAGGGAAGTTCTGGAGGATATGAAGCTGTTGGAAAGAAGGTATCTCCACTGATTTGAAATGGAATTGAAATTCCCCGAGAGGAATTGCATGGACAGGTTCCCGGAAATGGTTGTATTGAGCAGCTCAACGTATCTGCTGTTATTGGAAATGTTCACAGAATTGAGGCCAAGGTACTTCTTTCCTGTCACATTGAAGGCGTCAGGCACTGCTGCAAACACCTGAATGGTGGTGATGGATGTGCCGGTGCTGTTTGAACCTGAATATCCTGTGTCATTCACAATAAGCCTGGGCCCCAGCGAAAGATTGACATTCTGGTTGTTTGGAGCCCCGCCACTTTGCTTTTTTGCGGGCCCTAACTCATAATATGTCAAGACAGATACTATGAGAACCACTGTCAATATGGTGGCCAGAACTTTTCTCCTGTCCAGAGTCACGGTATATTATGAAATACTGTATATATTAATTTAGCTGAATGCCAATAATCAGGTGAATATAACAATGGATCCGGAGAAAATGAAAAACCAAAATAGTCCCTAATGATCTCAATGTGCCACTGTGATGAATTCAGCCTAGTCTGATATGGTGATGAACGACGGGCAGACTGAGTGGTTTTCTTTTTACATGGCAAATAAATAGGCTGTATCACCCGCTCACTGGAAATAATAAATATTCGTATGGGATTGGCGGAACCAACCGAAAGGTGTGGAATGGCGTTTCCACATGGACAAAAAAGCCGGTGTTGCCCGGATAATGACGCCTGACAACATAACTTGGTGGTAATAATCGAATACGTCACACTGTTGGAAACGCTGGCTCAGTACTCATTTGGAATTCTGTCCGCCCCTCTTTTTGCAGGAATATATCATAAACTGAAAAGTGCCATAGAATCAAAGAAGGGCCCGAGTATCTTCCAGCCATATTATGATATTTTCAAGCTTTTGAAGAAGGAAACACTGAAACCAGAGGGCTCAGGCGTAATATTCTGGTATGCGCCCTACGTCATATTTGGAATTTATTCCCTTATCTCAATAATCATACCATCCCTTATTCCGGAACCCATTTATTTCACTGCATCCACCGATTTTCTCGGCGGGGCCATCCTTTTCATGCTTGCAGCCTTTGTCAAAATCTCAGCTGCGATGGGCAGCAACAGCAACTATTCCGCCCTCGGTGTTTCAAGGATGCTTTCCTTTCACTTCCTCGGCGTAGGCACTCTAATCACGGTTTTCTTTGGGGTGTCCCTGATAACCGCGACCAACAACCCCTATGTGACAAATAATTATTTGGCGGCAAATCCACTTCAGAGCCTCTCCATCGTGCATATCTTTTCAACGCTGGCATTCTTCATGCTTTTCCTCTATGAAACAGGGAAGATCCCGGTTGAAAGTTCAGGCCTGATGGAACTTGGAATGATAGACGAGGCCACAAATTTCGAATACAGTGGCAAACTCCTGGCAATCAGCAAGTGGAATGGCCACTTCAAGCAATTTCTCCTTGGCTCTATCCTTTTGAATGTTTTCCTGATCCCCTGGGGACTCACTGCGGCATACCCATGGTTCCTTCTGGACATTCCGGTAATGTTTGCCAAATGGATGTTTCTGATCCTTGTGGTCCTCATAGTTGAAACGACTTTTGCCAGACTGAGGGTCTTCAGGATACTGGACTATCTTGCCACCGCCTTCACCTTCTCAATACTGTTCCTGATTTTCACGGAGGTGCTCCATTGATCACTTCACTAGAAATTCTGCTGGTTCCCGTATCAAGCCTCATTCTGATCTCTGCCTTTTACATGCAGGGAATGGAATTCATCAGGCCAATGGTCATGGGACAGTTTGTACAGTCCCTCCTGATTGCACTTGTGGCGATTCTTATGGCACTGGTCACGGGCGATTATGATTTCATTATCCTTGCCGCCCTGGTTCTTGTCATGAGGGGGTTCCTGGTTACACATTTCCTTCTCAAGGGGTTGAAGCGTGACCAGATCCACCTGCATGAGAAAGAGGTCAGTGTTGCATTTCTGTTGCTCATAAGCCTGATTTTTGTTCTCACATCAGTTTTTATAATTTACGCGATGGTCTTTTCAAGCATCAGGATAGAATCGATACAGGGAAACCAGGGCATTCTTGTATTTCCGCTGGCGCTTTTTTTCCAGGGACTTTTCCTCATAGCATCAAGAAGGACCACTTACGCACAGATTATGGGATATGTGGAGGAGGAAAATGCAATCGTGCTGTTCGCGATGTTTCTCCTCCCGATCCCACTTTTGATTGAAGCCAGCGTATTTCTTGACGTCCTTGCCCTGGTAGTGATATCCTCAGTGGTGGTCGTTGAAAAATTCAAGCATGAGATTGTGGAGGAGTTGAAAGGATGATTGCTGGCACATTTCTTCCGCTTTTGATCATCCTTTTCCCGCTTGCTTCCTTCGCAGCATCAAGAACCGGACTCAAGTATCTGGATGGCATGGTGGCCCTGGTGAACGTGGCCCTGGTTGGCATCCTGCATTTCACCTTGCCAATTTCAGGGTTCTTCTACATTGACAACACTGCATGGATCTTTCTCATAATGGTAACATCAGTCTATGCCCTTTCTCTTGTGTATTCAAAGAGGTACTTCGAAAATTCAACCATTGGGATCGGGGAAGGGCTTTTTTATCTGCTTATGGCACTGTTCACGGTAACGATGCTGTTCTCGCTGGAAGTCAACAACCTGGGCTTGATGTGGGTTGGAATAGAGGCCACAACAATATCCTCTGCACTCCTGCTGATGGCCGACAAGAATGAGATTTCTGTGGAAGCCACTTGGAGATATATTGTCATAGTGTCAGCCGGCGTGACATTCGCTTTCATTTCCATCATACTGATCTATTATTCACTGGGGACACTGAACATTTCTGCCCTACTGTCCAGGAGCATAACCGCCTCCCTCACACTGAATGTTGCATCTGCCATTGCCCTCATTGGCTTTGGCACAAAGGTTGGCGTATTTCCGGTTCACACCTGGCTTCCGGATGCGCACAGTGAGGCGCCATCACCCATCAGCGCCATGTTTTCAGGGGTCCTGCTCCCCACCGCACTTTATGTCCTGTACAGGATATACGAAATCGACCCTCTGAGGGACCTCTACATCTGGGCGGGAGTCATATCTGTAATAGCTGCATCGCTGTTTCTTGGTTACCAGACAAGGTACAAGAGAATGTTTGCGTATTCCACGATGGAGAACATGAACCTTGCCCTGATCGGCATGGCTGCGGGCGGAATTTATGGCCTGGCCGGGGCACTGGTCCTCCTTCTGGCACACAGTTTTGGAAAGGCCGGGGCTTTCTATTCCTCCGGGTCTATTCTGAGGGGAACAGGAAGCAGAAAAATAAGTGAAATAGGCGGACTGTGGAAAACAATGCCCACATCATCCGGCGCTTTCATACTATCATCATTTGCAGTCACAGGGACTCCGCCTTTCGGCACTTTCTTCGGAGAATTCTTCATACTAATGGAACTCCTGCTGCTGCATCTTTACATTCCATTTTTCCTGGTGGCATTCTTCGTGATGGCTGCCTTTATCTCGGTGAACTACAACGTAACCAGGATGGTGTTCAGGGGCGAAACAGAGGCCATAAAGCCAGACTTCAGGGAAGACAGGCTGATGTCAGCGATCGGCCTCTTTTCTGCAATAGTTTCCCTTGCCATAGGGGTAATTTACGGGGTGATTTTCCTTGCAGCATTATAAATTTGGGCAACCGGAAGGCAGATTTGTTGGAAAATTTGGGAAATACAACGTGTATTCGGGTTCAATAAGTCCTGCAGACCCTTCAGAAGGACCTGTTAAGGTTCAGAAACACCATGTTCCTGGAGAATTTGATTTCTATTACGGCCCATCAACTGGCGGCCTTATTGAATCCATCGGGTTCAAACTGACCACTCCGGGTGAAACCATTGTTTCAGTGGAAGCCGATGCATCATACAAGCGTAGGAAAATAGCCATCCGCGGATTATCAGTGGACGACGCGATTCTCAGGGTGGAAAGGATCAACGGATTCCATTCTGCAAGCAATACCATTGCATTCCTGGAGGCTGTTGAGGACGCATCAGGAATCCAATCCGACCCAATGGTCAGGAAGTCAAGAATAGCAGCACTGGAACTTGAGAGAATCAGAAGCCATCTTGAAGTCCTGAAAAGGATGGCAGAACCAGCAGGATTTGGCGTACCGGTCAACCAGATAGGATACCTAAGGGAGAAGACATCACGAATAATATCCGAAGCATTTGGCCACAGGTTCTTCTTCGGCTCCCTTAAGGTTAACAGAGTCTTGATTGAACCTGCCAACATTGCCAGAAAAGTGGCCGGCATATCAAAGGAATTTGGCAGGATATTCGACAATATCCAGGAATCCAAGATATTCCTGAACAGGCTCCAGACAACCGGGATAACCAACCTCGAAGAAATGGTGGGGCCGGTGGCCAGGGCAGCCGGGTTGGAATATGATGCAAGATACGATTCACCCACTCTGGATTACAGAGGACTGGGCTTCAGGCCCGTATTGAGGGATGAGAAGGACAGTTTTGGCCGATTGATGGTCAGGGGCCAGGAGATCCTTGAATCATGCAGTATTCTGGAGAATCTTGACATAGAATATTCCGGAAATGACTTTAATTCAGGTTTAAAAGATGGGGAAGGCGCTGCAAGAATCGAAAGCCCTGCAGGGGATCTGTTCTATTATGTTAAATTGCAGGAAGGGAAAATAGAAGACATAGGGATGGTGAGCCCCTCCTATCTCAACATAAAGGCATTTGAGCAGTCCATGAAAGAGAACCTCTTCCCGGATTTCAACACCAACTGGGAAGGGTTCGGCGTATGGGCCTCTGAAATGGAGGTGGACCTGGAATGAGCAATTTCTGGTTCCTTGAAGGCCTGAGAAAGAGAAGAAAAACCGAGAAGTTCCCTGCTGAAGGTCCAATTGAGCCTCCCCTTCGGCCATCTGAAATGAAGGGGGAGGGCGAGGTGGATTGTCCCACAGACGCAATAGTCAATGGAAAGTGGGAGGCTGGAAAGTGCATATTCTGCAGGAGATGTGAACCCTCGTTCCAGCCGTCCGGTACACAGTCCATTTTCGAAATCAAAAAGACTGAAAAGCTGTTCAGGAAATCCATTTACCTGTACAAGCTGGACAGCGGGACATGCGGAGCCTGCAATATAGAGCTTGGAACCATATTTGACCCCCAGTACGATGCAAACAGGCTCAACATATTCATGACCAATACCCCCAGGCACGCTGACGCAATTGTGATCATGGGCGTATACACAGAAGGGATGTCTCAGGCCCTGAAGAATGCCTATGAGGCCATGCCTGAACCCAAGCTTGTCATAGCACTGGGAGCGTGCGCAATTTCCGGGGGAATACTTGGAAAAAGGCCGGAGGTTCCAGCTGATATTGATGTTGAAATCGCAGGCTGCCCACCTTCACCATACACCATACTTGAGGCAATAGCAAAAGCGAGAGGTGAGTTCTGATGCTTGCTCTGCTGGCTGCAATCCCCTTTGGACTTGCTGCGGTTGCAGGATTCTTCTGGAGGAAAGGAGGGTACATTGGCACACTTCTTGCCTCAATCCTGTTCCTGGCGGTGCAGTTCAGGCCAGGAAACTATCTCTCCTACTTTTCATTGATAGCCTCCCTGGTATGGATAATAGTCTCAATCTATTCCCTGGAATATGGCGAGAAATATGGAAAATGGCTTTCAGCAGCACTCCCAGCCATGATCATGGGCATGGCACTCATCCTGCTTTCAACAAACTATATCCAGATAATAGTGGGATGGGAGGCAATGTCCATTCCTGCGTATTTGCTTGTTGCACTCAACAGGAAGAATGACGGGCCTGCATTCACTTTCATGGTGTTCAGCGAGTTCAGCACAATCCTCTTGATCAGCGGGTTTGTTTATGCTTTCTATCTCACTGGCACGCTGAACTTTTCCAGTGAGCTTCCACTGGTGCCTGTGTTCCTGATCTCCATCGGTGCACTTATAAAAATGGGAATGACTCCGTTCATGATAAGTGAGTGGCTTCCTATCGCGCATGGCAACGCCCCAGCCAATGCCTCAGCTGTGCTCAGTGCCTCGATGACCCTGATGGGGGTCTTCCTCATAACCAGGCTGGTGATGGCAAACAGCCATGTCTACTACCTGGGATTCTTCTTCCTGGGAATAGGGGCAATTTCCATCCTCTTTGCCTCCATATATGCCTATATATCTGAAAACATGAAGATGCTTGCAGGCTTCAGCACAATAGAAAACAATGCTGCAATACTTTCTGCCCTGGGACTTCTTCTCATAGCTTCAACTTCTACACTGCATCAGTTCATTCTGTACACAATCCTGATCTTCAGCCTCTCCCATTCCGTTTCCAAGACGGGACTCTTCATGTCAATAGGCAACTTCGCCGGTGAATTCTTCGGCGAGGACAAATCGCCCACAACCTATTCCCAGAGGGTTGGAACCATTCTCACAACAATGTCGCTGTCCGGGCTCTTTCCCACAATAGGGGGGCTTGCAACCTGGATGCTGCTGGAATCCTTCTTCATGCAGGCATACTTTGGCGGCCCCGCAGGAATGACTGCTATTTTGATAGGGTCCGTCCTTGCCCTTGGCGAAGGCATGTCAACAGGCTCAATGATGAAGATACTTGCGTTTGGAAACATATTCAGCCACAAAGTCTCCAGGAAAAGGGATCATGGGCAGGAAATCGTCTCCGCAACCGGCATTCTCATCATAATCCTGTTTGCGGCATCCATCCTCATAATACCCCCTGCCTTCAAATCTGGAATTCCGGGAATACTGATCTTCAACGGATTCATGGTGACTTCTGCCTTTGGGCCAAACATGTTTGGGCTCGTTTCGCCGGATTACATAATAGCCATCATTGCGGCCTTCTCAGCACTTGCATTTTTGTTGTTTGGAAAACCCAAGGCTCAGAGGACAGTACCGGTATGGAACGGTGGTTCCGTACCCGTGGATTACTACACATCATACGGCTATTCAAACAACATAAGGCTCATGCTCCGGAGGGTGCTGAGGACCAGAAACAGCGCAGGAGGCCACTCGACAACCGCCATTGATATTTTCTGGTTGATTATGAACGATATTGGGAAAGGTTACAGGGGCATGTGCAAAATCGTGACACTCAAGGTCATGAACAGCTCCATTTCCTGGTACATGGTCTACATGATCCTTGCATTCATGGTTGCGCTCATACTTTCAGTCACTCTGTACTGAGTGCGGCGAAAGTCTCACTTTATTCTCCTGAGCTCGAAGGAGCCCAGTGAGATTTCCCCATTCGAGTTCAGGATTTCTATCCAGTCCCTGGACCTTATCCTGTTCATTCCCCTGACTCTCAGGTACTCCGTGGAGCTCTCGCTCCTGAATTCAATGGACCCATCCATGAAGTAGTTCATGTTTTCATAGAGGCTCTTCTCGAAAATGCCGTCCTCTATGAGGTACAGCGTGGTGGAGCCCTCAAGCTTCCTCCTCTGAGAAAAGTGCTGGAAAGCCTTCGGGAAATTCTTCTCATCACCTGACTGCGTTATCCATCCGGTTAGTGAATAAAACACCATCCTGAATCTGCCGAATTCAGAAACAAACTGTTTGCAGAGGTTGTCCATGGCCTTGAGGAATATGCTGAAATTGGCCGAGTTGTCAATAACAGTGGCGTTGCTGTTGGTGTTATCCATCTGGATGTTCTTGGAATATGCATCGATCAGCTTCAGGAGTCCCCTATCCTCATATGTCTCAACAGGCGCCCCCAGGGATGAGATGTCATATCTGATGCTCCTGATGTCCCTGTCAAGGGACAGGACAATGACTGGAAATCCTGAATTCAGGGAATTCACGATGAAGTGATTTGCAACCGTATACTTGGAGCTGTAAGGAGGGCCGGTGAGCATGACATTTGAGGTTTCTGGAAGCCCTCCGCCAAGGAGGTCATCAAGCCGTGGGATTCCGGTGCTCACCATATTGGGCTCCTCATCTGGCCGCTTGAGTTTTTTCGCAGGTTTTGTTATGAGCACAGGGTTTGCCCTGGAGATCTCAGACTCTATTTCTGAGAGGAGCTTCCTGTTGTTCTCCATGTCCTCAAGGACCTTGCTGCGGAGATTTATCAGCTCCTGCAGCTTCCTGTCGGTCTTGTCAGCCTTGTCATCACTCATCTGATTTACCACTTGGAGGCCTGTATGTACCAGAAACCACCCATGGCGGTTCCTTGGGGTCAAAGGGTTCCATGCCTTCAACTACATGGTTATTTAGAATCTTTTCGTCAATGTCTGCCCCTATTCCAGGGAGCCCTGAGAGGGTAAATTTCCCCTTTTCCAGCTTATAGCCGGACTTCACAAGATTTCGCTTCCAGTCCGGCCAGAAAGCCTCGAAACTTTCCTGTATGAGGAAGTTGGGCAGAGTTGCGTCCACATTGAGTGTGGCAGCTGTCTGGACAGGCCCGAAGGCGTTATGGAATGCAACAGGCACACCCATTGATTCTGCGATGGAGGCTGTTTTCTTCCCTTCAAGTATGCCAAGCGAATTGGTGATGTCAGGCTGGATGATGTCCACCAGGCCCTGAGAAATGAACCTCGCGAAGTCAGTCTTGTTCAGGAGCCTCTCCCCAAGTGCGACAGGCGTCCTGACATATCTCCTCATCTCCGCAAGCCCCAACTCAAGCTCTGGGTGCACAGGTTCCTCCAGGAAGAGAGGCTCAAACTGGTCCAGTGCAGTCCCGGCATCAATTGCCGCCTTTGTGGAAAACCTCCCATGGCATTCAATGAGCAGATCCACCTTTGCGCCGAACTCGCCTCTCAGGGCACCTACAATATCCACGGCATTGTTCAGCCCCTCTCTTGTAAGTGTGTCGTAGTTGTTCCCGAAGGGATCAAATTTCATTGCAGTGAATCCCTTTGCAACAACTTTCTTTGCTTTTGCGACGAAGTCCTCTGCGGTGAGGCAGTCCGAATACCATCCGTTTGCATACGCTCGCATCTCCCTGTTGTACTCTCCACCCAGAAGCTTGTAGACAGGAGCGCCCAGCGACTTTCCAATAAGGTCCCAGCTGGCAATCTCAAAGGCGCTCAGTGCCGAAGTTGCTTCCATGGATCTCGTGAGATAGAAGGAATTCCTGTAGAAGTCCTTGAGGTTCTTCTCTATATTGAAAAAATCAGCTCCAAGGAATACCCTCTTCACCTCTTCCATGCTCTCCCTGACCGGCAGGGTCATGAAGGTGGTGGGGGCTTCGCCGTACCCCACCAGGCCGTCTTCTGTGGTGAGCCTGACCAGGAGTATGGTTGAACTCCATGGGCTGGAGATTTCCTTGTTCTTCTCACCCAGTTCTAGAATATCCACCTTGTTTATTCTGGATGACATGATGGAGAATGGGCTGGATTATACTTAAATTCATCAGCATGTCTGTATATATTGGTGAAAGGACTTATCTTCCCTGTTCCAGGTAAACCTCAACAGCTGTGTTCTTAACTGTGAATACATAGAACTTGTTGTGCATCTCATCAAACACCAGGCTGGAAACGTCCGATGAACATTTCACAGATTCCCGTATCTTCCCCGACTCCATGTCGAGAATCGACAGGTTCCTGCTCCCCTGAAATGTCACATAAAGGTGCTCCAGCAGGGGGTTGTAAACAAGTTTTGAAATGGGGTCCCTGAACCCTGCAATAATGCTGCTACTGCCTTTCCCCCTTGAAACAAGCATGATTCTTCCATCAGAGGTTCCCACAGCTATCTTTCTGCTGGAGGGGCAAAGGGCAAGGCAGGTGGGTTCACTATTGGGGAGTGGAACGGTCTCAAGGGCTGTGAGTTTTTCCCTGCCGGTATTCTTGAGTATATTGAGTTCAGAGGGATTGTTTCCAAGAATCACGAATTCATCCTCCAGGCCGTCATACTGGGCTGATACTGGATTCCCTCTCAGTTCAACCCTGCCTATGTGTTTTGACTCCGGGAACCTGTACATGTCAAGAGCCCTGTCGTGTGAGGGTGGAGGATCAACCGTGCCGCGCACAAGCAGAAGGTCCCGGTCGCTGTCAAAAGCCACATCCTCTGGATATATGTCCGTATTCAGGGAAAATAATCCATCAGCAATGCCTGCCTTGAAGGTCGTGATGGTCCTCCTGTCCACAGATATGGCAAAAATGAAGTCCCTGTCCTGTGAGACAATTACTGAGGAGACCCAGTTGGGGTCGGTGATGGATTCTATCAGCCTGTCATTTTCAGTGTCGATCCTCAGTATTTTTCCGCTTCCTGGGGCAGGAAGGTACAATGTGTTCTTCCTCAAATGGAGGTCTGGCTTTCCGAGCAAGGCCGGGCCTGTCCCAGCCAGTTCATTCTGAAGCTTTATCTTCGCTATGCGGACAGCACTCATCTTTACCAGGTCCCCGTTAAATTCGCCTAACGGGGCATCAGGGAAGTCTTCATAAACCATTCTCTCCCGTTACACCACACATAATATCGAACCTGGATCAGTGTGGATAAAGCATAAAAATTGAGACAGCATCATGGATTGATAGTTATGAACTCAAAATTCCGTAATGTAAAGACTTTTAATGTAAATGGAAAGGAATACAACTATTTCTCAATAAAGGAGCTTGAGAAGGCAGGATACAATGTCTCAGGCCTGCCAGTATCCATTCGCGTGATACTGGAGTCGCTCATCCGAAACCTTGACGGAAAGGCAGTTCATGAAAAGGATGTTGAGAACCTCCTGAACTGGAGCTCAGGCAATCTGGCAGATTTCGAGGTACCATTCAAGGTGGCAAGAGTCCTGATGCAGGACTTCACAGGGGTCCCTGCCGTTGTTGACCTCGCGGCCATGAGGGATGCAGCCCATGAACTTGGGAAGGAGCCCGAGATTATCCAGCCCCAGGTTCCAGTTGACCTGGTCATTGACCATTCGGTTCAGGTTGATTATTACGGGGTTCCCAACGCAATTGACTTGAACATGGAGAAGGAGTTTGAGAGGAACGGGGAGAGGTACAGGTTCCTCAAATGGGCACAGGATGCATTCGAGAACCTCAGAATAGTCCCTCCATCCGTTGGGATTGTGCATCAGGTAAATCTTGAGTATCTGGGCAAAGTGGTAATGTCAAAGGAAGAGGACGGGAAGCTGTGGGCATTTCCGGACACGGTTGTGGGGACCGATTCTCACACCACCATGATTGATGGCCTGGGAATTGTTGGCTGGGGCGTCGGCGGAATAGAGGCTGAGGCTGCCATGCTTGACCAGCCCGTCACATTCAGGGCACCCGAGGTTGTAGGCGTCCACCTCACCGGCAAAATGAACCCGGGAGTGACAGCCACAGATCTGGTGCTAACAGTAACAGAGCTTCTCAGGAAGAACAAAGTTGTTGGGAAATTTGTTGAGTTCCATGGGGATGGAGTCAGGGACCTCACACTTCCTGACAGGGCCACCATATCCAACATGTGCCCGGAATACGGCGCAACAGTTGCGCTGTTCCCAGTGGACGAGAAGACCCTGGAATACCTGTCACTTTCAGGTAGGTCAGATGAGCACATAAGGCTGGTTGAGGAGTACACAAAGGCCCAGGGCATATTCGGCGAACAGAAAAATGTGAACTATTCTCAGAATGTAGAGCTGGATTTGTCAACGGTGAAGCCTAGCGTAGCTGGACCAAAACTGCCCCAGCAGCTCGTGGATCTTGGCAGCATAGGGGACAGCTTCCTCAGATTCGTCGAGAATGGCCAGGAAGAGAACCACAAGAGCGTGAAGAGGCTGGAGAACGAGGGAGGAATCGCCAACGGCGGGAAAGCCGGCAAAACCGGTGAGGTTTTCCTCAAGAGCTATCCTGTGGAAATCGACGGAAAGAAGGATACCCTGAATGAGGGAGATGTGGTGATCGCAGCCATAACCAGTTGCACCAATACAAGCAACCCCTATGTGATGCTTGCAGCGGGGCTACTGGCCAAGAAAGCTGTGGAAAGGGGCCTCAAGGTCAACAAGAAGGTCAAGACGAGCCTTGCGCCTGGATCAAGAGTTGTCTCAGAGTATCTTCAGAAATCAGGCCTGCAGCCCTACCTGGATCAGCTAGGATTCAATGTGGTGGGATTCGGATGCACCACCTGCATAGGAAACAGCGGGCCACTCAATGAAAGCATTGAGAATGCCATAGTGTCCAATGGAATGAATACTGCATCTGTCCTCTCAGGAAACAGGAACTTCGAGGCAAGGGTCCACAGGAATGTCAGGGCAAACTATCTCATGTCCCCACCGCTTGTTGTTGCGTTTGCACTTGCAGGAAAAGTCACCATCGATCTGGAGCATGAGCCCATTGGAAAGGACAGCAAGGGTGAAGAAGTGTTCCTGAAGGACTTATGGCCCAGTTCAGAAGAAGTGCAGGAGGCCATGAAAGGTTCAATCAGCAAGGAACTCTTCATCGAAAGGTACAGGGACCTGGAACAGTACAATGACAAGTGGGCCAAGCTTGAGGCTCCCGGCGGCATGAGATATGCATGGGACCCGGAAAGCACATACATAAGGAAACCCACATTCTTTGAGGACTTTGATCCCAAGGAAGTGATCGAGATTGATGAGCTCAAGGGAACAAGGCCTCTCCTGGTTCTTGGGGATGCCATAACAACAGACCACATATCCCCTGCAGGGCTATTCAGCAAGGAGACTCCAGCTGGCAAGTACCTTACAGAGCATGGGGTTTCTGTGGCCGACTTCAACACCTATGGCTCCAGGCGTGGCAACCACGAGGTCATGATGCGTGGGACCTTCGCAAACAACAGGATAAAGAACAGCCTGGTTTCAAAGGAGGGCGGATTCACGCTTCACTTCCCGGATAAGGTGGAGACAACTGTATTCGATGCGGCAATGAAATACGACTCGGAAAACGTTCCTCTAATTGTCCTTGCAGGCGACCTATATGGAACAGGAAGTTCAAGGGACTGGGCAGCAAAGGGCCCATACCTCCTCGGTGTGCAGGCGGTTGTCGCAGTTGGGTACGAAAGAATCCACAGAAGCAACCTGGTAGGAATGGGAGTGGTTCCACTCCAGTTCAAGAATGGAGAGAACGCCGAAACCCTTGGCATTGATCCTGAGAAGTCCATAGACATAGTGTTCAAGGATGGGGTCAAGGCCAATGGAAGGGCGCTTATGAACTACCATGAGAAGGGAACGGGTGCAGAAAAATCCACGGAACTGCTTGTAAGGGTGGACACGCCTGTTGAAGAGGAATACATGAAGATCGGAGGGATCCTCCAATTCGTGCTTAGAAGACTGGTCTCCTAGGCACGAAATTTTCATGCATCGTTCCACAACAACCTTAATTTTTTTAAGCTTAAACTATAACCATAGGCATAGATATGTACATAGCTGCGCCGCCAGGCACGAAGATGCTTGCCAAGAACATCATTCCGCATGATGAGTACGATGTGCTTGAGGAAGTGGATTTCAACGTGTACGGGGAGGATAAATCTCTGGCCATCCTACAGTTCATGAGGGACCTCAAGTGGATTTACATATCTTATGATGAAGGCGACAAGATCAGCCTGAAGCCAACAGAAACAGGCATAGAGATCTTTGAGAAAGGCCTCACAGAAGAGTACATGGAGACACATGGAGAGCTTGTAAATATAATAAAAAGCTACCTGTCCCATTATCTGAAAGATGACACCGGATTGACTGATGAAACCCTTAAGCTTGCCGATTTCTATATGAAAGCTGGCAACTATAACAGAGCTCTTGATCTGGCATCCAATCTCATAGAAATTGGCAACAAGAAAAAAGATCATAGGCTCTTGGGCAGGGGGCATTACATATACGGAACCATCAACATGTACAGGATGGATCTGGATTTCTCCAAGAACCACTATGACAAGGCCATAATGTATTCTGAGAATGTAGACGATATTTCTAACGTTGCAAAATGCTACTTGGGCCTTGGCTCTTATTTTGGGTACAAAGGAGAAGTTGAGAACGCTATGCAGGCTTTTGAGAGGGCTCTTTTGCTGTACAAGGAAGTAGATGACCAGTCAGGCGTGAACCAGGTAAAGATGAATGAGGCTTTCGCATTGGCTAAAATGGGCAATATCAAAGAATTTTTCACCCTCAATCATGAAGCTATTGATTACTTCAACGGAACTACAGACAGGTATCATCTTCAATGGTGTTACCAAAATGAATCAGCAGTGTTTCTTTCACTCGGTAAATATGATGCTGCCATAGACGCGGTTGTTGAAGCACACCAGCTCGCCAAGGAAACGGGCAATGAAATGATGGAGAACAAGTCAGGACTCAGCATTGCCCTGATTTACATCTACACCATGAGGCCAGGTGATGCATATGAGTATGTTGACAATGCAATGGCGTACTTCAGGAAGAACTTTGATACAAATGGACTTGGCAGCAGTTATCTGGGGTTCATGGCCTACGACGTGGCAACTAAGAATCTTGCTTCTGCCGACAAGTATCTTGAAAAATCCATTCAAAATTATCTTGTAAAGAAACAATACAATTTCATTGCAGACGCTTTATCCAATTACATCAAGATACTGAAATTATACAGGTATCCACCGAGCACGATAGAATCAAAACAGGAAGAATTCAAGAAGATTGCGGATAAGTATGATTTTGTAGAATTATTTAATTATTTAATAAGTGAAGATTAAAAAATTTAATCTGCGCAAAAGCCGCCAAGCGCCAGTGTGGTCTTGATCTTTACCTTTGTGACATCTATTTCATCTACTTTCATTTTAAGCTTTTCTGACATTTTAGTTACCTCAAACAGTAGAGCTTCTTGTGAGTGTTAACGCTAGCTAGACACTCATTGACTTCCGATCTGGGTTCCGCTTAATATACTGTAATCTGTACCATAACGGAAGTTTTGGGCTTCTGTGTACAATATAGCCCCATTTGGATATAAAGGATTTTTCTGTAGGTATTCTGGCATAACATGGCGGGCCTCATATTTCGAAAGAGAATAATTGATATCCAATGGTTTCGGGTCAAATCTAAAGTTATATAAGGAGACCTAAAATCTACCTTAGCATGGAAGACCAGGTCCATGCGACTATGGATAAGCTAAAGCAGGATAATGTTGAGTTCTTGCAGCTCCAGTTCACCGATATTGTCGGTGCGGTAAAGACGCTCACCATTCCCAAGAATCGTTTTGAAAGTGCCCTGACAGAAGGCGTTGTTTTTGATGGAAGCTCTGTTGCGGGTTATGCCCAGATAGAGGAATCTGACATGAGGGCACATCCTGACATGTCCACATACACGGTTCTTCCAGATGGCAGAAACGGGTACAAGACAGTCAGGTTCATCTGTGACATCTACAACTCGGAAGGTGAGAGGTTTGAGGGAGATCCGAGGTACGTTCTGCAGAGGACAGTCAAGAAGCTGCAGGACAGGGGCATGGATTTCTACGTTGGGCCTGAGTTTGAATTCTTTATCTTCAAGAGGGACCAGAATGGCGAAATCACGACAACGCCCGGAGATTATGGCGGCTATTTCGACAACACCCCCATAGACGCTGCCAACGAGATCAGGCAGGAGATCATCAAGCAGATGTTTGATCTTGGCTATGAGCCTGAAGCAGCCCATCATGAAGTTGCCTATGGCCAGCATGAGATAGATCTCCGCTATGACAGGGCAGTTGTCATGGCTGACAGGGTCACAATGCTGAAAAGCATTATCAAGAACGTGGCCCAGAAGCACGGGATGTACGCAACATTCATGCCCAAGCCCATCAACGGCGTCAACGGCACAGGAATGCATGTGCACCAGAGCATCATGTCAACAGGCCAGAAGGAAAACCTGTTTTACGATGCCAATGCGCGATTTGGGCTCAGCGACCTGGGGATGAACTACCTTGGCGGCATTCTCAAGAACATAAATGCGGGAGCTGCAATTCTGGCATCATGGGTGAACTCCTACAAGCGTCTGATTCCTGGCTATGAGGCACCTGTGTACATATCATGGGCCAACAAGAACAGATCTGCCCTGGTCAGAGTGCCTGCGGGGACCGGCATGAGGAAGAGGATGGAACTCAGGTGCCCGGATCCGGCCGGAAACCCTTACCTGCAGTTTGCAGTAATACTTGGAATGGGCCTTGACGGGATCGAGAACAAGATCACGCCTCCCGAGCCAACAGAAAGGGACATTTTCCACATGAGCCCATCCGAGAGGCTTTCGCTTGGAATTCAGAGCATGCCTGAGAGCCTTGGGGAATCTCTCCATCACTTCAGGAACAACAAGCTCATGAAGGATATCCTCGGGGAGCACATCTTCAACAATTTCATAACAGTGAAGCAGAGAGAATGGGATGCCTTCCGCGCCCATGTGACATCATGGGAATTGGACAGGTACCTCCCAATACTCTAATTTTTTTATTTGAATCCCCGGAGCAGCTTTTCCTTTCTTCTTTCCACACGCCTTGAATAGAAGTATATCCCAACAAGGGCAAATCCGCTTGGAAGAAGGGCTATTCCGAATACGATGGTCATCAGGGACAGATAATTCACAACTCCCACCGAGGCATCAACAATGATTGTGGAGGCGCCGTTATTCGTGATCACAAGGGAAACATTGCCCGTGTAGGGCGACACAACCACCTTGGTTATGCTTGCGGTATTAGTGGCATTGACATATGCTGCGGCTGCTCCCGTGTCATAGGACAGGTGCGCCGACACCGACGTGGCATTTGTCCCGGTGGGCGAGATTATGCTGTAGTCTATGTCATCCCCGGCACTCACCTGGCCCTTGGCAAGGGTGTAAGTTGACCCGGGGCTTATGGATATGTAATTCTGGTGGACTGAATTGGAGTCGATTATGTACACCGAGAGGGCGAAGAAAACCAGTGAAGCAGCTATAAGCACTATGCCCACCTGCTGCAGTCTTTTCCTGTTCGGCCTATCCATTTGTTACCACTTGCCCTCCAAACCTTGACAGTTGTTATGCCTTCTCCATTATTTCAATATTTTCAGAAGTTCCGGTCTCAACAGTGCCTATGTTCATTGTCAGTTCCAGGATCTCCCGGTTCCTGTCCAGCAATTCCCGTTTGCCCCTGACAACAAGGGTCTCCAGAGGGGCATTCATCGGCAATTTCTTTCCGGTCTTGAACGACCTCAGTGAACCCATGACAGATATTATGTAATCAAATTCTGAAACGTCTTCGTCTTGTGCAGGCATTCCCTCCGCAACCGGCCAGCTCTCCTGGTGGATGCTCTTCAGATGACCAAGGCTAGAACTGTGGTATATCTCCTCAGTTATGAATGGAAGGACTGGAGCGTACATCTTCATGGTCTCCAGGAGCACATACCTCAGGACCTCAGCATTCTCGGAAATAAGTTCCGCGGAGACTTTTTCAGGCCTGTTGTTGAGGGCTTTCGCGATCTCCAGGTAGTTATCGCAGAACACATTCCAGAAGAAATTGTCCAGCTCAGACCTGGCCTTTGAAACTTCATAGCCGTCCATGTGGAGAGTGCACGCCTTTGTGACCCGGGCAAGTTTTCCAAGTATCCATATGTTGTGCGGATGCTTCGCATCCGGCCGGCCGGAGCCGGTCTCCCTTCCTTCAGTGAGGATCTTCACAAGATTTGCTGCATTGTACATCTTAATGAGCGTCTTTCTTCCCCTGACAAAATCCTGCTCCTTTACCTTGATGTCCTCTCCCTGGACCGTTGTGGATGCCCAGTATCTCACTGAATCTGCGCCATACTGTGAGATCAGGGACGAAGGCTCTATGATGTTTCCCTTGCTCTTGCTCATCTTCTGGCCAAGGGGATCGAAAACGTTTCCGCTTATTGCTATGGTTTCCCAGGGGGCAATTCCGTCGTGCATGAATGACCTGACAATGGTGGTGAAAGCCCAGAAGTTGATGATGTCATGCCCCTGGAATCTCACATCCATTGGATACAGGAACTCAAACATTTCATCCCTGAGAAGGTAAAGCCTGGGCGTCAGGGAAGACGTCGCCCATGTATCCATGATGTCAGTTTCAGGCTCAAGGTCCGAAGAGCCGCATTCACCGCATTTTATGTCAATCTTCTCCAGCCTTGGGTCAACAGGCAGCTGGTCTTCACCTGCAAACACAGGTTTTCCGCATTCTCTGCAGTGCCACACTGGGAAAGGTACACCAAAATATCTCTGCCTGGAAATGAGCCAGTCCCATTTGAGCCCCTCAATCCAGTTGTCAAGCCTTATTCTCATGTGTTCAGGTATCCACTTCACCGATGCAGCGGTTTTCTTCAGCTCTTCCTTCAGGTCCATGTATCTGACGGACCATTGCTTGCTGATGCTGATCTCAATGGGGGTGTCGCATCTCTCGTGCGTGTTGACAGAGTGCTTCACCTTCTCCGTCCTCTCAACGTATCCCCCATCCTGGAGCTTCTGTACCATGGCCTTCTTGGCTTCCTGTATGCTCATTCCTTTGAGGTCTCCGGACAGTTCGTTCATCCTGCCCCGGTCATCTATGATAACCCTCAGTCCAAGATCACTGTATTTTCTCCACAGGGCAAGGTCGTTCTGGTCACCGAATGTACAAAGCATCTCTGCGCCAGTTCCCTTGTCCATTATGGCATATTCATCTGCGATCACTGGGACCTCATGGCCGTATATTGGAACCCTTACCTTCTTTCCCACCATTCCACTGTACCTTTCGTCATTGGGGTTCACCACGATGGCTATGCAGGCTCCAATGAGCTCCGGCCTGGTGGTGGCAATCATCACGTGGTTCCCATCTGTTCCGAACCGTATGTAGACGAAACTTGCTGACATGGTCTGGTCCTTCATCTCGATCTGAGAAATTGCCGTTCCGCAGGTGGGGCACCTGACTGTTGGGGCTTCTTCCCAGTAGACCCTTTCCTTCTTCACAAGATCAAGAAACATCAGCTGGGAAATGCGCCTGGATTCCTCCGAGGATGTCCGGATGGGATTATTGAAATCCGCACTGAAACCCAGGTTCCTCCAGTTCTGAAGAAGTTCCTCCTCGGCCTTTTCACTTTCTTCCCTGCATAACCGTATGAATTCTCTCAGCTCTGTCCTTTCACCCTTTATGCCAAGCTTCTTCTCGGTGTACCTTTCTGTGGGAAGGCCGTTGTCGTCAAAGCCCCAGGGGTAGTAGACCTGGTAGCCCCTCATTCTCTTGTACCTTGCTATGAAGTCCTGGTGGGGGTAGGAAAATGCGTGGCCCATATGCATCTTGCCGGATATTGTGGGCGGAGGAGTGTCGATTGCAAACCATTGGGAGCGTTCACGCACTTTGGCGTCATACCGGTAAATATCATTTTCTTCCCAGTACTCTTTCCACTTCTCTTCGATTGCCGGTATGTCGAGGACCATTTCATTGGTAAATTTTACAGCCATTAAAACAATTTGCTTACAGCAGCCGTTTGAAACTCTCAGCCAGAATGGGCAGCCATGACGGCTTTGCCAAGAATCCGACAAAATATCTTTTACACTCCTGAAACTGGTGGGTAAGAGGAAGGTTGGACAACATGCCTGAAGATCACAGCAACATCGAAACGCAGCCCCTGGCTTCACTGTACCACGCTGTGGAGAACATGGACAGTAATTTCGACGGCATGTTTGTGTTCGGCCGTGTATCCGACCTTATTTTCTGCAGGCCATCATGCGGAGAATTTTCAAGGGGCAGCGGTGAGATCGAGATATTCAGGAAGGTGATGGATGCGGTTGATGCGGGATACTCCCCGTGCCCCTCATGCAGGCCGATGGAAGACCCCGGCATAATGGTGAAAATGCGCCTGGTGGAGGAAGTATGCAACTACATAAGGCAGAATCCCACAGAAGGCAATTCCCTGATGGACCTCGAGATGAAATTCAAGGTGAACCGATACACCATACAGAAGGTCTTCAAGAAAATAATGGGCATATCACCCAGGAAATATGTTGAGGAGTGCAGGATAATTGCCCTGAAGAATAACCTGAGAAAGGGGGAGCCACTTCCGGGAGCGGTGTACAAATCAGGGTACAATTCCCAGAGCTGGCTTTATGATTCAGGTTCCTCAAAGCTCGGAATGAACCCTTCAGACTACAGGAAAGGCGGAACAAATACCATGATCAGGTATCTGACAGGCAAATGCATTCTGGGTTCAATAATAGTGGCTGAAACCAGCAGAGGGATCTGCGCACTCAGCATAGGAGACAGTGAAGAAGTGCTTGTGAACTCACTGCACATGGAATTCCCAAAGGCTGTCATAGAGAGATCAGAGGAGGTCAGGCCAAGAATGAATTCCGTCAGGGAGTATTTTGAGGGACGAGAAGTGAACCTTCCGGTGGATTTGAGGGGCACGGATTTTCAGTTGAGGGTCTGGTCAGCGTTGCGCTCTATTCCATACGGGGAGACCAGAACATACAACGAGGTTGCCAACATGGTGGGAAAACCAAGGGCCTTCAGGGCAGTGGCAAACGCCTGTGCCTCCAACCATGTTCCGCTCATTGTGCCCTGCCACAGGGTAGTGAGGAGTGATGGAAACATGGGAGGCTACGGACTGGGGGTTGAGAGGAAGAGATACTTGCTTGAACTGGAGAAGAGGAATTCCAGAGGGAAGTAGAAGGAGAAAGGGGAAATCAATTGGAAGCAGGAAGGATTGCCAGGCTCTATGGGCCGCTGGTGGCACTCAGTGTGATCTGGGGCATGGCTTTTGTTGCAATCAAGGAACTTGAGCCGCTTCTTTCTTTTGTCAACATGGCCATACTCAGGTGGATCATTGCCAGTGCAGGGTTCCTGGTGCTTGCCCCCTTCATGGGTAGGATGGCGCAGAAGTTTGAACGGAAGGACATCCCAAGGTTTCTTCTTGTTTCATTCGCCAATGTGGTGAGTTACCATCTCACCCTCAATGCGTCTGAGAGCACCATATCCGCGGGCATGGCTGTGCTTCTGGTCGCACTTGGCCCCGTCTTCATCCTGTTGCTCTCATGGATCTTTCTGGGGGAGAGGCATGGAAGGCAGATTATAGCTGCAGTGGCGCTGGCATTTTCCGGGAGCATTGTCCTGGCAATGGGCAGTGACATAATGAATGGAAGCAGCTCACTGGCAGGCATACTTGAGGCCGTGGGCACAGCGGCTTCCTTCTCCGTCTTTGCTGTGTTCTCCAAGCCACTGGTGCAGAAATACGGCGCCAGGCCCATCACCATATGGGCGGGGCTGGCGGGCACGGTCATGCTGCTGCCTCTGCTTTCAAGAAGCTTCTTCATGCAGGTGTCAGCCCTCCCGCTCAACGGGTGGCTTGCCATGCTCTACCTCTCAATCCTCAGCACTGTAGCGGGCTACATGCTTTTCTACACCCTTGTGAACAGGGGCACAGTTTCCAGGCTTTCCATACAGCTGTACCTGGTGCCGCTGGTGGGCGTGACCGGAGGGGTCATCCTGCTTGGAGAGGCCATTTCCTGGTTCACCGTTGCAGGAGGCGCACTTCTGCTGGCTGCTGTTGCTGCTTCCACAAGGAAAAAGCCGGCAAAGGGTTCCTGAGTACCCATATGGCAATATTATTACACATCGATTCTCATGTAGAATACATCATGTCAGAGATCACACATCCTCTTGCATCACTGATCGAGCACGAGGAGAGGATCCGTAACACATACAGGGATCTCCTCGGAGAAACTGTCCAGTCCAACATACGGTACTTCATCAAGCCATTCCTGGACAGCCACAATGATTTGCTCTGCAAGCTGAAATCATATGGGAAGAGGGAGGTTGAGTCAGGCGTGGATGAACGAGACGCTCCCCTGGAACTTTCCGCAACCGACCACCTTGAATCAGAGGGCGAGGTCGATGTCAGCAGCCTTCAGAGTGTTCTCCTGTACCTTGCCAAAACAGAATCGGATTCAATGGCCGAGTTTTTGAACATCTCCAAGGAATTTGAGGATCCTGGAGTGAAGGAATTCATAAGGGGCATCTCAGAAGAAAAGAAGGCCATATACAACAAGGCGGATACACTGTATCACGACATGATCGAATCTAAAATATCATAAATGCATCACATGCTGTGCATTTTCTAATCGCGTCCAGGGAGGATGAGGCAAGCATGTCAATTGCCTCAGCCCTTCTTGACATGTACAGTTTTGAGCCACAGGAGAATATGCCGGGGATTCTCAGGCATGAAGACTATATCTTCTCCTATATTGACGGCAAGCACCTCTATCTGGACAACTTCAGTGAGCAATTCAGCTCCGTGAAGGGAGAGGTTGAGGATGTCATCTTCCTTTCAAAGCATTCATCAAGGGCCGACATAAAATCACTGACGGTGCACCCAACCGGCAACTTCTCGGAAGCAATACTTGGAGGAAGGGAGAGGAAGCTTTCAGCTACTGACCCGGGGAAGATGTCTTCAACACTGAGAGCAATGAACGAACTCTACAAAGGCGATGTGTTCAGCGTTACCTATGAGGCGACGCACCATGGCCCCCTTCTTGGCATTCCCAATTTTTTCATAGAGATAGGCACAACAAAGGACCAGTGGGAAGACAGGGAGGCACTGGAGACCGTTGTGAATTCCCTGATGTCACATAATGGGGGCAGCGGAGAGGCTTTTGTTGGCGCCGGAGGGGGGCATTACATGCCAAAGATCACCAGGTACTCCATAGAGAATTCAGTGGATATGGGCCACATGATACCAAAACATGCTTTTGAAAACATGAATGAAGCCATGATCGAGCAGGCCGTGAAGAATACCCCCGGATGCAAAGGCTTCATAATGGACAGAAAGGGAGTCAAGTCCAACGGAAAGCAAATAATCAAGGAATACGCTGATATTTCTGGGTTGGAAATAATTATTGTATAAATAGGATAAAAACCTGAAAAAGTAAAATATATATTCTTTTCTATACTTAATTTAGAATGCCCCCGGACCACTGGAAACAGCTAATCGCCACGAAGCGAAATTTGATCTTTTCTGGTTGAAATATGTTTAAATACTCGTCAAAGATTTATCAATTAAGTTCAACAGATCAGGCTAAAAACCTGAGTGAAAAGCAATGGAAACGTTGGAAGAAGAGGAACCTCCTGGCAGGACCCCATTTTTCAGAGCTGCCAACCTGGAAAAAGCCCTTAACCTCAGAAATGTTTTTGTCAAGTTTGAGGGCGCAGGCAAAACTGGAACGCAGAAAGACCGTATCTCCAGACTTCATGTATTGAATGCGAGGGAGAAAGGTTTTGACACAGTATCGCTGGCAACGTGCGGGAACTACGGTGCTTCAATATCGTACTACGCTGGCCTGTTTGGCATGAAATCGGTTGTGGCCATCCCACAGTACTATTCCGGAGAACGCAACAGCGAGATAATTGCCAATGGTGGTGAAGTGCTGGAATTTGACGGCCGGTATGAAGACCTGGTGGAGTACATGAGGGACCGGTCGAGCGATGAGGGATGGTATGACTCAAGCCCGGGGTCCGGCAATTCTTCACTGGACACGGCGGGCTATGAAAACATAGCACTGGAGATATACGAGCAGCTCGGCCATGCGCCATCCTACGTGGCTGTCCCGCTTGGAAATGGGACAACACTTGCAGGGATTTATTCAGGCTTTGCGCGGCTTCAGTCTGAAGGGCATATAGGCAAGATCCCAAGGTTCATAGGCTCCAGCACCCCCAATGGAAATCCAATCGTAGCTTCCTGGAAGAAGAGGCACAGGACTCTGGTGGAGCTTGACCCCTCAAGCATCAGGGAAACAAGGGCTTCAGAGCCGCTTGTTGCGTACCGGTCCTATGACGGGCAGAAAGCCCTCAATGCCCTTTACAGGAGCAACGGGATGGCAGCCTACGTGACAGACGCCGAGATGTACAGTTACTCCAGAATTCTTGAGCAGTCTGAGAGGCTTTCAGTCCTTCCTGCGTCCGCATCATCACTTGCAGCGGTGGACAAACTACTGGGCAGAAAGAATGACAACGGAGACATAGTTGTGGTTCTCACCGGGAGATCGAAGGCATGGACAATGCAGTAGTCCTTGCAGAGGGCGTATTCGGGACAACCTACGGAAAGACCGCCAACGGCCTGGTACGTTTCACAAAGAGGTTCAGGGTAGTTGGGGTCATCGATTCCACAAAGGCTGGCCAGGATGCCGGCATGGTTCTGGAAGGGATGGACAAAGGAATCCCGATTATCTCCTCAGTTGATGAGGGTATGGATCTGGGTGCAACTGTCCTAGTTGTTGGCGTCGCAACCGATGGGGGATACATCCCTGCTGAATACAGGCGTTACATAAGGGAAGCAATAAACAATGGCCTTGACATAGTGAGCGGCCTCCACGAATTCATAGGTGAGGACCCTGAATTCGCAAGCCTTGCGGCAAAATCGGGATCCGCCATCACTGACGTGAGGCGCATGTTCAGGGATTTCAGGCCGCCATACACAGGGGAGATCAGGGAGGTTGGCTCTCACAGGATTGCCGTCCTGGGCACTGACAGTGCCATTGGCAAGAGGACAACGGCAGTCAACATCACAAATTCTCTGCTTTCAAGGGGATTCCCGGCACTTATGATTGGCACCGGGCAGACCGCATGGATGCAGGGATTCAAGCACACCGTGGTGGTCGATTCAATGATAAACGACTTCATACCCGGTGGCCTGGAGAAGGTCACGGTCGACGCATGGAGGGAGGAGAGGCCTGAGGTGATGCTCATAGAGGGACAGGGTTCTGTTCTGCACCCGGCCTATCCCGGAAGCTTCGAGATAATAGGTGCATGCAGGCCTGATGCCATCATACTGCAGCATGCCCCTAAAAGGGAGTTCTTTGACGGCTTCCCCCAGGTTAGAATACCTGATCTTGACAGGTACATCCGCATTCTGGAGCTTCTTTCAGGAAAGAAGGTCATTGCCATATCGCTCAACAGTGAGAACATGTCCCGGGACGAAGTGAAGAACGAGATGGAAGCTCTGGAAAGGCGCATGGGCATCCCTGTGTTTGACCCACTCAAAAATGATGGCTCCTTCATCCTGGAGGCAATCCAGCATTGAGCGGCCGTGAAACATATGCACAGAAGCTTGCTGTACTGGATGAAATACGGGCAACAGTCAGGTCATTTGACAGCAGATCGGTCAGGGGAACTGTAACCATAAAGCGCGGAGATGAGACACACTCCTTCGAACTGATTTACAGCTACAGGGAGGAAGTCTCACTTGACGAGAACCTGGCAGGGCTGATGGTGGCATTTCCGGCCATCAATTTTACACTTTTTTCAAGAAGGCTTGTACTGGATTTTCCTGTTTCCGACAACGACCTTGAATACATAAGGAAATTTGTTGCGATCAACAACCGGGAGGTTTTTGTCAACAAGATAGCAAGAAGGCGTTACCCATTCTTCATGAAGGAGTACCTCCCTTCAGATGGAGACATAAGCCAGAAAAATTCCATGGGGATAACCACTGTCTCACGCTCATCCACACACGAAGAAAAGGATTGCAGGGTTGCAGACAATGAGGGCGGAGTGGCAGTGCTTTCTTCCGGCGGGAAGGAGAGCCTGCTGACCTATGGGATGCTCAATGAGCTTGGGTTGAACCCGCACGCATTCTTCTTCAACGAAAGCGGTTCCCACTGGTTCACAGCAGCGACTTCATACAGGGACTATTCCCACAGGTTCGGGAACGTCCACAAGGTGTGGTCCAATGTGGACAGGCTTTACAGATTCTTCATAAGAAACCTTGATCCCATAGACCAGAAAGTTGTGAAGGGCAAGACCGACACATACCCGGTCCAGCTGTTCATTTTTCCTGTGTACATAATGTCTGTGTTGCCGCTGGCAAGGACTGCAGGAATCACTTCGGTTGTGCTTGGCGATGAGTTCGACGATCCCAGGGAAATGCTGGAATACAGGGGCATAAGCCACTATTATGGGATATATGACCAGACCCATGACTTCAACGATGCCATGAGCCGGTACCTATCCTCCAAGCTTGGCAATTTCAGGGTCTGGAGTGCAGTTTACCCGGTAACCGGATCTGTGGTTGAGAGGGCACTGGTTTCCCGGTACCAAGATCTGTTCGGCCTGCAGAGGTCATGTCATTCATGCCGGTCAATAGACGGTGAGATGGTCCCATGCGGCAGATGTTCAAAATGCCTTGGAATAATGATGTTTGTTCTCGCCGCGGATGGAAATCCCATGGACATAAAGTACAGCAGGGAAAGCATTGAAAACCTGGGAACAATGGTTGAAAAGGAGAGAATGCGCCTTGACAGCGATGAGCTGAAGATGCTGAAGCAGAGGCTTGGTTTTGAGGAATCTGATGTTGCGGGCCTCGGCCACGTGGACGGCATTCATATTCTCCCCGGAGAGGAAGAGCCATTCCAGAAAGTGCCTGATATGTTCAGGGACGGGATCAGAAACATACTCCGGCAGTATGCTGCTGGTGTTTTCCGGCTCCAGGATGGCCAATGGAAGGGCGTAGGCCAGGATCAGAAGAATTCGGATTCCGCAGCTGCCATCTCTTCCTGAGTTGCGCACTTGGCATAGGCTAAAATGGGCTCCCGGTTAACAACAAGAAAGTTCAGCCCCCAGTTGAATTTTGAAAGGATGGCCCTTGCAGTCCCCTCAAACCCGCAGATGCCAAGGGCTCCCGCAAACGCCTCAACTGATGACAGTTTCCCGGGCTTCCCAAAATTCACGGGGTTCACAGGGACCAGCAGCGGAAGTTTTCTTGGATGCTTCAGCTTAACGTCCCTTATGCTTGTAATCCTGTTCCATGAACCATCAATGGTGAAGAGCCCCAATTTCTCAATCAGGGGCCTGTCGGAAGGCAGCAGGAACTGGTCAGAGTAGGGGGTGAGGCACAATGACCGTGCACCTTTTTCCAGAGGCACCTTTCTTGCAAGGCCGAATCTTTCAAGCTTCTTCATTGTGGATTTCCTTGGGTCATCCTGTGCAAGGTAGGCAAAAAGCAGTCTGGGTTCCATGAATATATGGTGCAGATCGGGAATCCCTATTTAATGACCTAAGTGGCAGACTTCTTCGGGAGCACTATGTCCTTCTTCCTTACCATGGGGGTGAAAGCCAGAGTGAGGATCAGCGTTGCAAATATGACTATGGAATAGAGTGAGTTCCCAATGTAGCCTGCGTTGAAGGCTATTGTTGCGATGATGATTCCCACCGAACCGCGTGAGCCAAGGACTCCAACAGTGGTTCTTGGGAGTGCATCCTTTATGTGCCATTTCGAGAAATAGTAATTTAGGGGGCCGCCAACTCCAGCGGCTATGGCCAGGAGAACTGCCAGCTTGACGAAGGCACTGGCCTGGGGAAGCACCATCTCCACTCCGGCTATGCTGAAGAAAATGGGGATGAAAAAGCTGTCATTGAGCCTGTTCAGGGTGGAAACAAGCATATTGTGCAGTTCGGAGCCCACGACGAGCTCGCTGATCATTATTCCCGCAAAGAACGCCCCAAGCACAAAAGTGATGCCGATCATTTCCAGGATGCTGGAAACAACCAGGCCCGAAACAATTATGGCACCGAAGATCACCTTCTCGCCCCTCTCTCTCGCATGGAGCCTTTCAAACATCTTGACAACAAGGTTGGAATTCTTCCGTATGAGGTAATCAGCGATGAAAATGAGGAAAAGTAGGGCCAGGAGCCCCGGCACGTCCACATAGATCTTGTCAGGGCTTATTATGGCGGAAAGTACGCCGAATGCGATTATGTCTGTTATAATGACGCTGGCCAGGAACACATGCCCTGATTCGAGCTTGAGCAAGCTGAAATTCCTCAACAGGACAGAGACTATGGATATTGATGGAACCGCCACCGTCATCGACACAATAAGTGCTTCAGGCTCTCCCATTCCCAGCACAAACTGGGAAACAAGTATCATGACAATGAGGGGTGCAATGAAGCTGGAGAAAGTGAACAGGATTCCTTCCTTGTAATACTTGACAAGAGTCTCTGTGGTGACCTCAATTCCAATGAGCAGCACAAGGAAGAAGAGTGCTATTTCAGACAGCCCCTGGAAAACCGGGTTCATGCTCACAAGGCCAAGCACTGCCGGCCCCAGGATGAGCCCAGTGAGAAGTTCCCCCACTATGGCCGGGAAATTGAACCTCTCGAAAAGCTCCCCAAGTATGAGTGCTACAAGGAGAAGCAGGAATATGGACTCTATGAAGGTCATCATGCATAACACAGCAAGAGCTCTTAATTACCTTTCCTGAGCCCATTAAATGCAGAATTCTGCCGCTATGGCAAAAACCTAAGTACGCCGCATTGGATATTACGGAAATGAAATGGGTGATGTCCTGCAGCAAATGCAATGCCACCTTCGAGGTGGAGGTCGGGATGGGCACCATATTCAGGCGGAACTCCAGCAGCGGCACCAAGACGCCATGCCCCAGTTGTGGAAACACTTCCTTCAACCGGATACTGGAGGCGAAGGACAGGAACGGCCGGGAAAGGAAGTTCTAATTGGGGCCCTTATTTAATGCAGGATATATGGGCGTTCATGGAGATAATGAAATAATCACCCAATGCGATTTCCACAATTTTGTTATCATCATATCCAGTGAGAAAGTGAACATGCCATTTACCATCAACAATCTCATCCAAGATTTCTGTTTTTAAAGAATAGACCTTCGCGTCAATTCTTTCTTCTGGATTGGTATCCTTTGTAATTCCAAGATAATCTGCCAGCTCGCCTTTCATAGGAATAGCCTGAAATTTCTGTTTACGGAAATATATTGAAGAATCCAGTTAAAAATGTTTCCCCGATCCTTGAAACATCCTGTCCACAAAAGAAAGACTTCAGGAAGGGAAGCTTCTTTCATCTTGTTCTTTCTATGAATTGATCGTACAAGACAGATATCAATCACCATTTGAATAGGGGTGTTTCAGTCTTGATATCATCTGACGAAGAACCCGTGAGAAACATCAGCTTGAATTCACTATGATCCTTATATCCTATTTCGTTTTAAGTGCCCTTGCCCATTCGCGAGTTATCTTCGGGTGCAATTATGGCGTATCCAACAGAAAGTAGTCTTTAATCTTCATCTGGGAACGGAATGATGATAAATGTCAAAACATAGATAATAATATTCTCAAGCCCAACATACTCGATATCTCGGGCGAACAAATGCCAACAATGTGACTTCTCTCCACCTTCACACTCTATTGTATGGTTAACCCTTTTCCTGTAAGTTGAATGAGTCCAGAAAATTTAATTAGTCGTCAAACTCTATCTTAGAATGCATTACATAGTTATCACCGGAGGGGTTATTTCCGGACTTGGCAAGGGCACAATCACCTCCAGTCTTGGCTATCTTTTAAAGTCACATGGTTACAGGGTCACGATCCTGAAGATTGATCCATACCTCAATTATGATGCAGGAACAATGAACCCGTACCAGCATGGCGAGGTTTTCGTGCTGGATGATGGAAGCGAGGTTGACCTAGACCTTGGAAACTACGAGAGGTTCCTTGATGTTAACCTGACGGGAAACAACAACATCACAACGGGAAAGGTCTACAAGGAAGTCATTGAGAAGGAGAGGAAAGGGGAGTACCTGGGAAACACGGTGCAGATCATCCCGCACATAACAAACGAGATCAAGAGGCGCATCAGAATGGTGGCCAATACAGGCGACTACGATGTGGTCCTCATAGAGGTGGGCGGAACCGTAGGCGACATGGAGTCAATGCCCTTCCTTGAGGCAATAAGGCAGCTTAACAGGGAAGAGGGCCGCGGGAGCTTCGTGTTTGGACACGTTACCCTGGTGCCTGAGCTGGGTGTTGTGGGTGAGCAGAAGACAAAGCCAACGCAGCACAGTGTAAGGGACCTCAGGGAAATTGGAATCACCCCCGATATCCTCTTTTGCAGGGCAACAAAACCGCTCTCCCTGGAGACAAAGAAGAGGATTTCACTGTTCACCGATGTGGCAATGGAGGGAATAGTGAGCGTCAATGATGTGCCGAATGTATACCTGGTGCCAGATGCAATGGAGAAACAGGGAATTGTGTCTTTTGTGAAGGATAAGCTTTCACTGCCTGAGAGGGAATACCACGACAGCTGGGCAGAATACAAGGATAACATAAGAAATCCAAGGGAGAAGGTGAAGATAGCACTGGTCGGGAAGTACATTGAGCTCCAGGACTCCTACATGAGCCACAAGGAGGCTTTTTCACATGTGAAGGGAATGACCGGGATAGACGTGGAGATCAAGTGGGTCAACTCGGATGATCTCATGGAGGACCAGGATGTGCTCTCTGATGTGCAGGGAGTCATTGTCCCCGGCGGCTTCGGTTACAGGGGAATTGAAGGAAAGATCAAGGGCGCAAGGTACGCAAGGGAAAATGGAATCCCGTACCTAGGAATATGCCTGGGGTTCCAGGTCGCCATAATGGAGTTTGCCAGGAATGTGATGGGCCTGGAAGGCGCAAACAGCGCCGAGTTTGACAGCGACACCAAGTACCCGGTGATAGACCTGCTTCCGGAACAGCAGGGCATTGAGGACCTGGGCGGCACAATGCGGCTTGGGGCAAAGAAGGTAATAATAAAGGACAACACCCTTGCAAGGAAGATATATGGTTCAGACACTGTGTACGAGAGGCACAGGCACAGGTATGAGGTGAATCCGAAGTTCATCGGGAAATTCAACGATGCCGGCATGGTCTTCTCCGGCGTGGACGAGGAAGGAATCAGGATGGAGATCGCGGAATTAAAGGGCAACGATGGCCTAATTGCAGTGCAGTACCACAGTGAATTCAAGTCGAGGCCCCTGGAACCGTCAAAAGTCCACATGCATCTTGTAAAGAAGGCTCTGGAATACAAGGAGAAGACACTGGAGGCTGCAGCTTGAACGGTGTAGCCGCGAAACTGCTCCTCAAGATCAATGAAAAGCTGAAGGAAGCCGCCCAGACCCATGGCAAGCTGCTTTCCATGGAACGTTATTTTCTCCTTGACACAGGAGAAAACAAAACCCTCTTCCACCTCATAAATGGCATTCTGGAAACAGTGGAATACAGTGGGCAGGTTCCCGACATAAATATATTCACCACTGAGGACGAACTGGAAAAGATACTCTCAAAGGAAGTGAACCCCCTTGAGTCATACTCAAAGGGGCGGATAAAGATTAAATCCTCTTTCATGGATAAGCTGTTGTTCTCAGAGTTGCTCTCATGAAAGCTTTCACAAACCTGAAGGAATATACTGATTTTCTATGGTCCCAGGTCACGAAGGACTATGAGCTTGCCAAGAGCATAAGGGCGAGGGGCATGGATGTGGTGGATACCGTAGAGATTCCACTGGCATCAGACATGGCTGACAGGATTGAGGAACTCATTGACATAAGGGGCATCGCCGACGACATCAGGAAGCTTGCAAAGGAGAAGACAAGGGAGGAAATATCCATCGAGATCTCCAGGAAGGTTGCCCAGATGTACAGGAGCGAAGGCAACGAAAAGGCGGTGGACAAGGCAGTAAGGGTCGGACTTGCCATTCTCACAGAGGGGATACTTGTTGCCCCGCTTGAGGGGATAGCGGACGTCTCCATAGGCGCCAACAGGGACGGCTCAAATTATGTTTCAGTTGTTTATTCCGGCCCAATAAGGGGTGCGGGAGGAACCGCACAGGCACTGAGTGTCCTCATTGCCGATGTGGTGAGGAGGGACCTGGGCATAGGCGGTTTCAAGCCCACGGACGATGAAGTGGAGAGGTATATTGAGGAAGTCCAGGCGTACAACAGGATAAAGCATCTGCAGTACCTGCCTTCACCCGATGAGGTCAGGAGGGTCATTCTCAATTCCCCGGTATGCATAGACGGGGAAGGAAGCGAGGTTGAGGAAGTCTCCGGGCACAGGGACATGGAGCGCGTGAGCACCAACCGCATCAGGGGAGGAATGTGCCTTGTGCTTTGCGAGGGTTTAATCCAGAAATCCAAGAAGGTGCTCAAGCATACCCAGAAACTGGGCCTCAATGAATGGGAATTCCTGGGAAAGAAGGATGAGAAGCAGGCTGGAGAGGAGGTTGCCAAGCCAGCACCAAAAAAGTCAGAGAAGTTCCTCACTGATATTGTTGCAGGGAGACCGGTTTTCGGGCATCCAAACAGGCCTGGCGGGTTCAGGCTCAGGTATGGCAGGTCGAGAGTTTCCGGACTTGCTGCTGCTTCCATGAACCCAGCTTCCATGATCGCGCTTGACAGGTTCATTGCAACCGGATCCCAGATCAAGGTTGAGCTGCCTGGCAAGGCCGCTGCCATGACCCCCAGTGAGATGGTGGACGGGCCCATGCTGCTTCTCAAGAACGGCAGCCATGTCAGGGTGGAATCCCCAGAGCAAGCGGCTGAACTTCTGGATGAAATAGAGCAGATCACGGATCTGGGCGAGATACTCATTGCATACGGTGACTTTCTGGAAAACAACCATGTGCTTGTCCCGGGGTCATTCAATTACGACTGGTGGAAGCTCTATCTTGGGCCAGAGCTGAAGGAGAAGCTGGGCGGGAGAACGCCTGACCAGTTCGAGGCCGTGGAGATGTCCCGTGAATACGGAATCCCCCTTTACCCGAAATATGATTACTTCTGGCACGACCTTTCCGTGGATGAGATCATGGATCTCAGGAAGCGGCTCAGTGCAGCCACCCTTTCCGGTGGAGAGCTGCACATAAATGATGATTCTGTGCCAGGGAAACTTGTGAAGCTTGGAATCCCATATGTGAAAAACGGCAGCACTACGGTGCTGCAGGAATATTATCCACTCATCGTGAGCCTGGGCCTTGATGTTTCGGAAGATGTTGTGACAGCCCTGGACGTTGATTCTTCGGCAACAGATCCGGTTTCCCTGGTTTCTGCCCTTTCAGGCATTGACATAAGGCCAAGATCACCAACCAGGGTTGGAGCAAGGCTTGGCAGGCCCGAAAAGGCTGGGGACAGGAAGATGAAGCCAAAAGTCCACGTCCTGTTTCCCATAGAGGGCACAGGCGATGCAAGGAGGTCCCTGCGGAATTCATACAAGGGTACCGCATCCGGCCTGGAGATCGAGGTCAGCATCAGGCGCTGCGGTGCATGCGGAATGGAAACCCCAGCTCCCACCTGCCCTGAGTGCGGCTCCTCGACAGCCAAGGCCACAGGCCCCAGAAAGATCAAGGTCAACTTCAGGCAGCTTTTTGACAATGCTGTGGACAGGCTTGGCATGGAAATACCGGAGAAGCTGGAAATCAAGGGCGTAAAGAAGCTCATGGGCAAGGACAGGGTTCCAGAACCCCTCGAGAAAGGGCTCCTGAGGGCACTGAATGACGTTTCAACAAACAAGGACGGGACCTGCAGGTACGACATGTCGGATATACCCATCACGCACTTCAGGGCCGAGGAGATAGGCATAACCAGGGAGAAGCTTGTTGAGCTTGGGTACCCGGACCAGGACATGAATGAGATCCTTCCCCAGGACATAATCATCCCTCTGGGGGCTGCAGATTACCTCCTCAGGGTGACCCAGTACATTGACAACCTGCTCACGAACTACTACAACATGCCTCCCTTCTACATGTGCAGGACACACGAGGACCTCATAGGCCAACTGGTCATTGGACTCGCACCCCACACATCCGGTGGCATTCTGGGAAGGGTGATCGGTTTCTCCGACGTGAGCGGATGTTACGCACACCCATTCTTCCACGCTGCCAAGAGGCGAAACTGTGACGGAGACGAGGACAGCATTATGCTCCTCATTGACGGCCTTGTGAATTTCTCGAAAGAGTACCTGCCATCCACAAGGGGAGGCCTCATGGATGCGCCTCTAGTCCTGACCGTGCAGCTGAATCCTGACGAGGTTGACAAGGAAGCCATGAATGTGGACACCCTCAATGACTATCCGCTGGAGTTCTATGAGGCAGCCTCCCAGGGAAGGGCACCATCAGAAATAGAGGAACTTATGATGACCATGGGCGTCCGCCTGAAAAAGACCGGCACCATACTGAATTCGGGATACAGCACCGGCACCATTGACATAGGCAGCGGAGTGAAGGTTTGCTCCTACAAGACAATAGACTCCATGGAAGAGAAGATAGAAAGGCAGCTTTCGCTCGCAAGGAGGATCAGGGCAGTGGACGCAGATGACGTGGCTTCCAGGGTGCTCAATTCGCATTTCCTTCCTGATATGTATGGGAACTTCAGGAAATTCTTCTCCCAGGAATTCAGGTGCACCAAATGCAATACAAAATACAGGCGTGTGCCCCTTTCCGGGAAATGTTACAGGTGCGGAAAGGAAAAGCTGTCCCTCACAATACACAAGGGGAGTGTCATAAAATACATGAATGAAACAGTCAAAATTTCAGAGGAATTCGAACTTCCCTGGTACCTTGACACAAGGATAGACAACCTCGTGAGAACCATAAAGGGGACCTTTGTATTCGACGAGGAACAGCCGGACAATTCTCTGGAAAGATTCATGGAAGGTGAGACGGATTGATTGGTGCAATATTTGTTACAGGACCAGCGGGAACTGGAAAATCCACGTTCTGCGGAGCCCTTAAGGATTGGCTTGTCTCGAACGACTACAATGCCGCAATAGTCAACCTGGACCCTGGGGCTGAGTTCACACCATATGAGCCGGACATAGACATCAGGGAAACACTCTCCCTGAGCCAGATCATGTCTGAGTTCAACCTGGGGCCCAATGGCGCCCAGGTGGTGGCCTCAGACCTCATTCTGGAGAATACGGATTCCATTGAGGAAACCCTGAAGCAGCTGGAGGACTATTACGTCATCTTTGACACGCCTGGCCAGATTGAACTGTTCAGCTTCAGGCCTGGAAGCCCCCTGCTGGTGGACAAGCTGTCGCAGGGGAAGGCCATGGTGGCATTTGTCACAGATGCGGTCCTTGCCTCATCGCCTTCCGGATACATATCGCAGAAGATGCTCTATGGCTCGGTCATGTCAAGATTCTTCAAACCAATGCTCTTCGTCCTCAACAAGACCGACCTGATCAGCCACGAGGACCTGGAAAACATCGAGAGATGGGAACAGTCTCCAGACATACTCTATGACGCCTTCCTGGACGAGAAGCAGGAAATGGTGAAAGACTACTTCTCCTCGGTACTGCAGGCCTTCCAGGATAGCAGGATGCTGAGCAGGATTTACCCCATTTCATCAAAGGATTTCAACGGCTTTGAGGACATATATTCCGAGATGTCCCTGTTCTTCACCGGTGGATCAGATACAGACACGATGTACCGCGACGATTGATGGATAAATATTTCATATATGTTAAAAAATAGGGTGCTCACCCCATTTATTAACTCTTTTAAAAAGCCCTGTTTTAGGGTTCTTAAAACTTTTTGTATCATACATACAGGTCTGCAAAGTGTTTTAAACAAACATCACTCACATGGACAATGGCAATCAAGCACCACTGTATAATTTGCGGGTTTTTGATATACAGTGGAATGTATTGTTCAAGTTGCTCAAGAGAGATCGTAAGGACCAGGACACTGGACGACGAGACGCTTGAGGACTGGATTACCAGGATACGCTTCAAGGTGGTCAGATTCACCTCTGCAGGTTCCAATGTGGAGCCGCTTGACAATTTTGACCCTTCCTGAACCTTATTTTTTTGAACCTGGAAAGCCCCCATATTGTTCTGTCGTGCTGGCGCAAATTATCAGTTCCCTGTTGACCTGAATTCTTTAATATCGTGGGAAAATACGAGTGGAGTAGCGAATTTACAATGTCTGAAGCACAGGATGCCAGCATGGTCGAAGATTCAAGCAAATTCTCGAGAAGGGACAGGGCCAGAGTCATCATCCTGTACTCTGTGATCCTGGCCCTGACCGGCATTGGATTCACCGCCTCCGCCATTATAGGGGGAATTTCAGTGAACCTTGCCGGCCTCAGCACCATTGCCTACATTCTCGGGCTGCGCCACGCGCTGGATGTAGACCACATAGCTGCCATAGACAACGTGACGCGAAAACTCATGCAGGAGGGCAAGGATTCCACGTTTGTGGGAACATGGTTCTCTCTTGGCCACTCAACCATTGTTGTGGGGCTAATTGTTGCACTTATATTCTTCACCAGGGCTGTGAAAGGAATGATCCCGGCCTTGCAGAGCGACGGCGCATTAATAGGCACGGTGGTTTCAGGAACATTTCTCTGGCTGATCGGCCTGATGAATCTGGCCATCGCCATCAGCATCTATGGGGTCTACAGGGACATGAGGACCAGGAAGAAAGGGGCGGTGGAACTTGAAGCGCTCCTCAACAAGCGCGGCTTTCTCAACAGATATTTCCACCCTCTGTTCCGTATCGTCAACAAGTCCTGGCAGATCTATCCGGTCGGGGTTCTTTTCGGCCTCGGTTTCGACACCGCCAGCGAGGTGGCCCTGATCGCCATCAGTGTGGGTGCCGGAATTACCGGCCAGATACCTCTCTGGATGATCCTGGTCCTGCCCTTCATGTTCATGTGCGGCATGGTCCTTCTGGACACCACCGACGGCGTGGCCATGAGAAGGGCTTATGGGTGGGCTTTCATGAGGCCAATACGGAAGATCTACTACAACCTCACCCTGACGGTCATATCCGTCATGGTGGCACTTGCCATAGGGACTGTGGAGATGCTCCAGGTCTTCTCCATGGAGCTGAAGCCAACCGGGCCTTTCTGGTCCTGGGTCCTCGGCCTGAATTTTTCCGAGATCGGGGTATTCATCGTTGCCCTATTTGCCATAACCTGGTTGGCTTCAATGGCATACTACAGGTACAAGGGCATTGAGGAAAGCTCGGAAAATGTGGGCAGCTGATTCATCCGGGAATCAGACCCCCATTAAATTGGCGTGAATCAACGCAGGCTTCTGCCTCTTCTGGCTATATGGATGACTTTTCCAATAATTGCCTCTTTCTTCACTGCGCCAAACCTGTTGCTGTCGGTGCTTCTCATCCTGTTGTCCCCTTCCATGAAGAATTCAGGGCCTTCCTCTGAAGCGTCCAGCCTTTTCACGCGCTTGATAAGAACAGTTCCATCAGATGGGCTTCTGAACACCAGCACATCTCCTTCCCTGATCCTGAAAAAAATTCGGGTGGCCACGGCATAGTCCCCGTCTCTTGCGTAGGGAACCATGCTGTTTCCACTGATCTTAAAAAAAGATAATGGTTTCCACACTTCAGAGCTGTGGGTAAACAACTTCTTCGTGAGGATCGTATGGTGCTTTTGCTCTCTTTGTCTTGATGCCCTTTGTCTCCCAGAATATCTCTGAGAACTTGTTGACCTCGTTCAAGAGCTTCATTGCAGCTTCCCTGTCGGGTTCCTGCTTGGACTTTCCACCGAACTTCATGATGTTGAACACGATCTCATGGAGTTCCGGGTGTGCCTTCAGGTGGTCAGGCTTGATGTAGTCTCCCCATATGATCCTTATCTCGTGTTTGCAGAGTTCTGCATGCTTCTCCTTTACCTCGACTGCCCTGGCGACATCGTGTGCGTAATCCAGCATTTCCTCAACCTTGTCTGCATTGGGCTTCGGTATGGTCTTGAGAAGATCAACCATCCTTACAACTGTAAGGGCCGAAAGCTGGGCAAGGTGTGGGTCATAGATACCGCACGGATAGTCACAGTGAGCATCCGCGGTGTCGAAGCCAACCTTGTCATCTATTGTTCCGAATATTTTTGCCAATTTGTCGGTTTTTTCCACTCTTATCACTGTTTATAGAATGGCATCAATTATAAAAATACATTGTTGTTTTTCTGCGTAAAACACTATTTTTCACCCGGTTCATGCATCTGCCTGGATCGGGCACCAAACAATGCTTTTATAGACTTCAGATAATCAGAGTCCATGGAGGGCAGCAGGGCAATCATCACCGGCACAGAGGATGTGCTCTCCATCAGGGAGAAGGTCCGTCAACTAGCTGCCTCGCCATTCTCGATTGCCATAGATGAGAAGGCCCGTGAATTTTCAAGATTCAGGAAAGCAACTGCTGAGGACTTATTCGGAGAGCTTTCCTTCTGCCTCCTTACGGCCAACACTTCTGCCGAAATGGGCATCAGGACGCAGGAATTGATCGGCCTGGACAATTTCCTTCACATGGGACAGGGTGAACTGAGGGACGCACTGAAGGCGGCCAAGTACAGGTTCTACAATCTCAGGAGCAAATTTATCGTGGATTCAAGATGGATCCTGGAGGAACTTCCTGGCCTTGTCAATGCCAGTGACACCTTCCAGGCCAGGGAGTACCTGGTGGAAAACATAAAGGGCCTGGGGTACAAGGAATCCTCACATTTCCTGCGCAACGTGGGCGTATTTGATTTTGCAATACTGGACAAGCACATTGTAAGGATGATCAGGAAAGAGAATCCGGAGCTTTCGGTCAACGTGGCCTCAAGAAAGAATTATCTCAGGAATGAGGAAGTGATTCTTGAGATCGCGTCAGAAATGGGCCTGAAGCCAGGAATTCTGGACCTCTACATGTGGAAAATTGCTACTGGAAAGCTAATTAAATAAAAACGTGTTATTACAAAGGATCTAACATGGTGATGTCTTTCCCTGAGGTGAAGAGGGCGGACAGGAACTACTGGTACTTTTTCGGAGACCTTTACTCCCTTATGGTCAGCGCCGGCACTGAAGTTGCCAGGGCAACAGAGGATGAATACGGAACCGAGAAAAGGATACTGGTAATCTGCGGCCGTGGAAACAATGGAGGTGACGGCCTTGTTGCAGCCTCTGCCCTTTCTGAACACAACGATGTTAAGGTTGCGGTCATTGGGGGAATAGACAACATGAAGACTTCTGAGTCGAGGAGGGCTGCCAGGGCCTATAAGGGCAGTGTTGTTGAGATAGGGGAACTGGACTCAGAAATCAGGAAAGCTGACATAATAATTGATGCGATGCTCGGTTCGGGAATCACAGGGAAACCCAGAGAGCCATATCCGCATATTGTTGAGACAATGAACAATTCCGGCAGGAAGATAGTGTCGGTGGATGTCCCAACAGGATTGGGATGGGAAGTGCCGGTGAGGCCCAATGTCACAGTGACATTCACCGACGTGAAGGAGGGCATGACTGCTGATAATTCAGGCAAGATACTTGTCAGGGACATAGGGCTACCCGAAAAGGTTTTCAACCACAACGGCCCCGGAAATTTCGCTTATTACAGCCTTCCGGGCAGGGACTCCCACAAAGGGATGAACGGCACGGTGGCCCTGGTGTCCGGCTGGACTTATTACGGATCCGCTGCCATCTGTGGAAAAGGGGCCTCAAGGGCAGGAGCGGACCTGGTGAGGATCTACACCACCGAGGACAAAGTGCCGGTTCTCTCTTCATACGGCCCGGATCTCATAGTGAAAAAGGCCGACAGGAACAATCTTTCTGAAATAAGGAAGGCTGATGCAGTTGTCGTCGGGCCAGGCCTTGGGAGGGACCAGGATCTGGACGAAGTGGTCTCCTCGCTCAAGGATTACAGGGGAAAGTTGATCCTGGATGCTGAAGGGCTGCAGCTGCTGAAGTTATTGAGGAAGGAATGCCCCCGCGCAGGAATCATAATCACCCCCCACGGGGGAGAATTCAGGGAAATTTCGGGGGAAGACCCCAGTGCCCAGAATGCATTGGAATTTGCTGACAAGAATTCATGCACAGTTCTCCTGAAGGGGAGCACTGATACGGTTACAGACGGGAAGAGGATCAGGTACACCGAGGGAGGCAATCCCAGAATGACCATGGGTGGAACAGGAGACCTGCTCGCAGGAATCACGGCCGCGGTCTCAGCCAGGGTTGAGGACCCGTTCGAGGCGGCCTGCCTCTCGTCCTTCATATGCAAGAGGGCTGGCGACATTGCCTTCACGCAGAATTCATACTGGTACGACATAAAAGAGATGATGGGGAAGTTGCCGGAGGTAATGAAGCTAGCATTGCTCTCCCGATAGGCACGTGCAAAAGATTTAGGTTGAATGAAGATTTGTTGTGAAGCGCAAAAAGGGAGATTCAGATGGAATCAGCTAGGGAAGAAGCCGAAAAGGAAGAAATCCAGAAAGAGGACAACCGCAATATCTATGATATCTTCCGGCAGAATGCTGATGCGAACAGGAGCTATCCACTTATAATCTACAATGGAAGGCATTTCTCCTATCACTCCATGCTGACAATGGTCGATTCCCTTGCAGAGTCAATGAGGGCAAGGCTTTCGCTGTCAAAGGGGGACAGTGTCGGCATAGCACTTCCGCTTTCACCCCAGTTCCTCATTGCCTTTCTTGCCTCACAGAAGATTGGGGCTGTTGCCGTGCCCCTTGACCCTGAATTGACTGATTATGAATGCAGAAACATTCTTTCCACTGTGAACCCGAAGGCGCTCTTTGTGCTGGACACATCCGGCTTCCGCCCCAGGGAGGAAGACGGGTTGGAAAACCTTGTTACGGTGCGGCTGCAGGATTTCCTGCCGTTTGAATCCGCTGTCCTGTACACTGCCAGGCACCTTGGCGGGACTTCAAGGGCTAAGCCCAGGGGATCCAGGCTTTTCCGGTTTGCCGACCTGATTTATGATCCAAAGGGTGAGGGGGCGCAGATAGATCCCCAGGAGGACAGCTCTGTTGCGCTGATTTCCCCCGCAAGGAGCGGACAGCCACAGGCAATGTACTTCACCCACAGCAACGTAATCTCTTCAGTGGAAGCTGTTGCAAAGAACCTTTCCAAGATGAAGGGAAGGTTCCGCATAGCAACCACCATGCCCCCATTCCTTCCGGGAACGCTTCAGCTTTCCGTCATTCTCACAATATTCATGGGAGGCACTGTCACAACAGTTATGGAGAGGAGCAGGTACTACAGGCTCTTTTTCTTGTGCAGCCTCTTTGACTGTGACTACATACTCGTTTCTCCATATGATGTGAGCAGGATACTTGGTTCGGGTCTTCCAAATCTTGCAATAAAGGGCCTGAGAGGGCTGCTCTGCAACAGCTACCTCCTCAACCAGGAGTCCAGGCTGAAGCTGGAGAGGAAATACGGCACAAGGATCATCGAGTATTATGGAATCCCCGAGATGCTTGGCGTGACCCATTTCCAGTCCCAGGACAGGAGCCATGAGGTCTCCGGGAGCCCTGGAAGCACCATAGAAGGGGTGGAGGCACTGATACTTGAGGAGAAGACCCATGAACCTGTTCCCGAGGGAAAAACCGGGGAGCTTTTCATCCGGGGGCCTGGCCTCTCAACAAGGTTCAACCCGCCAATCGACGACCCAGACCAGTACTATGTGGACGGATACCTGGACTCCGGCGATCTCGCCCAGGTCAGGGACTCAGTCATATTCATCATGGAAGAAAGGCGGCGTGAGGCAATCATATCTAGGGGGATACTCATCAGCGCCAGGGAAATAGAGAAAGTGATATCTGAGGTCAGTGGGGTCTTGGAGGTTGCGGTTGTGGGAATCCCGAACAACAGGGGCGAGGAGGAGATACTTGCTGTTGTATCTGCCCAGGAAGAGGATTCCGGCCTTACAGGCAAGATATTGAAAGCCTGCCGGACCAAACTTTCCCCATACAAGGTCCCGAAGCAGATCGAGTTCAGGAAAGAGCTGCCCAAGACAATGGAGGGCAGGGTACTCAAGCGCCAGATCATTGAGGAACGGTCAAAACCACAATGAAAAGATTTTTGAATGCTCAGCACTGGTGAAATGCATGAACAAAGGAGGCTCCCATGGCGGGGCGATATCAGTAGTTGCCTTCGTGCTAATATCCCTGTTCATTTTTTCCAGCATGCATGGGGCCTTGCAGCAGCCCTCCAGTGCACAGCCAACTCATGATGCCACAGTTGCCGGTGCAATGAGTGATGTTTCCTTCACAGGGGGCATTTCAAACTCCACCGTGATCTATACCGGAAACATGAACGTCCTCGTGATGTTCAATTTCTCCAACCAGGATGCACTGAACAGCCTCCTGAATAACCTTTCAAACCCAGTGAGCCCACAGTATGGCCATTTTCTCACCGCATCTCAGTTCAACAGTGAGTTCTCCCCGAATTCCTATGTTTACAGTTCTGCCATGAACTACTTCCGGCAGTATGGCCTGGCCGTCAAGGAAACATTCCAGAACAGGCTTCTGCTTTCACTTGAGGGCTCTTCAGAGAATTTCTCAAAAGCATTCAACTCCACAATAGCAGCCACGGGCGCAGGCGAGTCCTTCAGCCCCTCTTCACAGCCACAGCTTCCACAATGGCTGGCGGGTTCCGTGAGCAATATCATTGGACTGAGCAGCATAAAACCTGCCATAAACCTCAATCTAGCCAATCAGGGTGCCTATGCCCCTTCCAGCAGGCCAGGAACCAACCTTGTCAAAGTCTCAAACTTCACATATCCTGATTTTCCGCAGCCATCCAATGGAGTGCAGTTCCTGTTCGGGTCTTATTTCCAGGGGACATACAATGAGATTCCCCTTCTGCAAAATGTCACCCCCAGCGCCGCGGTGATCGCATCCATTCTCTGGGGAGGATCATACACCTCCAACGGAAACACTGTATATACTGCCCCGTACAACCCATCTGACATTTCGTACTACTTCAACAAGACCCTCCTCTCACAGCCCAAGCCGACAATTTACGGCATTCCGGTGGCCGGTGCCCTGGCGCCCGGAGTCTCATCGCAGCTGGACACATCAGGGGCTGCGGTCGAGAACACACTTGACATGGAGATGCTCGGAAGCACGGCTCCGGGCGCTTCAATCTACAACGTCTATGGGAAGAACAGCACCCTCACCGACCTCACCACAGCCTTTGAGACCATCCTCAGCCCGCCTTCGCAGTATTCAAAGCTCCTCAACGTTTCAGTGATATCAAATTCATGGGGGTCAAATGACTTCGTGAGCCAGACATGGAACCAGTACCTGCAGGCATGCCAGGCCAGGGGGATAACTGTACTGGCAAGCTCCGGAGACAGCGGCAATGACCTGAACAGCCCCAAGAGCGTAAGCCAGTATGAAACAGTCCAGTTCCCATCCACCGTCTCATACGACAATTACGGCGTCACCGCAGTGGGCGGCACAAACATATCAATTTCGACCTCCAACCTGGCGTTGCTTGCGCATCAGGTCTGGTACCAGCCAGCCACGGATTCAAACAGCGGGACTCTGGGCTCCGTTGGAGGAATCAGCGCAAATTACACCGAACCAACATGGCAGATCAATTCCCAGGCAAACCAGGTGATTGACAACAGAGGAAGAGGCGTGCCTGACGTATCAGCAGTGGCAAACAATACGCTGATCTACTTTTCAAATTCCACAACATCCAGCTATTACATAGTTGGCGGCACAAGTGTTGCAGCACCCGTCCTGGCAGGAATCATTGCCGAGATGGACCAGTACAGGACAATGGAGGGCCAGGGTTGGCTGGGTTTCCTGAACCCGTCAATATACATGCTTGGAACAGAACAGTATGACCCGTCCATGACCGGCGGGTACACACCGTCCCTGCTGCCGTTCCATGACGTGACGGTTGGGCATAACTTCGATGAGCAGGCACTTCCTGGATACGATCTTGTCACCGGCATGGGCTCCATCAATGCCTACAGCATGTTGACAGACCTCTCAGGAAAGAAGTACAACGTGTCGTTTGTGGAGACGGGCATGAGCCCCAGCAACGGCTGGTCAGTGCAGGTAGCGGGAATCTCGCACGCATCAGTTGGGGCCTATGTCAATTTCAGCCTGATAAACGGGTCATACAGCTTCAAGGTCCCCTGGGTTGGCTACAACGTGTCAGATCCTGTGGCCGGCACTTTCACGGTAAACGGCAAGAACGTCAGCATATCCCTGCAGTTCAAGAGGGGGTATGAGGTCAACTTCAACCTGAACCCGAATGTGTACCCGGCAGGGAAGGGATGGAGCATCAAGGCATGGAATTACACGGAATCAAGCATCAACAGCAGCATGCTGCTGTATTTCCCCAACGGCTCCTACAATTATTCAGTGATTCCGGCTGATCCAAACTACTACGGGAGTTCGGGGAATTTTACGGTGAATGGCACCTCACAATCCATAGGTGTGCAGTTCACAAGGGGCACCTTCAATGTCACATTCATACAGCAGGGCCTGCCGTCACAGCAATCCTGGTCGGTGACCGCGGACAATACCACCAAAACCTCCCAGGGGAGCGATATAACCTTCGCCCTGCTGGGCGGTACGTACTCATTCACAATCCATCCGTCCGGCAAGTTTGTTGCCAACAGGACCTTCATGACATTTGACACTGCAGGGGCCAACAGGACAGTGTACCTGAATTTCAGCTACGGGTATTTCGTGAAATTCGTTGAGAGCGGAGTTCCTTCAGGGGCATCATGGACAGTGGCAATTGCCGACTACAATGTGACCACAAGCAACTCTTCAATAACAGTTGAACTGCAGAACGGTTCATACGGCTACAAGGCGTATTACCAGGTTGGGTCCACAGGCCAGCACTTAAGCTCCACCGTAAATGTGACAGGGAGCAATGTTACGGTGAACCTCAGTTTCTCAATACCCCGGACAATCTCTCAGTATTACATTCTCTATGGGGCACTGTTCCTTCTGGGTGTTGCGGTGCTTGTCATAGGGCTCCTTATGCTCAGGAAGAAATAAAACGGCAAAGGGCGAACCCATGATAAGTCGATTTGGAGTCCGCACTGGAGCGGATTTCAACTATATTTTACTTGCTAAAGCTTCCACTTTAATCTATAGTTGATATCAGGATATATTGAAACAGAAAATCCGTCTAAAGATTAATTAGCTCTCAATTCATGCCGATAAGGCAGGTGTCGATTATGGCTGAAAATAATGATACAGGTATTCAATTTTCAAGAGGACTGGAGGGCGTAATTGCGGCCGAGACCACCATAGGATATGTGGATGGTACTGAGGGCAGGCTTGTTTACAGGGGTTATGACATTTCCACGCTTGTTGAGCAATCAAATTTTGAAGAGGTTTCCTATCTTCTTCTTTATGGGGAACTTCCCACCAAAAGCCAGTACAGTGATTTTGTTGCCAGGCTTAAAAAGCTGAAGCACCTTTCAAAGGATGAGTACGACATGATCAGGCAGATCGCCGTGAAGGCTCACCCAATGTCCGCACTCAGGTCAATGATCTCGTTTATAGGCGGGAATGACGACAGGAGCGTAGAGCCTGACATAGCCTCCCAGGAAATGCTTGGCGTCGAGATAATTGCCAAGATACCCACAATAGTGGCTGCAATCAACAGGGTTCACGAGGGAGAGGAAATTGTGGAGCCTGACGACGATCTTTCCTATGCATCGGACTTCTTCAACATGTCACTTGGAAGGAAACCCAGCACAGTTGAGGCAAAGATGATGGATGCTGCACTGATACTGCACGCAGACCACGGGATGAACGCATCAACATTTGCATCCATGCTCACGATCTCAACCCTTTCAGACATGTATTCCTCGGTCACTTCAGGAATATGCGCCCTCAAGGGGCCGCTTCATGGCGGTGCAAACGAGAGGGCCCTTGCACTCATCCAGAGGGTGGGCACGCCTGAAAATGCCGAGAAGGTCATAGGAAACATGGTGGAGCACAAGGAAAAGATCATGGGGTTCGGCCACAGGGTCTACAAGGTCTACGATCCAAGGGCAAAGATACTGAAGCAGTTCGCTGAACAGGTCACAACCGCCCACGGCAAGCAGGAACTTTTCAAGGCAGCGAACAAGATCGAGGAGGTAATGATCTCAAAGCTGGGATCAAAGGGGATATTCCCAAATGTGGACTTCTACTCAGGCCTCCTGTATTACTCCATCGGGTTCAATCCCCAGATATTCACGCCCATATTTGCGGTCAGCAGGGCGTCAGGCTGGGTGGCAAGGTCACTCGAATACGTGAAGAACAACAGGCTATTCAGGCCCAAGGCAGTTTACGTGGGTAGCAGGGACCTCAAGAAATATGTCCCCATAAATGAAAGGGAATAAATCCCTCATTTTATTAACTCATGAATTGAAAGACAGGTTTCTTGTGCTGGACACATCCGCAATTCTTTCCAGGATGCTCAATATGGGGCAGGAAAATCTTGTTGTCCCCTCCTCTGTGATGGAGGAGATCAGATTGGGCAAGATCGCACGGTCAATGTCATGGCATGAGGATAGCCTCAATGTGAGGCAGCCAACTTCTGCATCCATCGCAAGGGTCAGGGCAGCGGCCGAGGAAACCGGGGATATCTCAGTACTCAGCCCCACTGACATAGATGTTGTTGCGGTGGCCCTGGAGCTTGAAGGCACGGTTGTGAGCGATGATTTTGCAATAGAGAACGTTGCATCAAAACTTGGTATTTCAATACTGGGTGCGGACCTGAAGCCCATAGCAAGGGCAATAACCTGGCAGTTCAGGTGCACGGGATGCGGCAGGAAGTACAGGGAATTTGTGAAGGAATGCAGCATCTGCGGACACAGTGTGAAAAGATCGGTAAAGAGTTATAAAAGACGTTGAACTGGCAAAACCATGATAGATATCTCTCTCCCCCTGGACAGGGATCTTATCACTTATCCCGGGGATGCTCCACTTGAGCTGTACGATTACCGCACCCATGAGAAAGATGGGGTCCATATCACGAGAATTCTTATGGAAACCCACACGGGCACACACATTGATGCGCCATTCCACGCAATGAGGGAAGGTGGAAAAACATCATCCATCCCACTCGAAAGGCTGATCGGCCCCTGCACTGTTGTCGGTGTGGCAGGTGACGTGATCAGGCCTGGAGACATACCCGACACAGTGGAGAAACGGCTTCTCTTCAAGACCAGGAATTCCTCCCGTTATGGAAGCTTTGACAAGGGCTTCACCTACCTTTCCATGGAAGCAGCTGAAAAGATTGTGGACATGGGGATAGAGGCAGTGGGCATAGACTACCTCTCAATAGAGGAGTTCGGCACAAAGGGAATGAAGGTCCACAGAAAGCTTCTGGAAAACGGCATTCCAATCATTGAGGGGCTGAACCTGTCCAATGTGGAGCCTGGGGGGTACGGGCTCACCTGCCTTCCACTCAGGGTCGACCTGGACGGGGCACCCTGCAGGGCCATACTCGGGGATTGATTCAGAAGGCCCCGCAGGAAAAAATTAAGGGAAACAGAATGCATTACAGGACTGGGCAGTAAAGTGACAGAATCAATGGAGAGCGAGAACTCGATCAATCAGCTGGCGGAAATATGCCGCACGTCGGGCACAATACGCTCTCTGCCCTCACTCAAACAGAAATTCCAGAATTTCGAGTTGCCGGTGGATGAAGAGATTGACCCTGTTGTGCGGTCGGCAATAGAGAAGGAACTCCACCAGATACAGGTTTCCCAGACCATGGAGCGTGCAAGGCATTACGTGGGAATCATACAGCGGACGCTTGAGCAGGACCTCTCCCAGGACTTCACCGATCTCAACATGAGCCTGTGGAAGGGTTATGACCACATATACACAGACAGCCTTTGGACGCTGGGCAGCAGGGCCAGGGACGAGAACCACAAAGCCTGGTACTGGGGCAATTTTGTTCCGCAGATCCCATTCCAGCTTATTTCAAGGTACACTTCCCCGGGGGATTGGGTCCTTGACCCATTCTGCGGGTCAGGAACCACTTTGCTGGAAGCCAGAAAGCTCGGCCGGAATTCTCTGGGCATTGAACTGAACCCAGAGGTTTATGAAAAGACGGGCAGCATCCTGAATGGCACTGCGGCTGAAAAAGCAATTTCAACCAATATGGTCAATGGAAATTCAATGGAGTATGATTATCAGGCTTTTCTGAAGGAGAGGGGAATCCAGGGCTTCAAGCTGGCAATCCTGCATCCTCCGTACTGGGACATAATCAGGTTCTCGGAAGACGCAGGCGACCTGTCCAATTCGGAGGACGTGAATGATTTCACGGGGAGGCTGAAAAGCCTCACCCGGAAGATCCTCGAGTCAATGAAGCCAGGGGGTTACATAGGCCTTGTCATCGGTGACATGTACCGGGACGGTGAGATCGTTCCCCTCGGATTCAGGAGCATGGATGCGCTCTCATCCACAGGGCTGAAACTCCGTGGGATAATCGTGAAGGATATACAGAACACCAGGGCCAAAAGGAGCAGCGAATCACTCTGGCGTTACAGGGCCCTGAAATCCGGCTTCTATGTTTTCAAGCACGAGTATGTCTTCGTTTACAGGGTGCCCTGATCACTTCCTCTTTTCAAGGAACTCAATGAAGCCGTCAATGAACTGGTCTGCGTCTCCAATTATTCCGTAGTCTGAGAATCCGAACATCATGGCATCTGCATCTGTATTTACGGAAATTACAGTTCCAGAATACCTTATGCCCACGGTGTGGTTGGCCATTCCGGATATCCCCAGAGCGAGGTAGACTCCAGGGGAAATGGAGTATCCTGTCAATCCTACCTGCTGCTGCCGCGGCAGGAATCTCATGTCGACCAGTGGCCTGGTTGCACCAACGGATGCATCCAGGAGGCTGGCAAGCTTCAGAACTTTCTCCATCTGGTTTCTCTTTTTAAGGCCCCTTCCCACTCCAATCACCATGTTGCTTGAGCCAAGTGGCCTGTAAGATTGGGGGACCGGGTTCTTTTCAAGCAATTCATATGATCTCTTGGGGCTGAACTCAACCTCGAAGACACTGGGATCTGCCACTCCCTCTGCAATCCTGAACATGCCAGGCCTCACTGTTGTCATCTGGGGGTCGGTTCTGGAATATATTGAAGCGATGATTCCCCCGCCGAATGCAGGCTTGTGCTGTATGAGCCGGGAATCCTTCATCTCCAGGTCAACACAATCTGCTGTGAGGCCCACTTCCAGCCTGGCGGCAATTATTCCAGCTGCTTCCCTGCCCTCAACAGTGGATGGGAATACCACATATTTCGGCCTCTTTTCCAGTATGAACTGGTGGAGGGCATCGGTGAAGGCCTCAATCCTGTCTGTCCTGTAAAGGTAATACTGGTGTCCGAAGAATTTTCTTCCCCCGGGCTCCAAATTCCCAAAAAGGATCGATTTGAGGCCATTGGCGGATGCAAGCTCTGAAGTCTTTGAGGAAATCTCCTCTCCCAGGACAGGTTCCTTGAAGACAACCCCCAGAATGGAATCCGCGCCATCATCCACTTCTTTCAGTGCCAGTTCTGGAGCATCCTGGTTCTTTGACCTGTCACTTTCTATGATGTCCAGCACTCTCTCATACACACTGCCGTCCATGGGCAGCATCTTCACGCTTCTGCTGCTCTCCAAAACCCTTGTTCCAGTTACAACCGTGGGGCTATATTCGCTTCCGGTGAATTCAATGCCAAGCTTCCCCGCATCATATTCCTCAATGTCGCCAAACCTGTCTGGGGTCTCGGGGTCATAAGCCCTCGCCCTGTTGATCTTTTCGCTCACCGAAAGCACTGCAGGCAGGGGTATCTTCATGCTTTCCGTCCCGCTTTCGTTCTCGTGGCTTACTGTCATGGTTCTGGCATCCTCAGACACTTCTATTTTTTCAATGGATGACTTGAAGGAATATCCCGAGAAGACAGAAATTTCGGGAGGTACCTGCGCGGTCTCCCCATCCAGTGAGTACTTTCCTGCGAGCACCAGGTCAGGCGAGAGCTTATTCACCAAAGCTGAGAGTATTCTTGCAGTGGCGAGGGTGTCAGAACCTGCAAACCTCCTGTCAGTGATCAGCAATGCCCTGTCTGCGCCCATCTTGAGGCAGTCATTGAGGATGTCCTTTGCCTGTGGAGGGCCCATTGAGGCCACTGTAACCTCAGCACCAACTTTCTCCTTTATCCTTATGGCCTCCTCAACAGCTTTCCTGTCGAAGGAGTTGATCTTAAGCGGGACATTATCCCTGATGATTCTGTTTGTTTCAGGGTCAAACTTGATTTCGCTCACTTCGGGAATCTGCTTTGCAAAAACGAGAATCTTCATTGGTCAAAATCAGAAATTGATATTTATTGATTGAGTTTATTTGGTCATAAGACTTTAAAAATAATGTTGGGAAGGATCAGACTTCCACCATTACTTCCCCATTCTCCACCTTTGTCTTGAATGAGGTCAGTGCTGGAATTGGCCCAGATCCCTCTGGGGCACTTACAACAGAACCATCTTTCGGGTTGAATGTTGCAAAGTGGTTTGGGCACATCAGCTGGTGGTCATCCATGAAACCATCCTCAAGGTCAAATTCCTCGTGCGTGCATAGGTGTGATGTTGCGAAAAAGTTGTCCCCGTCCCTTATTATGAGAACATCCTTTCCATCCACGTTGACTTTCTTCAGGTCTCCGTCGCTCATGTCTCCTTCCTTAAGTACACTGTGCCATGTCATGCTTTTCCATATTGGTCAAGGCAATTATAGTTTATCCAGCCGTAAGGATATATAATCTGGTTTTTTATTGCTGGCGCAGCCTGCCAGGAATTTTGAAGATGCCAGGCACAGCAAACGGCGGGGTTCCACCATAACAACTTTATTTATACAATCGAGTGATTTTTCCACGGCGATGGTAAAAGGTGGATCCTGACGTTAAGGAAAAGTACATGCTTGCAGGCTCAATAGGAAAGAAGGCACTCGAGTACGGAAAAAGCCTGGTTGAGCCGGGAGCTCTTTTTTATGATGTTGCCACGGGCATTGAAAAATACATGGAAGAGCTGGGAGGCAAGCCCTCTTTCCCTGTGAACCTGTCAATCAACAATGAGGCGGCACACTATTCCCCGTTCCAGGGAGACAAGAGGAAATTCAGGACCGGGGACGTTGTGAAACTGGATGTTGGCGCACAGGTGGACGGGTACCTTTCTGACAACGCTGCGACCATTGAGGTCGGGGAAACTGGAAACCATTCGGATATCATAGACGCCACCCGGGAAGCCCTCAACGCAGCCATAAAGAAACTGCGGCCCATGATACAGATCAGGCAGATCGGCGCGGAAATTGAAAGGGTGGTAAGGAACAGGGGGTTCAAGCCCATCAAGAACCTGGGCGGGCATGGCATAAACAGGTATGACCTGCACTCCGAGATATTCATTCCCAACTATGATGATGGCAATGCCACTCCTCTCCGGCCAGAAATGGTCATTGCAATTGAGCCCTTCGCCAGCACTGGAATAGGGATGGTCCACAACGGCCCCGGGGGAAACATATTCATACTGAGTGGAACAAAGATCAGGGAGGATGAGATACTGTACAAGAATTTCAACACGGTTCCATTCGCACAGAGATGGGTAGCCGATCTCATGCCTAATGCCAATGACTACATCAAGTCCATGAAGAAATCCCGTGAACTTAGCGAATTCGCAGTTCTGAAGGAGCACAAAGGCTCAATAATATCACAGGCTGAGCACACAATAATGATCCTATCAGACGAAATAATCATAACTACTGCCTGAGTTTCTCCTCTATTTTTTCCAGTATCGCCGAAAAGACATGATCTCTGTCCTGAGAGGCATCCACGGTCACTTTTCCAGGGAACTCAATGTGCCTGTAAAGGTCCCTAACGCGGTTCAGGTAGTCCTCTTCCTCAAAGCCGGTGAGGTTTGTTCGCCTGGCCAGCCTTTCCATTGACACCCTTGGGTCAAGGTCAAGGCAGAAGGTCATGTCAGGCCTGACAGTTATTATGGATGAGGTTTCTTCCATCCATCTCAGTGCACTGTCCCTGTCCGGGAACAGGCTTTCAATCAGTGCTCCCTGGTAAGCATAAGATGAAAGCAGGTAACGGTCACAGATGACAATTTCACCCATTCCAAGATGTTTTGAAATCTGGTTCTGGTGCACGAAACGGTCTTCAGTGAACCTGAAGAAGAGTGATATGCCTGATTCAGGGTCGCGTCCCCGCCTGAGTTTATCGTTCCACTTGATCTTGCTGGTGGGCTCCCTGGTCCAAAACACCTTATGGCCTCTGCCGCGGAGGGCATCGCTCACCATCCTGGATACCGTGGTTTTGCCTGAGCCGTCTATTCCCTCTAGAGTTATGAACATGGAACGAGATAGAAATGCCTCAAGCCAGTATAAAAATGTTCATTGCAGTTTTGTAAATGGCTTAAATTCCCATGGCATAATATATTTGGGGCAGGTTATATATATCCAGGGTGATTCTTAAAAGTGTTATATGAAGCCTTCGGCAAACGCTCATGAATTTCTTTTGTTTGCAGTCCTGGTAGCGGTCGTTGTTTCCTCGGCCGCCAGCATCGCAGACAATAGCCTGGCGGGCAACGGACATCTCAAGCAAGCCGCTGCACAGCAGGTGTACCCGCCGCTCACCACCTATGCGGTCACATTCTCCGAAAGCGGCCTAGCACTGGGCGTGAAATGGTATGTCTCCATCCTGGAAACTGACCTGAACTTGCAATACAACACACTCTCAAGCACTTCAGACACCATCCTTTTCAGCGGTTACCCCGGCAACTATTCTGTACAATACTGGACGGACGGGAACTATGTGACATCAGTAATGGCGCAGAAAGCATTCACAATAAATGGCAGCCCCTCTTCAATGAACGTAACTTTCTACCAGACATTCCCGGTCACAGTGGAAGCCAGCGACATACCTTCCAATGTCTCATGGGGAGTCAGCCTCCTGGGAAACCTGACCAACCAGTACATGTTTGGGCGTGCCGCATCCTACCAAAACGGCAGCCAGCAGGTGCTTAATGTTGTCAACGGCACATACAACTGTTCAGCTGGCGAGCAGGTTTACTCCGATCTGGGCATCTATTCTTTCACGGGCGACATCAGGGTTGACGGCGCACCAACCCAACTCAACCTGTCATTCGGCAGGCTGAACCTTTCAGCCAGTGGGCTTCCTGAAAACACGCCCTGGGGATTTTACGGCAGCAATTCCTTGACGTTGCCAAATGGATCCATGCAGCTTTCTCATGGGCTTTATCCTGGAATAGCGGCAAATGTGACCCTGTACATGCCTTATGGGCCAGTCCACATACAACCAGTTGCAAAGGGTTACTACACAGATGGGTCTGATCCGGAGATAACTGCCGGGACCACCAATGCAACCGTGCATTTCCAGAAGGAATACGCTGTGACCTTCAATGCCAGGGGAGTTTACCCTTTCTTGCAGGGCTGGCAGTGGCAGGTAAATGGATTTCCTTACACCTTCGAGGGAACGCCGCAGGTGGATGGGGCATCCTCCAGTCTCACCTACATGGTCCCCAACGGGACCTACAACGCATCCATAACATTCCCATATGGAAACTCCAATTATGTAAGCATAAACGGAACCACCTATCTGGCAACTGTCACATCCACCCCGCCCAATGAGAACATAACAGTCTCTGGGGGCCCACAAACCATCAACCTGACCTTCCACACATCATATGCAGAGTATGTTAGCCCGGAGCATAGGTCCCTCCAGGCATTCATTATTGTCATGGGGACACTGGGGGCACTGGGTGCAGCAATTGTGACAGTGGCTGCCGTTGAATACCTGAAGAAAAGGAAGTAGCAGCCATTGTGCCACCTGAGGCCCCGGGTAACCTCTGGGCGCCCCTCACCAAAGTCTATATCTGCCTCTGCAATGTGCCTGTTCCATTTCCGGGGGCAGAATGAGACTGAATACAGGGAGCCTGAATATACTTCGCAACAGGTACGTGAGCGCCATTACTACAGCGGAGCTCATACGCGTGCTCGGAAGGTCCCAGGCATGGATTTTCATCCCGCTCTATCTTGCAACGGTGAGGCACATGCCTTATGTGTACGTCGGGCTGCTTTTCTTCATCACGGCGGTGGTGTCACTTCCATTTTCCATTTACGGCGGCAATCTTATTGACAGGATAGGCCGGAGAAAGGCTGCCATCTCCCTGCCGCCAATAATTGCGGTACTGTTGCTGGTGATGACTGCTACAGCTTTCCTCAAACTTCCTGACATGATCCTCTATGTGGCTTTTGTCCTGGTGGAGCCATTCTCAAATGTCCAGGGAATACTTGACAATGTCATCCTGACGGACACAACTTCCGAAGTGGAGAGAACCACAGCCTTCAGCATGATCAGGATAGGGGCAAATATCGGCTTCGCAATCGGGCCAGCCATTGGCGGAGTGCTCTCAAACATTGCGTACGGGCTGGTCTTCCTCTTTCCAGCTGTTGTATCCCTTGGCGAGATGATCCTGTACTACAGGTATGTGCAGGAAACCGATTACCAGAAGCCTGAAAAGGCCGAGAAAATGAGGATTCCCATCTCTGACAGGCCTTTCATATTCCTCACCATACTCATCGCATCCGTCTGGTTTGTGGCAGGGCAGTGGGGCACAACTTTGACACTGTTCTGGAACCAGGTCAACCATGTGTCCAACACTTTCATCGGGATACTCTATGCGGTCAATGGGGTTGTCGTGGTCTTCCTTCAGATACCAACAAACTGGGCACTTGCAAGGATGAAGGATCACCACAGGATAGCCTTCGGTGGCATGGTCTATTCTTTCTCGTTCCTGGCACTGGCATTCTTCTCCGGCCCACTCTTCCTGATCCTGGATGTGGTGGCAATAACAATGGCGGAGAACATCCTGTCTCCCATAGCATTCAGCATAGTGGGAAAAATGGCGCCTCCAGACAAGAGGGGCCAGTATTATGGCGCTTTCCAGCTGATACTGGGGCTCATAATGCCTGTGGCGCCTGTGCTGGGCACATCACTTCTCACAAAATATTCCACAAACCCTCTGATGATGTGGGGGCCACTCATGGTTATAGGAATGGTTGTGTCTCTTTTCGTTATAGGTTTTGGAAAAAAATTATTTGCACAGACCAGGAGGGAACCCCGGTCTGTCAAAATATAGGGGTTATGAAGTTTCCTTCTTGAAAGCTTCTATGGCAGCTTTCACTTCATCCACTGATGCGGAATTCTCCAGTGTGCTGATGTCTCCGGGCAGCTTGTCGAGCGCAACTGCTTTCACAACACGCCTCATGATCTTTCCGCTCCTTGTCTTGGGGAGGCTCTTCACTATGTGGATCTCTTCGGGCACATATATTGGGCCAAGTTCACTCCTAATCCTCTTCCTTATGGCATTCACAAGTTCTCCATCATGCTCGAATTCCTCCTTGACCACAACGAAGGCAACAATGACCTCTCCCTTGACGGGGTCAGGTCTCCCGAATACTGCAGATTCAGCAACCTCGGGTGAAGATATGAGTGCATCCTCAACCTCTATGGTCCCGAGCCTGTGCCCAGAAACGTTGAGTACCTCGTCAGCCCTACCAAGAAGCCAGAAATAGCCGTCCTTGTCCTTTATGGCGTAGTCACCGCAGTAGTAGTGTCCAGGATACTTGGTGAAGTAAACCTCCTTGAACCTTTCCGGGTCGTTGTTGAGGGTCATGAACATCCCGGGCCATGGCCTTTTGTACGCGATGTAGCCTTTCTCCCCATCCGGCACTTCTTTTCCCTTTTCATCCAGGATCACGGGCACAACTCCTGGCATGGGGAAGGTTCCGGATCCGGGCTTGAGCGGTGGAAGGCCAAGCGCCATTGAAGGTGAAATCATGAAACCTCCAGTCTCGGTCTGCCAGTATGTGTCAATAATCGGGCTGTTGGAATGACCTATATTGTCGTAATACCACTTCCATGCAGCGGGATTGATGGGCTCTCCCACAGTTCCAAGGATCTTCAGTGAACTGAGATCGTGCTTTGCGGGATATTTCTCACCGTACCTCATCAGTGTCCTTATTGCTGTCGGGGATGTGTACAGAAGGTTGATCCTGTATCTTTCTATGATCTCCCACATCCTGTCAGGTGCAGGGTAAGTGATTGCGCCCTCAAACATCACGGATGTGAGGCCCAGGAAAAGTGGTGCAAACACAATGTAACTGTGTCCGGTAACCCATCCAATATCGGCGGCACACCACCATCGGTCATTCTCTCCGGGGTTGAAAGCCCATTTCAAAGTGTTTGCGGTCCAGACTGCATAGCCGCCGTTTCCATGGACTGCGCCCTTTGGCTTGCCCGTGGTTCCTGACGTGTAAAGGATATACAGGGGATCTGTTGCATCCATCCATTCAGGCTCAACATACGTGATCGTTGTTCCCACTATGTCATGCCACCATATGTCTCTCCCTTCCTGCATCTGTATGTCATGCTTTGTTCTCTGGACAACCACCACAGTCTCCACTGTTGACGACTGAACAAGGGCTTCGTCAACAATATCCTTGAGCTTCACAATTTTTCCGCCTCTGAAGGCTCCATCGGAAGTGATCACTAGTTTTGCCTTCGAGTCATTGATCCTCTCTGCCAGTGCACCCGCACCAAAACCGGCAAACACGAAGGAGAATACGGCTCCAATTCTGGCGCACGCCAGTATTGCCACCGGGGCTTCAAGGAGCATTGGGAGGTAAATCACAATCCTGTCTCCCTTCTTGATTCCCAGTTCCTTCAGGGATTTGGCAAAGGCGTTCACCCTCTGGTAAAGGCCATCGTATGTGATGATCTTCTCTTTTCCGTTTTCTGCGACCCATATATATGCGGCCTTGTTTCTCCTGTTTCCCTGGACGTGCCTGTCCAGTGCATTATAGGAAGCATTGAGTTTTCCGCCCACAAACCACCTGTAGAATGGAGGGTTACTGTCGTCGAGGACTTTGTCCCATTTCCGGTGCCAATCCAGGATCTGGGCCTGTTTCTCCCAGAATTTCTCAGGATTTTCAACGGACTCTGTGTACACTTGCTTGTACGACTCTATATTCGGGTGATATGTTTCCTGAGTAGGTAACACATCTCCACTGCCATCAGAATCTGCCATACCCAATCAAGGGCATTAGGCTATAATAAACTTATCGGGTCAATATATCCAAAAGAATATTAAATAAATTAAAAAATAAAAATTTGTTGAAAGATATGGTTCAGGCTTTCTTCTTGAACAGTCCCGGACCAACCGGAAGGGTGCCAGGCCTTACTGAATTCGTTACTATGGCGAAGCTCGTGTAAGCCGCGAAGAAAGCGGTAGCGAAGCCGAGGTATCCTCCCACGTGAAGTGTCATTGCGCTGCCTGTGATGTTTGCCACACCGAGCACAAAGAATGCAAGCCACAGGAACAGGAATGTCAGGTTCAGGGTAAAGCTGGCCATCATGGCAGGGAGCCACATATACAGCGTGAAGAATCCCCAAAGAATAAGGGCATATCCCACTTCTGTGTTACTAATGGTGATCATTCCCGTGCCAGCGAAAAGCACCAGAAGGGCATAAAAGAGCCAGAATCCACCATAACTGGAGAATGCCGTGAATCCGAAGGTGTTGCCCTTCCTCATCTCGAATATTCCGGCCAGCAGCTGGCCCAGTCCACCATAAGCTATAGCGAGAGGCACAACTGCGCCCCCATCCTTAAGGATGCCGGCGTTGGTGAAGCTCAGCAGGAAGGTCGTAAATGCGAAACCTGCCAGACCGAGTGGCGCTGGATCAGCCATCAAAGCTTTTGAAAATGGGCTTTCCATAGCGTCAGCCATACAAAACCTCCATTTTTATTCCGTTTTTCGTCATTAGCAGTAATTAACCTGAACGTTATATAATATTTTCTAAGAAAACATATTGTTTGATATAACGAACGCTTACTTCAGTAAAGCAGTTTTACAAATTAAAATTCTACAGAAGGGTTACATTCCGTGGAAACGAAGGCGGAAGGGCAAGATTGGAAATTTCCGCTCCAGTGTCGGCTAACAGCATATCTGCCATTATTGGGAGTTCATAACTAAAGAAGAGGGTATGTGCCGGTAATGGGTTCAATTATATCTTCCTCTACGGGCCCGATCCCGAGGCAGGTGACAGTTCCAGGCTCAATCTGGGTGTGGCCTGCATCAGTTATGACCTCATTCACAAGGCCCACCGCCTCGACCTTCCCTTTGAGTTCGAACAGGGCTTTCTGGTTTTCCACCCGGATGACGACCTTTTTCTGGCCTTCCTTTATCCACTGCTTAAAAAGCTTCTTTTCATATTTCTCCGCCTTGAGCGCACAGCTCACCGCGGCATGGGCGACCTGAGCCGCTATCTTCCCCTTTCCAAGGTCAAGGTCCCTCCGGACTGCAATGACCATCTTCACATTTTCTACCATGGGACATCCTTCTTGTTCATCCTGTAACCAATGATGTTGACCACCCTGTGCAGGGGCGGCGTTATGATGAGAATGGTAAGTATGCCAATAATATTGCCGTAGTATGTAATGAAGAATCCCCTGGAAAAGACGAAAAGGAACAGGAAGGAGACAAGAGCAAAAGGCCACTGGTCCAGGAGCGATCCCTTTCCTCCCCTTTTTATGCCAATCCTCCGTTTGATGAACGAACCTGTAATGTCCCCCGTCAATGACCCAAATGACATTGCAAAGAGCGTGATCAGAATTCCAGGAACGCTATTTCCATAAGAAAAATATGAGGTGGCGTGAAGGGCCATGAATATTCCCATGAGAATAAGCCCGGCAAGGACACCCAGCAGGGAACCGCCAAAATATCCGGACCAAGTCTTGCCATCCCCCAGAATCCTCTTGCCATCAAAGAAATTCTTTCCGCCGTCCATGGGGTAATGGCCGCCTGTAATGACCGCGGCAGGGTTTGCCACAAAACCGGGGATAAAGAGTACGAAGGCCTCAGCAACCAGGAGAGGAATGTTAAGCATATTCTTCTACAGCCTTCAGAATATCTGCTTTGGTTATAATTCCCTTTAGCTCTCCACCATCAACGATCAATGCAGCATTGGAGAACTTGAGAAGAGGGTAAATCATCGATATTGGCGATCCCTTGTCAAGCTGCGGAAGCGTAACTCCCATCACTTTCCTGACTATCAGGGACCTCAGGGAATCAGGGGTTGCACCCTTGAGCAACAGATCATTGATGTCGGTTTCTGACACACTGCCAATGACCTTCCCATCCATGGTCACAACAGGCAGCTGGGAAAATCCGTTCTCCCTCATGGTGTTGAGGGCTGAGATTATTGAATCTGTCGGGTTGCATGTGATCACAGATTCGCTCATGATCTTTTCCGCGGTGATGTCTATGGAATTGGCCTTCTGGCCTGTCTTGTTCAGGAACTCAAAAATTTTCCTTACCTTGTCATAGGTTGGGTTAATGCTCCCCTTCTCCAGCCTTGCAATATAGGACTGGCTCACTCCGCTGATCTTTGCAAGCTCCTTCTGGCTGATTCCAAGGTTTTTCCTCATTTTCCTCAGTTCTTCAATGGATGGTAACATTATCTGGGGTCAATTTATTACGAATATATAAAAAGTTTTGAGGAATTTTATTACTTCGGGTAATCAAATTTATTTTAAACATCGTATGGGTAACCTTATTTGCGGCAAACGCTAATGGTGAGATATTGTCAACTTACAAAAACTGGCTGATTCAGAATAACAGGATAACTGCACCGCTTCTGGCCTTGTTCCTGTCAGTACTGGTAACACTGGGTTCAATATACATCATTGGAGAACTGATGTTCCTCGTCCCCGTGGTCACTTTCTTTGCCTTTCACTACACCCAGCTTTACAGGATTAGGCTGAGGCTTCTGGGAGGAAGCATAGTGTTCTTGATAGTGGCAATAATTTCGACGGGGCTTCTCACACATGCGATCTACAATTCACAGCCAACATACCACGCAGTATTCAGCGACGGAACAACGGCAAACACCTCTGTAAGCCCTTATTCTGGCTCTTCCTCACAATACACATACTCTATTCTGATAGTGCCCAATGGGACATTTGACTACAATTCTCTTGAACTGAACATCAATGGCCCCTCCGGCAACGTTGCAACAATACACTACAGCAGCATGACGTCACACACATTCGCGGGAAACAACTCCCAGCTTCTGACATACACTTTCAGCGGCATTTCAAGTGATGGAATCTACACATACAATCTCACTGCACAGAAAAATGGTACTATTTCGACGGTCCCCATTTCCGGCCCCCTGAACACTTCTGAACTGGGAGTGTTCTCACAGCTTGTGGTCACCTATGTCATTTACGACATGTTCCTCTATGAGATCATATTCATTGCCGGAATATTCATTGGCAGGAGCATCGGCAATTCAAGAAGATACAGGGAGCAGAGGTTGCCCCCGGAAAACGGCCCTCCCAAGTGATCATTGAAGTGGTTTTCCTGTTCATGCAATGCAACATGAAAAACATTTAAATTCTCATTATTTCTATATTTTGGAGATGCTATATGTCAAAGTACGAATTCAAGTGCATAAATATAGGCATGGATTGTGATTTTACCGTATCAGGCAAGGAAGCTGTGGACCTTATTCCTCAAATTGCGGAACACGCAAAGTCTGCACACAACATAGACCCAATTGACGATGATCTGAAGGATAAGATCAACAGTTCCATCAGAAAGAAACTTTTCTGAGACCTTTTTTCAAAGTTTCCCTGTGCTATCTATGTATATATAGATGACAATAGGATAATCTATATAGATTATGCATATCCTAAATAGATGAGTTCATACACAAGGAGAATCCAGCTTACTGGCGGTTCTACGTATATTATTTCCCTCCCTTCCAAGTGGATCAGGGAGAACAGGCTCGAAAAGGGGAGCGAGCTTACAATTGACGATTCAAACGGCAACCTTGTCCTTTCCCAGGGGGACAGGGAAAAGACCGAACTTGTCAAGCAGATAAACATCGAGTCAAAGGTTGACCTCCAAAACTTTCAGAGAGTTCTCACCTCCGCCTATATATCTGATTTCGACTCACTTGTTATCAAGAGTTCCCAGTATATAGACCACCAGCTCCGGGAGACGGTGAAGAATTTTTCACGGCTTGTGATGGGGGTTGAGATATTTGAGGAATCATCCAGGACCATCGTTCTCCAGAATGTCCTGGAGCCAGCATCTTTTCCAATGTCAAATGCGGTGAGGCGCATGAGCCTGAATGTGGAGACAATGATTCTTGACGTGATCAAGGGAATCGGCGAAAGTGACACGAAACTTCTGGAAAGCGTTATCAGCAGGGATGATGAGGTTGACCGGTACGAACTCTATGTTTACAGGGTTGTGAACAAGAGGAAAGCAGAGAGCGAGAACAGCATATTCTACCTCATATTTTCCAGGATTCTTGAGAGGATAGCTGATCATGCGGTCAATATCTGCAAGCAATGGCTGAGTGCAAGCGACAACACGGAAAAATCAGCACAGGCCATCTCAAATTTCCTGACCGAGGCGAGCAAGCTCTACAACGAGGCAGTGGAAGCGTACTATGCCAGGCGGTTTGAGCCGCTGAACGCCATCATCTCGAGAAAGCCCGAGTTCATTTCCATGAAGCATGACCTCATAGGGGAGGAAAAGGAGTCAAGCACTGTCTCATCAATATCAGAAGAGGTGCTGAGGATCGCCCTCTATTCAACAGACATAGCTGAGCTTGCAATGGACCTGATACTGGGGGCCCATCAGGAATTCACGGTTCGTTCATAGTTCCACCGGCTCGACCTTAACATCACCAACAGTTCCGCTCAACACTGCAGCGGGGGTCTCCATGTCATGGTTGAATACGCACACGGAACCCTTCCTTATGGCCCGTTCAATCAGTTTTTTCTTCATTTCCACTGACTTAAGCGGATGTGTGTCTATGGCGGTTACATAGGTGGGGTGCAGATGGAAAGCAGTGGGTATGAGGTCCCCGAAGTAGATCATCTCTCTCCCGCCGTTCTGGTAGATTATGACCTGGTGTCCCGCTGTATGCCCTCCTGTGTGTATGACTTCAAGCCCGCCCTTCAGTTTTCTGGAGCCTTCGATCTGCAGTTTCCTTGACCTGGACAGCAGGCCAGTGTTGGTCTTGCCGTAATTCACCCTGGTGAAGTCAACAGGCCTCCTGTAGGATCTGAACTCCTCCTTCTGGGCAACCAGGGAGGCATTTCTGAAAGTGAAGCGGCTGTCTTCCCTGTCAAGGCTGTGCCCGAAGTGGTCAAAATGGAGATGCGAATGTATGATCATGTCTATGTCAGAGGGCGAACCGAATTCCATCACCTGATCAACCAGGTCTTCCGTCTTTTCCATCTCGAAAATCTTCACATACTTCGGGTCTGGGTTTCCACCAATTCCGGAGTCTATGAGCACCTGAAAGTCCTTCTGAACTATGTGTGGTATGCGGACCGCAAGCCTGACCCTGCCCGCCCCGGTTTGCTTGAACTTCTTGGACCAGAAGGGAATGGGCACTATGCCGAATGCTGCACCGGGATCCAGCGTGAATGAACCATCCGAAAGCAGCCTGACCTCAGAATCACCAAACCTCAACTATTCACCCCTTGATGTAAAGCAGCCCGACTTCCTTGAGATAGTCGATCACAGAGGTGTCTTCCATGTTGCTGAGGTCACCCGGGTCCTCACCAAGGAATGCTTTCCTGACAACTCTTCTCATTATCTTGCCATTCCTGGTCTTAGGAAGCTGGGGCACCCATATTACGTATTTTGGGGCGAATGACTTTCCCAGCCCTCCCACAACCTCCTCCTTTATCCTGTTTCTTGTCCTGTCGTCATTGCTTCCTGTGTAGAATACCGCCACTGCGTCTCCCTTGATTGGGTCAGGCACACCGGAAACGGCAGATTCAGTGACGCCTTCAGCAAGCATCACGAGGTTCTCGACCTCATTGGGTCCAAGCCTCTTCCCCGCGACCTTGAGCACATCATCGGACCTGCCGAAGAGGAAGAAGTAACCATTCCTGTCCATCATGGCCCAGTCGCCCTGGACCCAGTTTCCCTCGAATTTGGACCAGTATGTGTCGATATATTTCTCGGGCTGTTTCCAGATTCCCCTGGTCATGGAAGGGCAATGTGTGGTCGACACAAGATATCCAACCTTGTCGTAAACCTTGCCGCCATCCTCATCGAGAACAGAAACATTCATCCCAAGGCCCCTGTAGAGGCAACGGGGCATCAGTGGTATTGCGGCCGTGGATGCAAGGAAGCAGCCGATGATATCAGTCCCTCCTGAAATATTGGCAATGGGGACCCTGCTGCTGCCAAGTTTCTCGAACAGCCACATCCATGACTCCTCGTCCCAGGGCTCTCCAGTAGATCCGAAGAGCCTTATTCCCTGGAAAGGCTTCCTTATTCTCTTCGACTTCAGTGTCCTGACAAGCGTTGGAGAGAGTCCCAGGAGGGACACCCCATGCTCCTCTATGAGTTTCCAGAGCCTGTTGCTATCCGGGAAATCCACAGCACCATCGTACACAAAGATGGAACCTCCCAGTGCATTGGCCCCTATGATCGACCATGGCCCCATCATCCAGCCAAGGTCAGATATCCAGTAAAGTGTGTCATTCCTGGTCATGTCCATGTAGTACCGTACCTCCTTCACAATGTTGATGAAGCTGCCTCCATGGACATGGACGGTTCCCTTTGGCTTTCCCGTGGTGCCCGATGTGTAGAGCATGATGGCTGGGTCCTCTGAGCCCGTATCCGCAGACTCAACGTAATCCCCCTTTTCAATCAGCCCGTATATGTCGTGTTCCCCTTCCTTCTGGGGGCTTATGAGCACAAGGCTCACGTTCTCAAGATGGTCGAGGACCTTCCTGACGTCAATCCTCTTCCCCTTCCTCTCATAATATGACAGTGAAAACAGGACGCTCACGCCAGCATCCTCAATCCTCGTCTTGACCGCATCCAGTCCATATCCCGAAAAGATGGGCACCGCAACGGCGCCAATTCTCATTATGGAATAGAGGGCGATTATGCTCTCCGGATTTGGAGGCATGTATATTCCAACACGGTCCCCTTTCTTCACGCCCAATTTCAGAAGAGAGCCTGCAAGTTTCCCTGTCTTAAGGTCAAGTTCCCTGAAACTGATGGACCCGTTCTGGCCATTCTCCCTTTCATACTTCACCGCAGGAAAATCGGAATCCCTGTACTTTTCCACGCAGTTGTATGTGGCATTGATCTTTCCGCCGGTGAACCAGGTTGTCCAGGGAACCCCTTTCTCCGGGGACCTGACCCTATTGTATTCTCCCTTGAACTGGATATCACAGTCCCTTATCACAGCGGGCCAGAACCATTCCGGGTCCCGATCTGCCCTGTCATAAAGGTCCTCTATCTTGCCAATTCCGTGTGCAGCTGCTAGTTTCATAAGGTTGGTTTTCTCTGGATTCGGGGGTTTATAAACGAATTCCGGCATCAATATACCATAATGGTGATCTAAGAATAAGGTTGCCCCAGAATCATAATTTTTTTTAAGCTCCTATGGCATTGCATCGTATGCCCTCCCGTCTGTTGATGCATGTGGGCCCCTCAGTGGGCAACTTCAATGTTCTCTCATCTGCAACTGTGCCAAATATTGGATTCGCGTCACCCGAATTCAACAGTGCGTTCAAGTACGGCCTTGAGCAGTTCAGGAATGTTACAGGTGCAGATGGTTCTTACACGCCATTCATCCTTCCGGGCGGAGGGACAGTTGCAATGGAAAGCACAGTTTCTTTCCTGAGAAAGGGAAGCAGGGTCCTGATAGTTAGCAACGGGGTCTTCGGCGACCGCTGGGAGAAGATTCTTTCAAGGTACCCGGTCGAGTTCAGGATACTGAGGGCAAACCCAGGGGAAACGGTTCCTGCAAGCCAGGTGAAGGCCGAGGTCCAGGAGGGCGGGTTTGATGCAGTGGCGTTGACCCATGTGGAGACGAGCACAGGCGCAAAGGTACATCTCAAGGAAATGGCAGCAGCAGTGAGGCCGTATGTGGACCTGATTATTGTGGACGGGGTGGCCAGCATTGGCGGTGAAAGGATGAAGGCAGGCGAATGGAATATAGACGTATGCCTTACTGCGAGCCAGAAGGCTCTTGGCGCACACACTGGAGCTGGCCTACTTGTGGCCTCAGAGAAAGCCATTGGGAGACTTGCTGAGCCTTCCATTTCAGGATTTTTCCTTGACCTCAGGAACTGGCTCCCAATAATGAAATCATTTCTCTCCGGAGGGGGAGGCTATTTTGCAACACCACCTGTGGGTACAATATTCTCACTCAAGAAGAGTTTTGAGATGATTGAGGACGAAGGGCTGGAGAGAAGGTATGAGAGGCACAGGATATGTGCGGACGCCTTCAGGAAAGGCATAAGGGAAATGGGCCTGGAGATGGTCGCTGCCGAGAATGTGCGCAGCAACACAGTGTCAGGGGTGTACCTTGATGGGGTGAAGATGGGCGATTTCATCGGAGAGGCCATGAAAAGGGGAGTGGAATTCGGGGCAGGGGTCCATGAGAAGATCAGGGACCGGTATTTCAGGGTCGGCCACATGGGCTGGGTTGAGCCGGCGAACATCATCAATGCCCTGAACGTGATTGAAGACAGCGTTTCCGCCCTTGGCGGGAAGGTCACGAAAGGATCTGCAGCAAAGGTCAAGGGTGTTTTTGAGCAGGGCCGCAGTTGATTGATTTGCAGCATCACCGCCATTTCTTATCCGCAAACTTATTTTAACAGCATGGGAATTTAAGCTGATCTCTTGAACGGTGCTATTTACGAAAGAGAACTTATCCACATTTTCTCAGGTGAGGAGAAGGTCCTGAAGACATATTCGAAGAAGCTTGAGGAGGATGGAATGATTGCTGCCCAGTCGATGAGGGAAAAGCCCTTTTTTGTCACCAGGTCAGCTGGCTCACTCGGGGCCGACCTGATAGCAATGCGCCATGATTTCTCCTTCATTGTGGAGGTGAAATCCTCCATCAAGGACAAGCTCATGTTCACCGAGGCTTCGGGCAGGATGCAGGACCAGGCCCTGAGGCTCAGGGATATGTGCCAGAGGGCCGGGCTGTTCGTCCTTTATGCTTACAGGATGAAGGGCGTGGCGGGCGACCCATGGAGGGTGTTCTCCATCCCTGGAGATGTTGTTGGAAGGCTCAGGGGCGTGTATTCAATTCTGCCAAAAGTGGGTGAAACAAGAAGTGGGAATTTCATCCTTAAATGGGAGGAGGGTATGCCCCTCTGGAGATTCATAGAATACATCAACCAGGATTTTTAGGGCATCTGTTGAGGGTGCCTCCCAAATAAGCCACTTACATTGAATGACAGGGGGATTTTCAAATAAATAAAAATATGTTTTTTTCCATAATAGTCACAACAGACATGGTTTTTTTAATGCAGGATAAATTTCACACCTGATGGCAGCCGGGGAAGAACTCAGCGAGATGAAGAATTTTTACAGGGACGAACTCACAGATCTGGAATTTTACAAGCGCCTTTCCCGCCGCGTTGACGATGAGAAACTCAAGAGCAGCCTGCTTCGCCTGTCCTCAGTTGAGGAGGAACACTCAAGGTTCTGGGGAAAATTCCTCAGGCAAAAGGGGTTCGATGTTTCAAAGCTCAGGGCCAAGATGCTCAAGGTCAGGTTCATGCTTTTCCTGCACAGCATCCTTGGAACGGGCCTCACGGTGAAGCTTCTGGAATACGGGGAAGTGGAAACGGTGGCCACTTACCGCGAGTATGCAAACAGGACTGACATGGACTCCGAATTCCGGAATGGCATCGAGAGGATCATAAGCGAGGAGATTGAGCATGAGGATGTCTTCAGCTACACACTGGACCAGAACAGGCAGAGGATTGAGAGAAACAGGGACATAATCTATGGAATCAGTGACGGCCTTGTGGAAGTCCTTGCAGCTATTGCCGGCCTCACTGCCCTTCTGACCAATCACCTGGATGTGGCACTTGGCGGCCTTATTGTGGGTGTGAGCGGAGCCATGAGCATGAGTGTGGGCGCCTATCTCTCAAAGAACTCTGAAACACAGTTCAAGATATCAAAGCTCAGGAGGGAGGCCATTCTCAAGAATCACGAGACAGACCAGGGAAAGGAGGAAAAATACAGGGGCGAATCCCGCAGGTCCGCAGTGAATGTGGGTGCCTTCTACATACTTGGCGCACTGATCCCCATACTTCCATTCGTATTCCTTGGCAGGCTGTGGGCCCTCATAATTTCCGTCATACTGGTTGCAGTGACGCAGGGGCTGTCAAACTCAATCATTGCAATCACGATGAACATGAAGATTCTGAGGGAATCGGTGAAAGCTTCCGGCCTGGCACTCCTCGCTGCCCTTGCTTCATATGTTGTGGGACAGGTTTTTCATATGATCCTCCATGTATCGCTGGTGTGATCCGAATGGATGCGCCAACTTGGGAATGGTGATTCAGGATGCCTGAGAATTCAATATCAATAAAGGGGCTTTACAAGAATTATGGGGACACTCACGCACTGGACGGGGTTGAACTTGATGTGGAACCCGGGCAGGTGTTCGGCATTCTGGGTCCAAATGGATCAGGCAAGACCACGCTTCTGAGGATCATATGCTCAATAATGGAACCTACCGCAGGGTATGTGAGAGTAAAAGGGATGAATGTGATCGATGACCCCATAGGCGTGAAATCCGTGGTGGGCTATGTTCCCGAAACGCCCACGATGTATGAGTCACTGACCCCCATCGAATTCCTAGGTTTCATTGGCTCAATAAGGAAGATCGAACCTAGTGTCCTGGAGAACAGGATCAAGAGGTTCGCAGAGGCTTTCGAGATAGGCGACAAGCTTGACAGCTTCATTGGTTCGCTGTCATTCGGCACGAAGCAGAAGGTGGCTATCATCTCTGCGCTCATACACGACCCTGAGATCATCGTGCTGGATGAGGGAATGAACGGCCTTGATCCAAGATCAGCGAAGATCTTGAAGAACCTGCTCACAGACTATGCCCGTGAAGGCAGGACCGTAATATTCTCAACACATGTGCTAGAGGTGGCACAGAATGTTTGCAGCAGGCTTGCCATCATATACAGGGGGAAGATCATCGACACTGGCACCCTGGATGAGATGAAGGCTAGGTCCGGCACATCGGAATCCAACCTCGAGGACATATTCCTCAAGATGACCGGGGACAGTGATCTGGAGCCGGTCATAAAATCACTCAAAGAGACGATGAGCAGATGAAGAATGTCATGTGGGAGATGAGCAAGAGGCTCGTCATTGAGCAGAGGTACCTTGCCCTGAAGGACTCGCAGAAATTCCAGCAGAGGATGGGTTCCTCCACCAGGCAGGGCGAGAGGTACATTCAGCGACTCATCATGACCACTTACCTTTTCACATCTGTCATGATGGGACTTTTCTCAACATTTTTGGTGAACTCCAATACGGGCGTAACAAGCATTGTTGACCATCTGCAGGCCATCTCCTTCATACTCTATTCGTACATTTTCCTGGTGAGCCTTTACAGTGTGGTTATGTTCATAAACATAATCAGGAACTACAAGCTCTTTGAACCCCTGAGGGTGCTGCCAACCAACATAGGCCATTTCATCCTCCCCCTTTCCTGGTTCGTCTACAACGGTTCCAGCAGCCTTTATGTGATCATCCCCATCATAATCGAGTACACATTGTTCACGGGGAACCTTTCAGCAATACCCTTCGGGATCCTCATGGCATTCGTGGTGATGGCCATGGGATACCTCAGTGGAGTCCTCATTGTATCATTCCTGTCCAGCAGGAATGCAAATGCAAGGAGGGGAAAACTCGGTGCAATATCCAACATTTCAAGGCTTGTTGGCCTCATTGGAATTTTCGTGCTGTTTGAAATAGCTCTCCAGGCCCCCAATCTGCTGCCGCAATTCCCTTCCATTTCAACCCACCTGTACCTGATGTTCGTGCCTCTGATCAACGTGTCGTACGTGGCCTACCCATCATTTTTGAATACAGGCCTGCTCCTCACAGCAACCCTCGCATCGGCCCTCTATGCTCTCTTTTTTGTTTACCTGTTCGTCAGGTTCAACAAGAGAATTTTCCTCAGGATATCGGAACAGGACTCCCTGTCTCAGGCAACACTCCACCACAGCGACAGCAAGGTTATCGTGAAGGGGTTCTACAGGAATTCCTTCACCAAGGACATACGCAACATATTCAGGAAGCCACAGAATGCCACAATGATCCTTATACCGATAATATTCGTGACGCCGACCCTGTTCCAGCTGTTCTTCTATTCATCCTCCGTATCCTTCGGCACCATATCGGTATACCTTTCACTGCTTTCCATAGTCATAGTGTCTTCCGCATTTTACTCAATCGTCCTCATAATTTCGGAAGGGAACGGGATAAGCGTCCTGCAGGCTCTTCCTGTGAAACTCAGGGACATAATATACTCAAAGAATTACGTGGGCGCAATCATCTTCACAGTAATCGTCACCCCGATCTCACTGCTCTTCGTTCTGAAGGAATCTCCTGGCATACTGGAAATGCTGCTCCTGCCTGCCAACCTCATAGTGGCCTATGTATACACTTCCCTGTTCAATCTCAGGAGGCTTCTCCGCAAGCTTCCCAGGGGCTCAACAACAGTGAATTTCTACTCTTTTGGTGGAAACCTGGCCCTGTTCACCCTTTTTGGAATCACCCTCTTCTTCACGGCCATTCCCACCATAATAGCGGTGGTGATCACATATGCCTTCACTTTTTCACCGTTCTCCCACCCCGTTTCGTTCTACCTTTCCGCACTTGCACTGAACCTTGGGGCACTCTACATCACAATGAATGTGGTGAACAGGACATCCTAGGAAAAGTATTATCAGAGCCCGTCATACATGGGATTACTGCAATTCGTGGCGATCCCAGAAAGAATTATAAGCAGTCTTTAAATGCACCCCTATTCGTGATGTTCAATGGTAAACGTTAGAGAAGTACCTCCCAACCTCCTCATGAAGAAACTTGCTGAGGAGTTCAAGAAGGAGAAGAAGATCGAGGTTCCGGAGTGGGCCGGCCTTCTGAAGGCAGGAGTCCACAAAGAGAAGGCCTGGGACGAGCCAGACTGGTTCTACAACAGGCTTGCTTCAACCTTGAGAAAAGTCTATTTAAATGGTCCAATAGGTATATCCAGACTTAGCGAAGAATATGGCGGAAGAGTTGACAATGGCTCACAGGGATACCACCCCGCAAAGGGAAGCAGGTACATCGTGAGGCAGATGCTTCAGACCCTTGAGAAACTTGGATATGTCAAGAAAGACAAGAAGGGCAGATCCATAGCCCCCCAGGGGAATTCAATACTGGACAAGGCGTCAAAGGAGGTCATGAAATCTCTTGCCCAGTCAGATCCTTCGCTCGAAAAATACCTCTGAGTGATAGGAAATGGAAAACGACGACGAACTGGAGGAACTTAGAAGAAGAAAGCTGATGGAGATGCAGGGAAACCTTGCAGACCAACAGCAGCAGGAAGAGCAGCAGCAAAAGGCCCAGGAAGCCGAGAAGGCCAGGAAGCAGCAAATCCTCAGGCAGATCCTTGCACCTGATGCAAGGGAAAGGCTTGCCAATGTGAGGCTAGTGCGTCCCGATATAGCAGAGAACGTTGAGAACCAACTGATCCAGCTGGCATCCATGGGAAGGATCAACAGGGTCCTGACCGATGCGGAGCTGAGAGACATACTGTCAAGATTAACAGAAACAAAAAGAGATACCAGGATAGAGAGGAGATAAAGATGAGCAGAAACAAGGAACTTGGCCGGAAGATAAGGCTGATGAAGAAAGTGAAGGAAAACAGGAGAGTTCCTGGCTGGGTCATGATGAAGACAGCCAGGAGGGTCACTTCAAACCCCAAGAGAAGAAACTGGAGAAAGAACAGTCTTAAACTGTAAGTGTGTGATTTAAATGGTGGAGAGCGAACTTACCAACGAAATAGTGCTTAATGTTCCCCTGAGGGCCGCAAAGAGGTCTTCAGGAGCCAGGAGAGCCGATACAGCAATTGAGGTTCTCAAGGAATACGTTTCCAGAAATGCAAAGGTGGAGAAATCCAAGATCTGGATCGATGGAAGAGTGAATGAGTCGGTTTGGAGCCAGGGACGGGAAAAGATCAAGCCCAAGCTCACAGTGAAGGTCATTAAGCTTCAGGACGGGACTGCAGAAGTCATTCTGCCCTGAAGTTGCCACAGATGATACAGAAAATATCTATTTTAAGAAGCGATTTTATAGGGGTTTATTCGAAAGCCTGGGATGACATCGTCCTGTTGCCAGACAATGTCGAGGATCAGACCGCGGCCAGGGTCTCTGAAGGCCTTGGCGTTCCGGTTGAAAAGCTCCTGATCGACAATTCCAGCCTCATCGGGACATTCCTTGCCCTAAACTCCAATGGAATCGTGGTCTCCCGCAACGGGGAGGGCCACAAGTTTACTGAGCAGATCAACGGCAGGAATGTGCTGATCCTGAAGGACAAGGTCAATGCGATCGGGAACGATGTGATTGCAAACGACCATGCCGCAATGATACACAAGGGATTCACCGCAGGCTCCCAGAAGAAGATTGAGGACGCGCTTGGCGTTGAGGTGGTGAAAGGCACTATTGGCGGAATAAAGACCGTTGGAAGTGCTGCAGTCCTGACAAAGAAAGGCATGCTGGTCACGCCTGAAGCTTCCGAAGATGAACTGAAGTCTCTTTCAGAGCTTTTCAAGGTCCCTGTAAAGGAAGGGACAGCCAATTTCGGAAACATGTATGTTGGCTCCTCGATCCTTGCAAACAGCAAGGGCGTGTTTGTTGGAAGGGAGACAACACCAATTGAGCTGGGAAGAATAGACGATATCCTGTCCTGAGGGCAGGGAAATCACATTATTTCAGAGATCCTTATTATCGGATGGAGGGCAATGCCATTTTCCTTCAGGAGTTCCACCCCTCCCTCTTCCCTGTCTACAACACAGTGGGCGTCCTGCACAATGGCACCGTTTTCCCTGAGGTACTTTGCAGCCTTGAGCACAGATCCGCCGGTGGTGACAACATCCTCTATGATCTCTATGGTTTCCCCGGGCTCTATCTCGCCTATGGTGAGCTTCCCAGTCCCGTGCTTTCTTTCCTTTCTTATGATCAGGTAGGGGACATTCTTTGCCACGGCAGTGGCCACGAGAATGGGCACCGCGCCCAGTTCAACTCCTGCGAGTTTGGTTTTTGACGTCTTTCCGGCGAATATCTCTGCGATGAGGCCAAGCAATTCAGGCCTGGTTGCAGCGTCCTTTATGTCAACGTAATATTTCGATTTCCTTCCAGAAGTCAGGGTGAAGTCCCCAAACTTAATGGCTCCCGATTCAAGCAGTTCAGTTGAAAGCTTTCCGGCCAGTTCATCCATCCCTGGAGTATGGCCACAGTTTAGAATAACTTATGTTCCAGTGCAGAATATTCTGAAACGGATAAATTGATTATGAAATATCCCGGCTTATTTTTGAATTCAGGGGAGCTCCAATCATTTTAATTAGGAATAAAATTTCACTCTAAAAAAATGGACTCTTACGGAAGAAAGATAATCACGGTCACAGGTACCGGAACTTTTCTCTCTGTGGTCAACACATCATCGCTGCTGATTGCAATCCCCACCATACTTCTTGATCTCCGCATATCTTTCCTGCTGGCAATATGGATCATCGTTGCCTATTCACTTGCACTTACGGTTCTGACGCCCATACTTGGAAAGTACTCTGACAGCGTTGGCCGGAAACGTCTCTACTCCCTAGGCTATCTTGTCTTCTTCTTCGGTTCCCTGGTCTCAACTCTTGCACCTGACGGCATGACCCTCCTTTCAGGGAGGCTCATCCAGGGAATAGGAGGGGCATTCCTGTTTTCAAACAGCCTTGCCATAGTCACCGACACTTTCAAGGCCATCGAATTGAGGAAGGCCATGGGAATCAATGCTGCGGTCATGGCGTTCGGCATTTCCATAGGCCCCCTCATTGGCGGCATATTGACGGACCTCACATGGAGGGCAATCTTCATGTTCAACATACCTGTCTCACTTGCAGGTTTCTTTCTCTCCCAACGTTATATAAGAGAAATTGCACCCGGCAGGAAAGGCCACATAGACAGGAAGGGGGCGGTCCTCCTGTCCCTTTCCATAGTGTTCCTGGTGGCATTCCTCACCATGCTTCCAAGCACAGGGTTCAGTTCGGCTGTGACATATTTCCTCTGTATTCCTGCTGCTGCATTCTTCGTGTTGTTCATACTTGAAGCCAGGAAGTCACCGAGCCCCATAATAAACCCCGGCATACTGAAGAATCCCGTGATGTCAGTTGCGACCCTTGCACTCTTCCTTGGCTCACTCTCAAGATTTTCAATCCTGTTCGTCATAACGCTCTTCTTCCAGGGGCCTCTTCACTATTCACCGCTATATGCAGGCGCACTTCTTGTTCCGCTTGCAGGCTCCATGGGCGTGTTCAGTTATCTGGCCGGCCTGTTGAAGAAGAAAGTGCCTGACACAGTGCTGGAAGTGGCCGGGCTCGCTGTCTCAGGTATAGGTTCCATAATTCTGGGGATATTCATAATGAACCACGCCCCGTACATATCCATGGCTGCCGCAATGGTGCTGGCAGGAGCGGGCAATGGCCTGTTTTCGCCGCCAAACAGCACCATAATAATGCTTTCAGTTCCAGCAAACCAGAGAGGGGAAACTGCAGGAATACGCGCCCTGATGATCAACCTGGGGTCCGTCATAGGCCTCACACTGGTCTTCATGATCATCTCATCCTATGTTCCTGCATCTGTTGTGGGCAGCATATTCCTTGGCGTCGGGAATGGAGGCATAGAGCCGTACCTGTCATTGTTCTACCTTGCCTCAGAAATAATGCTATTCATTTCAGGCATTGTTTCCCTGATCCCAGTGCCGCTGGTTCTAATCCGCAAGAAGGAGACGGAGGATGTTGTCTGACAAATGCCGACATAATTCTTCATCTAAAAAAAGGTTGAATTTGCTTTATCTGACAGACAAAAAAATATATAACCTATGAATTATCTTATCAGACATATGGTAGACATAGTTGACCTTCTTTACAAATCGGCAATGGAGAATGCAGAACCCGTTACAACTGTAGAGCCAAGTATGGACGATGATTTTCTCTCTCCGGAGGATCGTGAGATACTTGAAATTGCCAACAAACTGAGAGTCAGGATCAAGATAATGGGATGTGGCGGTGGCGGATCCAACACCGTGAACAGGCTGTCCAGCGAGGGTGTGGAAGGTGCCGAACTGGTTGCCATAAATACAGATGAAAATCATCTCACAACAATAAGTTCAAAGCACAGGATGATCATAGGCAAGAAGAGGACGAGAGGCCTCGGGACAGGAGCCGTTCCAAAAATAGGAGAAGAGGCTGCTGTGGAGGATCTGCCCCAGATACAGAAACTCGTCCAGAGGACAGACATAGCGTTCGTGACATGCGGACTTGGCGGCGGGACCGGGACCGGTTCGGCTCCAGTGATAGCAAAAGCCGCACATGACGCAGGCTCGCTGGTGATCTCAATCGTGACGCTTCCATTCTCCGCTGAAGGTCATATAAGGATGGAGAACGCAATCTCGGGGCTGGAGAAACTCTCCCTGTATTCAGACACAGTGATCGCAATACCAAACGACAAGCTCCTCCAGGAAGTCCCAAAGAGGCCAATACAGGAGGCATTCCAGTACGCGGACTCGGTTCTTTCTGAGGCAATGAAGGGAATAACAGAGATGATCACCAAGACAGGGCTCATCAACCTGGATTATGCCGATGTCAAGACCATAATGAAGGATGGCGGGGTCGCCATGGTTGGAATCGGTGAGGCTTCCGGAGGAAGCAACAGGGTTCTTTCTGCAGTTGAAGACGCAATATCATCGCCCCTCGTTGAAGCAGACATATCAGACGCAAAGAGCTGCCTCATAAGGGTCATTGGCGGATCCAGCATGACAATGAGCGAGGCAGAGAATGCCATGGCTGAGATACAGAAGAAGATCGACAAGGATGCCCAGATAATTTGGGGTGCAAGCATAGAGCCTGACATGGGAGACAACATCAAGGTGCTGGTGCTGGTCACGGGTGTCAAATCCCCATACATGATTTCCGGTAGGAACGATGCCAAGAGCATAAGAAAACTCCTCGGCGTCTACGACGACGATATTGGAATAGACATGGTCCAGTGATTCTTTCAACTGGACACCTCTATTTTTTTAATACTGCAAAGTTTTATTTGAATCATCCCAATGGGTATTCCCGGGAATGAATGGATTCTAAACTCGTCCTGGCAATGGATTTTTTTGACACCGATTTTGCACTTGATCTCGCAGGGAAAGTTGGAAAAGAGCTCTTTGCAATAAAGATAAACTGGCCAATCACCATGGTGAAGGGTGCCTCAATAATCACCGACCTGTCGGAGTTTTCCAGGGTAATCTGTGATTACAAGATTGCTGACATTCCCTACACAAACAAACTCATAGCCCAAAAGGCAGCAGAGATGGGCGCGTGGGGAATCATAAGCCACTCCATAACTGGAAGCGACTCCCTCAGGGCAGTCACAAATGTTTCGGATGAACTCAAGGTCTTCTCCGTGGTCTCCATGAGCCATCCCGGGGCTTCTGAATTCATATACCCAAACATGGAGAAGTTGCTACATATGTCAAGGGAGGCTGGAGTCTACGGCCTCATAGCCCCAGGGAATGATTATTCAATGCTCTCAAGAATAAGGGAGAAAGCGGGAGAAATGAAGATAATGACTCCTGGGGTGGGTGCACAGGGAGGCTCTGCAGCGGAAGCTGTAAGGCACGGCGCGGACCTGGTCATCGTGGGCCGGGCAATATACGACTCTGAAGATCCAGTCTCTGCAGTGAGAAGATTCAATCAGGAAATCTCTAGAGCCTGATTCCCATAATGGGAAGGAAGTACACGAGCAGCATCACCGGCAGTATGAATATTATCAGGAAAACGTAGAAGGATATGTAATAAGTTCTCAGGGCTCTCTTGATGTCCCCAACCGAGGGCTCAAATCCGTTGTCATTCAGTATGTAGTAACCCGGCTTTTCAAGCCTCAGGTTCAGTGAGGATGCCATTGCCCCCATTGCCCATCCGTTGTTGGTGCTGTCTGCAGCGGTCCTGGCTGCAATGAATGATATGCTGTTCACCCTGTAGTTCAGAAATTCCGTGCCCATCATTATGAACAGGGCCATGAGTTTTGCAGGGATGTAGTTCAGAATGGTGTGCAGGATCGCTGGCCATTTTCCAAAATCTATGTTCTTCCTGTTCCTCTGGCCAACAAGGGTGTCAATCACATTTATGACCCTCGACACGAGTGCCCCCACTATTCCAAAGAATGAAAAGTAGAAAAGCGGCGCAAAAACATCATTGAGGAGACAAACAGAAAGGGCCTCTATGACAGCAGATGATATCCCAGAACTGTCAAGGTTGGAAGTGTCCCTCTTGATTATCCTGGATGCGTATGTCCTGGCTTCATCTTCCCTTCCCTCCTCAAGGGCTGTTATCACCGGCCTTATATCCTGCCCTATTCCGGTGAGAGAAAATGTTCCCTTCAGCAGGACAATTGCTATGATCACGTAAATGAAGATGTACGGGGCACTGAAATAAAGGACCAGGTATACCACAACAGCGAAGATCGCCGTTATTGAAATAGCGAAAATGAATCCGCCGGCCTGCTTTTCCTTGATGGTGCGGAAATATGGGTCCACCACCTGGCTGAATTTCCTCAGTACCGTGGAAGGGTGCACGTACTTCCTTGGCTCGCCAAAAATGAAATCAATCACTATGGCCCCAATGAGAATGACAAGTGAGACTTCCAGATCAAATGGTGACATATGCATGGTACCTCGGTGATCATTCACAATTGCTTGCAGATTAAAACTTTTGGTGTTGGGGCAATTTGGTACGCCATGCGCTTTAGAACCCTGCCAGGGTCATCCCAAATTCATTTTTGGCCATCACAGGCATTCCCTGGCAACTTCATTTTGGCTTGAGGTTCAGGATTGGTGCGGAAATCTGCCCTCTGATGGAGTCCTGCACATTTCCAAAAGAACGAATTTCAGCCGCTACACAACGAAACACGGTACGAAAGGTATTTATTTAATTCGGGAATCCTGAAAGAGCTTTTGCGTGAGTTGTGGGTATGAGCGAACTTTTAGAAGACTTTGAGACGAAACGTGAGTTCATCAGGAAGATAGTTGAAGAGCACATCAAGAAGAGAGATGATGCTGCGGCGGAGAGCCACAAGTTTGCTGAAGAACGGGATATACTTAACAATAAAGTTAGGGAAATGCGTGAGGAAGTCAAGGGACGAATTGCTGAGAAGAATGAACTTATAGAGAATGTTCAGAAACTTCGCGCAGAGAAGGAAGAGCATTACAAGGAACTCTCTGAGCTCAGGAAACAGTACAGAAAGGTACGCGAGGAGACAAGCGTCGAGGGAGTGGACCGGAGAAGCCTGAGGGGCAAGGAAAAGGAGCTTCAGAGACTGGAAACAAGGCAGCAGACAACTGCCCTTGACAAGAAGGAAGAGGCGAAGGTAGTCACCGAGATCAGGAAGCTCAGCAATGAAATCAGGCAGATCAAGGTTGTCAGGGAGCAGGAACTCCAGAGCAACGATTCAATCAGGGATCTCAGCCAGAAGATCAACAGCGAGAGAAAGAGCGGTGAATCGCTCAAGAAGGATATCGACGAGATATCCAAGAAGATAACCGCAATAAGCGAGGACATCAACAAGAGGCTGCAGGAACTTGATGAGACCAGGAAAAACGCAGATGAATTCCACGAGCAGTTTGTAAAATTCAGCCAGGAATCAACCAAGGAACATGAGGCATTCATTCAGGCAAAAACTGAACTGAGGGACCTTGAAAAAGTAATATCAAGCCTCAGGACAAAAGCCAAGGCCTCAAAGAAGAAAGAGAAGGAAGTCGATTTGCAGAAGAAGGCAACCACACTCTTTGACAAATTCAAGAATGGAGAGCAGCTTACAACTGAAGACCTTCTGATTCTTCAGAAAGCTGGCTTCCTTTAAACCAAATTTTTTTTAATTATCTTCGTCTGTTGCTTCGGATGAAAGGGAGACGTTGTACACTCTTGAATTGCTCTGAAGGTTCAGCCGGGGTGCAAGCACGCTCTCGTGAATTTCACACTTTTCACCAATCACAGTGCCCCCCATGATGACGGACTTTTCTATATTGGTGCCATCAAGGACCTTAACCCCATCCATCAATATGGAGTCCTTTATGGTGACATTCTTTCCGATCTGGACGCAATTATAGATTGCCGATGCCTCAATGGAAGTCCCGCTGGACGATGAAACCTTCTCGCCGATGTAGGAGGGCCCTTTCAGTGTTGTGCCTTCAAAATGCCTCAGGGATGAGTTGATTATGAGTTTTCCCGACACTGTGTTTTCAGCGTAATTGTATCCGTACTTTTCGGTCATCAGCTGATTGTCCCTGATCATGTCGTTGGGGCGTCCCGTATCCAGCCAGGTGCCTTCGCCGATGTATCCGTGAATCTTGATTCCATTCTCAATGAGCTTGGGAAAAAGCTGCTTTGCAAAATCATACGGTTCACCTTCGGGGACGTAATCAAGGATCTCCGGCTCAAGAACATACAATCCGGCGTTGACAAGATTTGAAAATGTCTGTTCGGGTTTTGGCTTTTCCAGGAATCTCGTGATCAGGTTGTCCTTGAGCTCAACTATGCCGAGCTGTGATGGGTCCTCAACGGTGGTGAGAGCAATGGTGATCTTGGCCTTGTTCTTCCTGTGGAAATCAAGGAGCTTCCCGATGTTGAAGTCTATGAGGGTGTCTCCACTCCCAACAATGAAGGTGTCGTCTATGAATTTTGACACCATCTTTATGCTTCCTGCTGTGCCAACAGGCTCCCTCTCAACCGAGAACAGTATGTTCTGGTCCTTGTTCTTGAATTTGATGACACCGTTGATCAGGGCCTCAAACTTGTAGCCTGCCGTTATGATGGCATCCTTGATGCCAGCCTCATTGTATGAATCAAGCACATAACCAATGCAGGGCTTGCCCGCAATCGGGACAAGCGGTTTTGGAATTGAATATGTTATGGGCCTCAGGCGGGTCCCCTTGCCTCCCGCCATGACTACTGCCTTTAGTGACATAGGAAAAGATAGGATAGAATCTCATTAATATTTCTTTTGGCGGGACGAGGATATCAATATGTCTATTGGTAGATATATTACATTAATGCCAATAATATTGGGATAAATTTATATCAGCAGTATCCTTTACAGCGTAAATGAATAGTGTTGCCAAGCTTATACCTTACTGGATCCTTAATTTCACAATCGGGTTTGGGTGGTTTTCACTAGCTCCCCTCGTTCCGAACCTGATGGCACAATATTCCGTAAGCGATCCCTCGTCGATTGTTCTGCTGATCTCACTGTATGGGTACACCATGGTGGCCTTCGCGCTGCTTTCCGGATACCTTTCCTCAAGATATTCCGTTTCCATCTCACTGATGCTGGCTGCCTTGATCTCCACGGTCGGACTGTTTTTCAGGGCCTTTTCAGGCTCCTATGAAATTCTGCTTGTTGCTCAGGTGGTTGCAGCGGTTGCCTATCCCCTGGCAGTTGGGCCGGTCGGTGCAATAGCTCAGTCCATCAGCCCCAAGAGAAGCCACACCATAGTGGGCGTCAGCATTGGAATACTCTTCCTGGGAATGTCCGCGGGCTCATTCCTGACTCCATCTCTTTTCAGTGCCCTTGGCAGTGTGCACAACGTATTCCTGCTTGAAGCTGCCCTTACAATCGTACCGCTGCTGGCACTTCCAGTAGTTCTGAGGTCATACCCCAGGGACTACGCAGGAAAGTCAATGAAAGGATCTTTCAAAGTTGGAATGTTCAAGAACTGGTACATCGGCCTTGCAATCTCCTCACTCTCGGTCATGTTCGGCTCAATAGCTGTAACCATGCTTGGAAACAACAAACTCTCCAACCCTGAAGCACTCGCCGGCGCCCTCTCAGGCTTGGCTTTTCTGGGCTCAGCCCTGGGTGCAATTATCCTGCCGCCCCTGTTTGAGGCAATTGGCAAGGTAAGGGCTGGAATGGTTCTCACATCCCTTGTCTCACTTGTTTCCATTGCGCTTCTTGCATACTACCTGGCTTACACAACGGCCTCCACGATCCTTATGCTTTCCTATTTCCTGTTTGGATTCTTCGGCAATGCGTTCTGGTCAATGGCCATGACATCCACGACCAGGTACGTGAAAGATCCGGCCCAGGCTGGCCTTTCCACTTCCATGTTCAGTGTGGCAACCAATCTTGGAGTGGCATTTGTCCCTGTTTTTCTTGGAGGCTTCGTGGAGAGCAATGCACTTCCAGGGGTGATCGTTGTCTCAGCAATGGTTGCTGTGGGTTTCGGCCTGTCATTCTTCCTGAAAGTCAGAAATCTGGAGGATGCCAAGGAAGTGTCAACTGCGGCCCCGGCATAGGCCGCAAACACTCTTTATTTATTTTGCAGTTTCCAATTTAGAGCCGCAATCAATAATTATTTGTTCACACAAATCATTACGAACGCGGATGAACCCATTTTTTCTATTCTTCAGGAAGTTTTTTCGTGTTGTGAAGAAGGGACTTGTTGGTTCTACCATAGGCGCAATGATTGTCCTTGTTTATGGGACTTTCTCTGAATACTATATTGAGAACCCGCTTCCGCAATCGGGGATACATACCCTTTTCACGAGCCTGTGGTGGGTCATGCAGACTCTCACCACGGTGGGCTATGGTGATACCACGATTGTGGGGTTCTGGGGGAGACTGAATGCCATGGTCATAATGATTGTGGGCATTGGAAGCCTGGGTTACCTGCTGGCTTCGGTCTCCGCAAATATTGTCAATTCTAATTTTGCTGAAAGGCTTGGAGGTGTAAGAGCTAGAATGAGGGACCATGTTGTTGTATGTAATTATGACTCAGCTGGAAAGGAACTTATAAAAAAGATGAACCGGGAAGGTCTTCCCGTGGTGCTTATAGCAGAGAATCCTGTGAGTGAGTCAGGGCTTGAATTCCAGTACGTTCGGGGCAGCTGCCTGGACGGCGATGTGCTGGAAAGGGGAGGTATCCAAAAGAGCGATACCATTATTGTGCTGTCTGGCACCTATGCGGATTCAGCGAAATCATTCGACATAGATGCAAGGTCAATCGTAATGGGCATGAACGCCAAGAGGAGGAACCCTGACATTCGTGTCATACTTGAACTCATAGAACCAGAAAGTGAGGATCATGCCCATGCTGCAGGCATAGACCAGGCCATAATAAGGGGCAAGTTCTCCACCGAGGTCATGGGAAAAGCCATTTTCTCTCCTGGCGTGGCCAGCATGGTGGAAGACCTCATCTCTGATTCAGGCTCATACATTGTTGTGGAACACCAGCTCAAGGGGCTGAAGGGGGAAAGGGCCGAGGAAGCTTACAAAAAATACTCCGATCAGGACACCTACATACTGGGTTTCAGGAAGGGTAAGGAAATTGTCCCAGAGCTCGGGCCTGATGACATTCTCGATTATGATCATGTCATAATGCTCAGGAGAAAATAACAAAGTCAGGCTGAAAGAAGACACGATTATGGCCTGAAAAAATGATTTATATGCGATTCTGCCTTTGATGGAATGAAAGCTTCGTGAAACGAACGAAGAGGAGTGTAATTTGAGCCTTTCACAGTTCCCTCAATATCTGGCCACCAATTTCTGGCATCTCACATTCCCGCTGCTGGCAGCAATCGCTGTGTATGCCATTGCATATTCCGTGGTTTCATTCCTCCTCAGAAGGTTGAAGTGGCACAAGGATCTCATACGCGTCGTCCTGGCCATAATGCGAGGCCCGGTCCCGGTTGCAGTAATAGGGTACGCGTTCGTCATCGCAACTGAGTACAATCCAGACATTTTTGCACCCTATCTTGCAGGGAATCTGGTTGGGCTCCTGGTGGAACTGATACTGCTGCTTGCATCGGTTAATGCGGCAAGAAAGATCAGCCTGTTGTTATTCAGGAGGTATTTCAAGGGCACGAAGGTTTCAAGAAGTTTCCTTCTCCTTGGCGTTTATTCCCTGGGGCTGGTGCTGCTCTTCTACATCATACTCACTTCACCCGTAAACGCGGCAATAGAAGCGGGCAGCATCCCACTTGTGGAATTCATTTCCGGTGTCGTGGTCACCTATGTTGTGGCCTACATAATCAATATGGTGATTGTGAGGTACCAGGAGAAGATCCAGAAAAAACAGCCCCAGGTGCACACAACACTCACCTTTGCCAGGAGGGTGATAGTGGGGGTGGTCATTCTCATCGGAGTTGGTGCAACCGGGTTCTCCAGTTTCCCCGGGGCATCAGGGGCAATAGCATCACTGTTTGTTGCCGCCGGGTTCACCTCAATTGTTATCGGCCTGGCCGCGCAATCCAGCCTTTCCAACCTCATCGCTGGTGGAGTCATTTCCACCTCGCAGCCATTCAGGATCGGAGATGCAGTCTCGTATGGCAATGAGTACTGTTATGTTGAGGATATCAGGTTGATGTTCACCATCCTTCGAACCTGGGACAACAGGCGCCTCATGGTTCCCAACTCCAAATTCCTGAGCACAGATGTCGTGAACTACACCGCCATTGACACGTCCATCATTTCCATAATATATGTCCAGATCACCCTTGAAAGCGATATGGACAAGGCCATGCAGATAATGAAGGATGTTGTGGGCCGCCATCCGTTTTTTGTTCCAACAGAGGGTTACCCATCAGTGCAGGTCATCGACTTCACTGATTATGGGGTTCAATTGAGGGTCCTGGGCATGGCTAAGGACCAGAGCAACAACTGGACACTGCAGAAGGAATCACTTTACGAAATGAAGAAAGAATTCGACAAGAATGGCATAAAGATTGCAGTCCCAAGGAGGGAAGTGGTTTTCAGGGATTCCGAAAGTGACACCAATCTCAAGGGCAGGGGTCCCACGGGTTAAAACTGAGGCTCCATTCCGGGTGAAGCGGCAGGCATTTTTATTTGATCAGGGCGTATTTTGTCTGACAAAATTTAAATCATCCTGTACATAGGCATATATTATGCTAGGACCAGAAGCGGAGGTTGCATCGTGGTAGTCACATATCCACCTTTCCTGCAGCCCTATGCTCCGGAAGTCACCCTGTTGCTCATATTTGTTGACGGTCTGATGTTCGGTCTTGCAATAAAGAAGGCATTCACATCAGTTGTCCTGATCCTTGTTTCACTTATTATTGCCTATTTCCTCGGCCTGTCCTTCGTCCCAAACATATCGATCAGCAC
>JBJKSX010000012.1:0-26087 GCA_046703545.1 Thermoplasmataceae archaeon | reverse complement strand
TTCTGGGTGTAAGTGTCATTGATGTAGGTTGTGCTGCCCATCTTTGCATACTGCTTTATGGTTACCGTGAAGTTGCCCGTTATGTTACCTGGATTTAGCAACTCAAGGATGTTCCAGAATTCTGTGTTGGTTGTCTGGTTGAAATTCACATGAATCCTGAGTGTTCCTGTAAGTGTGTTGTTCACCATTGTGTAGTTCCATTCAAAAGTTGAGGCATGGTAGGATACGTTGCAAGGCGGTTCAATCACTGGAGGAGGGACAACCGTCTGGCTCAACTTGAATACTCCCTGACCAAGAATATCGCCTGAAGCCTGTGGCGTGGCAAGCAATAGTGAGATCACGACTGCGATGACCATAACCACAACGCCTTTCAAACCAGGCTTTCTATCGGGAGACATTTCAGATCACATGGAGGCCTGGGGATACATTATGTCACTCAGGACGTAATGTATCCCTGTGCACAATAAGTAATAATTTCTGGGGTTAATAGAATTCAAGAATAATTTGTACATATCAAATATTCATTGAGTTGCAGGTTCAGTTTTGCATTCATTGCGCTGCCCAGAGGATAACGATGGCTTTAAAAATGGAATGAAAATAATAAAAATAAAAATATTGGGATAATAAAGATTTATCCTGACACGTAAGTACCTGTCAGGAAGAGCTCACCAGTCGGTGGGGCCGAACCATATCCCGGCGTGAAGAAGCCTATGTAGATCACCGTGCTTCCATCAACTGGTGTGGAATAGGACTGTGCACTGTCCAGCGCGAATGTCGTTATGCCAGGGTTGAGCACCGATGGTGAAGCCCCAGGCAGGCCTGAATACGAGAAGTCACCAAATGTCATTGGAGCCAGTGACAGATACATCACTGATCCAGCTGTAAAGGCTGAACTTACCGTTGAATTCAGGTAGAACATTCCGGCAGGAGTGTTCGGGTTAAACACAATCTCCATCACGTTTATGATGAAAGTTGTCTGGTTACTTACTTCAGCGAACTTCAGGTCGCCCATGTATTGCCCGGATGTGTAGTGGTTCCATGCAATGGAGCCATCTGCAGTCTGGAAATTGGGTCCAGGTGTCAGATAGAACACATTGGAGTTTGCTGTTCCCTGTATTGACACGTTGCCTGTTATCATCACGTCTGCCACCGCAACCGCTGGAAGGATTGTGGAAACCAGAGCAATTACCAGGAAAGTCATCTTTCTGTTCATTTTTCTCACTTCCTCAAATCCTCATGCCAGCGCCACGAACTGTCCTGTCAGTATTGCACTGTCACCGGCATAGTATCCGGGTGGCAGTATGAAACTGATATACAGTGTCTGAGCTGGTACAAATGACGTTATGACCAGGTGCGGGTTCTGACTTAGATCAACTGCAACTATGTTGTCATGTGGTGATCCCACTGAGAGGGCTATTGATGGGTCTCCCGCCGAGTAAGATGTCACTGGAGTTGCTTCCATTCCGGCAAAGCTAACCTGGTAGTCTGAAATCACCATTATTGTCCCTGGATTGAAGGACGATGATGATATGTTCAGGTACAGGGCCATGAAGCTTGCAGGTGCTGCTGGATTGCTGACTGTGAAGTTCAGGTCAAGAACGTTGATCATCTCAGTCTGAACGTAGTAGCTGCCCTGCAGGTCTATGGTTCCCATGGTGTTACCGCTTGCCATTGTCCAACCAATTGAATTGGTTGAATTGGCTGCCCAATAGTTGGGCCCAGGCTGCAACTCGAAAGCTGTGTGATGGTGGTAGCTCTCAAGAGTTATTGTCCCCGTTACCAGCACATCAGCAACAGCCACCGCTGGAAGGATGGCTGTTACTGCGGCAAGTAGCAACAGGGTCATTTTCCTGTTCATTTATTCACCTCAAATTTTGGATGTTGTCTGTTCTCCAGTTTAAGATGCGATAAATGTCCCAGTTATTGTCCCGGTTGATCCTGCATAGGCTGCGCTAGCTGGAAGCAGGAAGCTGATGTAGTAGGTTGTTGTTCCACCAACGAATGGGCCACTGTATGAGAATGTTGCCGAGTTGATTGGCTGTCCGCCAACACCGGACATTACTGCTGCAACTGTGACTGGGTCTGGTGTTATCCATACCATTGCGCCAGTTGGGAAGTCTCCGGTGAAATTCACATACAGAATACCGTTAACGCCAGCTGCAATCGTTATGTTCAGGTCAAGCACGTTTGCTAGAGCTGTTGTCTGGTTGCTGATTCCCTCCAGGTCAAATGTTGCCATCGGGAGAGGGGCGTTCTGCTGTACGGTTTCCAAAACTATTGGGTTCCAATCGATTGCTCCAACTGAGTAAGCTGCCTGATAGTTAGGTCCAGGCTGCAGGTAGAATACCGGCGTGTTCTGGGTTCCTACTATTGATACATTCCCTGTTATCATCACGTCTGCCACCGCAACCGCTGGAAGGATTGCCGTAACCGCTGTAATGAGAAGCAGGGTCACTTTTCGGTTCATTTTTTACCTCCTTATTCTTGGGTTTTACCCCATAAAAAAATCCCAAGAAATTATATTACAAACGAAGAAAAACTAGTATTGAGTACTAGTATTGACAACTTATATGGACAAATTTGCGGCGCAATGATTTAATGAAAAAATGGAGGGGGTGCTCTGCCCAGAAATATCCCCTGTATAACTGTCAGAGAACATTGCTAAACAGGTTCAGTGCAAGAAGGGCCGACGTCAGGAAATATGAGGCATATGAACCTACAGTTGCCACCTTCACCGTATTTCTTTCCTTCATGATTGAAGATATGAAATATATCCCGAATTCTGCAAGTGCCACTGCACAGTACACAAATACAAGCTTCAGGATCTGCCCGAATGATGAGGCCCAGCCCATAAGTGGAAGGTAGAATGAGATGAATACACCTGCGCCTCCAGCCACAAGCAGCAATATAAGGTTGAACCTTGTCACCTTGATTCTTGACACCACTGTGGTTACAAGAGAGACCGTTATGATTACGGCAAGTAATCCATAAACTACCAGGGTCCCGATAGGGCCAAATCTCGGGAATATAAGGTAGAGTTTTGTCACCGGTATCATCACCATGGTAAGGGCAACCCACAGGGTCACCGAAAGGAAGATCATGTGTGATCCAAACAGCGCCTCCTTGAGCAGATCATTCTTTCCGTGGAGTGGAGAATATTTCTCAATCCATGTTCCACCTTCTCCATTGTTTTCAAGGCTGTCTCCTCTGACAAGAATGAATTCCGTGCTGATACTTGCCTTGACCTTAAGTTTCCTGAAATTCATGTAGAACAGAAACGCTAGTATTCCAGCAAGGAATAATTCCGGAAGTATATCCACCGCGGGCGAGTAACTAACTGGCATATTTTATCACCACCAACATTTTAAATCACCTTTCAACAATCTGTCAATCTTCAGATTTTCTTTGCTTCTGTTTTATTTTGCCCCTATTTGTGAACCTCTCATACGGAAATGCAATCAAGGCAACTATTGATGCAATGATTATTCCGAAGTAGAGGTAAGCATAATTTGGAACTTCGTTGTAGCTGTTCCACTGGCCGGAAATTCTCATCAGATTGAGCTTTACGAGCCCAAACCACGGAATCTGGAAATATGCCACCCCAACAACACTTGAAACAGAAGCAGGGTTATAGCCGAAAACGTTCTGGTCGGCAGCGGCATAGGCATTCTCGCTTGAATTGTAAAGCTGGCTGTGGGCAAGGTTATAGTCCCCCACTGTCACAAAACCGGATTTGTTTACCAGATTATTGAGATACACAATGAGGTTGCGATGAGTGTAGCTTGCATCCATCAGGACAATATAGTCCTGAGTCACCTTTATCCAGTTCTGCCCCGTGTACCCGGATACAACTGGCTTTCCATCGGTCCATGACAGGTAGAACATTGCCCGGTGAATTATGATCTGGTTGTTCGGGGCATTATAGAGAATCACATCCCCGTACTCACCGTAAGTTGAATGCCCGGATGTTTTTCCCGTCACATATGTGACAACGTTCGCGGGATCGCCGCCTATGTTCTTCACGAGAACAATGTCCCCGACATTGATGTTCCCCATTGTCCAGTTATTTGAGTGTTCCATGCTCTGTGATTCCACAGCAAATATGGGAGGCCATGTTCCAGAGTACAGCAATACCACTGCCGGGCTTGCGATCAATATCACCAGAAGCACCCCCACTATTATTTTCCGGACTTTCACCGTTATAATGAAAATGGGTGAATTAATAACCGTATTGGTGATAATTCTAGAAATATTTTTCAGACATGATTTGGCCAATAACAGAGGCAAAGACAGATCACTGCTTAAAAAAAAGACTCTGCAAGAAAATGCCGTTGCCTAGATCTTGATGAAAGCTTTAGAGAACAGGTTTAAGTTTTGGGTGAATTTAACCCATGACATAATGAAAACCAAGATTGTTGTGAATCTCAAACATTACAGCATTTCTTCTGGCCCAAATGCTGAAAGGTTTCTGAGTTCGTTCATAGGAATGGACATCAGGGATGATGTGGAGGTCGTCTTCGCCTTGAATCCCATTGACCTGAGACTGGCAAGCAACTTCCCTGAACTGAACTTCTACAGCCAACATGCTGATCCAGTCCAATACGGTGCATTCACGGGACACCTGTCCATTGAATCTTTGCTTGACCTTGGGCTTGATGGCACCCTTCTCAATCACTCTGAAAGGCGGCTGGACAAGGATACCATAAAGAAAACTGTTGACATTGCCCACAGGCATGATTTTCCCGCAATATTATGCGCCGAAAACCTGATTGAGGCTGGCGAATTGTCTGAACTGAAGCCAGAATATATTGCATACGAGCCGCCGGAACTGATCGGAGGTAATGTTTCCGTTACATCTGCCAAGCCTGAAATAATCAGCGAGGTTGTGGAAAAATGCAGGGAATCAAGGGTGCCAGTGCTCGTTGGAGCCGGGGTAAAGAGCAGCGATGACCTGCAGAAATCAATTGAACTGGGTGCCCAGGGTGTTCTCATAGCCTCAGGAATTGTCCTCTCCAAAAATCCCGTTTCGTCGTTAACTTCATTAGTTGAAAAACTATGAAGCCCTGAAGTCATGGCAAAACCAAAAGACACACCACTGTTTGAAGAACCAGAATTCGATGAGAAGGAGTTTCTCATAATTGAAAAGGACCGTGCAAAGGGGATCCTGTTGATTTTTGCCCTTGGTGCCCTTTCGGGAATCTTTGCGAGTTACCTGCAGCTTGCGGGATACACATATCTTGCAATTTTGCTGATGCTTGCCATACTGGTGCTTCTTACTAGGATCCTGACTGTTTTAGGAATCCGACTCTCCCCAAGAACATCACACAAGATCATCAATTATGGAGTTTTCATACTTACCTGGGTTCTTTTCTGGACAATATTCCTGAATCCGCCAATGCATGTTGTCTCTTCCCCGCAGATACAGAACTTTTCTGTCCAGCCCAGTGGCCAGTCAACCTGGACAACACTGCAGCTAAACTCCAATGACCAGTACCAGTCGCCAACAGGAGTTAACCAGTACAGCATCCACCTTACCTACAAGTACAACTTCACAGTGACAAGCTTCTACTATATACAGCAGGGCCAAACCACTCACAATAATCTCAATGTTCCACTGAACAATGGATATCTCAATTTTTCGCTTACAGGTTCTGTTAGCAATATTGACGATTTCTATATAGTATGGAATTCACAGGCCAGTTCAAGCCCACAACCATTGACCTTCACACTGGTCTTTTCCTGAAGCTCTGCAATGGAAAATAAATTAATAACAAAGGCATAAGGGTAAGAAAAGCAGGTGTAGTGTAGTCTGGTCTAGCACGAGAGCCTTCCAAGCTTTCAACCCGGGTCCAAATCCCGGCACCTGCATTTTTATTATTCACCAGATTTCTATTGGTTCAAGTCCCGTATTTTCTCTTTTTGAAAGCCCCCTGAAGTGTTTCTCAAATTCAGGATGAACCCTCACTGGAATGTCTCCCCTGACACTGTCCGGTGAGTGCGGATCATTGGAAATTAGCCATTTAAGAGCCTCTTCCCTGATCTTTGATTTCCAGCTCTGGCTCCATCCGATGAAAAATCTCTGCTCAGGAGTATATCCGTCGATGGATTTCCTCAGTTCCGGTTCTCTTTCAAGCCTTCTCTTCAATGCTTCAAAGGCGATGGTCACGCCGCCAAAATCTGCTATGTTTTCCCCAAGGGTAAGCTGACCATTCACCTTCAGGCCCTCCAGGACCTGCCTAGCGCTGAAAAGATCTGACACCCTGGACGCCCTTGCCTCAAATTCGTTTGCGTCAGTATCGGTCCACCAGTCGTTCAGATTTCCATCCGCATCATACTTGCGGCCCTCATCGTCAAACCCATGGGTTATCTCGTGCGCAATTGTTCCGCCCATCCCGCCGTAATTCACAGCCACGTCCATTGAAGGGTCGAAGAATGGAGGCTGAAGGATTCCCGCAGGAAAGACAATCTCATTTTCTGGCGGGGAAAAGTACGCGTTCACTGTGGGAGGAGTCATGTACCACAGTTCCCGGTCAACCGGCTTGCCCACTCTCTTCATTTCCCTGTCGAACTCGAATTCATTCGTCCTCAGGACATTTCCGAAATAGTCATCTTCCTCTATTTTGATGGAGGAATAATCAATGAATTTCGATGGGTGGCCTATTTTTGTCCTGAACCTGCTGAATTTTGCCAGTGCCTGATCCCGGGTCTTGTCGGTCATCCATTTCAGTTTCTTCAGCCTCTGGGCAAAAACTTCCTTGAGGTCGTCCACCATGGTCTCGACTTTCTTCCTGGATTCCTCCCCAAACTCCTTCTCAACATACAGCTTTCCCAGGGCTTCGCCGAGGCACATGTCTGTCACAGCCACTGCCGTTTTCCATCTTTTGTCAGGCTTTTTCTGCCCGAAAAGTTTCCTGTTGTAGAAGTCGAAAGTTTCCAGTTCAACTTCCTGGTGGAGGAAACTGGATGAGAAATGGAGCAATTTCCATTTCATGTATATCTTCCACTGCTCAAGGGTGAAATCATCAATTATTCTGGACAGGCTTTCAAAATATTCTGGCTGTCCCGCAATCAGGTACGGCAACCCGGAGAGATCAACATTCTCAAGATAGGACTTGAAATTTGACCCTGGAGACAGTTTGCCGAAGTTACTGTTCTCAACCCGGTTGTAGTTCTTCTCGGGATCCCTGAGATCCACCGGGGCACGGCTGTTCGTTGCCATTTCCAGTTCTATTGCAAACACGGTGTTTGAGTTCTCTGTGGCTTCGTCATCTGGAATTCCATAAAGTGAAAACATTCTGGCAACATGCTTCCTGTATGATTGCCTGATCTGCTCAAAGGAGTCCTCGATATAATAGTCCCTGTTCGGAAGCGATATGCCACCCTGTGAAATTCTCAGTGCGTATATCTCGCTGTTTCTGTCATCTGGCTCGGAATCGATGGAAAAGAGCATTGGTATCCCCATCCTGTGGAATTCAGATGCCAGAGCGAATATGTCTGATTTTGAACCCATGGAGCCTATCTTTCCCATGAGATTTTCAATGGGCTTGAATTTCAGTTCCTCAATTCTTGCAGTGTCCATTGCGGAAATGTAGAATCTTCCAACCATGGCCTTTATTGGATCATACTGGGAATTCCCGAATGCACTTTCCTCGAGGATTTTCCCAAGGGTGTACCTGTTCCACTCCGATAATTCCATGGAGGCCCCCCAGAATGATTTTTCAGCGGGAATCTCATGTTCTTTGATCCATTTTCCATTGGAAAAAAGGAAAAAGTCCTCAAAAGGGTCCACTGATGTATCCATGAAACCGGTGGAGAATTTGGGGATTACTGGTTTTTCCTCGTCTTTGATTCTGTAAATTCTGTTCATCACTGCGCCATCAGACATTACCCCTATAGCTCAGAATTCTACAAAATCTTATTTGTAATGGAACGCAAAATCACAAAAGCGCAACTTGGCTGCACTTCAATGTTCTGATGACCAGATCTTCCACACAATATATTTTTCAGGCAAGGAATTTTAACTTGAATTTGTCTACCTAGAAGGTCATGATAACTATAGATGGAGATTCCCTGACAGTCGAACAGGTGCTTTCTGTCTCGGCAGAATATGAGGAAATCAGGGTATCAGATGCAGCATTCAAGAAAATAGAAGCGTCACATAAGTCCCTGATGAAGATTGTTTCATCCGGCAAGAGGGTGTATGGAGTTACAACGGGCTTTGGCAGCCTTCTGAATGTGGATGTGGATGAGAAGGATATTGTAAAGCTCCAGTCCAATCTCATCAGGAGCCATTCTTCCGGATATGGTGAAATGTTGCCAGAAGTCCATGTCAGGGCCATGATGCTCGTAAGGCTGAACAGCTTGTGCAAGGGCTATTCCGGAGTCAGCAGGAATCTCATAGAGTACCTTGCGGACATGATAAACAGGAGAATCCATCCCGTAGTCCCGCGATTTGGTTCGGTCGGCGCCAGCGGAGATCTGGCCCCACTTGCCCACATAGCCCTTGCCATGATGGGAGAAGGCCTGGTCATGACTGAAAAAGGGACAACCCCATCTGGAGATTACCTCAGGAAATCCGGGATGGATACCTATTCTTTCGGTGAGAAGGAGGGGGTTGCATTCATAAACGGTACATCTACCATTTCTGGAATTCTAGCCATTGAAACTGCCCTGTCTTACAGGCTCTTTGACAATGCAGTGAACTCTGCCGCCATGTCATTTGAAGCACTCAAGGGAACAGACAAGGCATTCACATCCTGGGCCATTGAAGCAAGGGGGCACCGTGGGCAGAAGATTGTGGCTGAAGCCATGAGGAGAAAGCTGAAAGGAAGCGAAAATGTGAGGAAGGCTGGACTGGACAAAGTTCAGGACCCATACTCCCTGAGATGCATCCCGCAGGTCTATGGTGCAGTTCTTGACACTTTGGACTATGTGAAAAGCGTGATCTCCGTTGAGATCAATTCGGTTACAGACAATCCCCTCGTGAACCAGGATGAATATGTTTCCGTTGGAAACTTCCATGGTGAGCCTGTTGCATTTGCCTGCGATTTTCTTGCAATAGCCCTCACGGATCTCGGAAACATTATCGAGAGGAGGCTTGCCAGAATAACTGACACACACCTCAGCGGGCTTCCTCCATTCCTTGTGGAAAGAAGCGGGTTCAATTCCGGCTACATGATACCCCAATACACTGCTGCAGCACTCTGCAACAGGAACAAGACTCTCTGCACTCCATCATCTGCGGACACCATTCCCACATGCGCAAACCAGGAAGACCACGTGAGCATGGGGGCAAATGCTGCACTTAAGCTGTCGGAGATTGTCAAGAACCTTGAGGGGATCATCGGCATCGAGTACCTCCTTGGAGCCCAGGCACTGGAGTTCATCCCAGATCCGGTATCTGAAGTTGTAAAGGACCTTAAGTCAAGAATACGCAATAATGTCAGCAGGCTTGTTGACGACAGGCCAGCCACCCCTGACATCGACACAATTGTTGAAATGATGCGCCGGGAACAGCTTTCAGTTTAGTCATTCTTGGAAGTTTTGTTTCTCTCAACCTTTTAATACATATTTATTTTAACGTGGTGATGCCACAGGCAGAGATTGAAAAACTGATGGCGAAAGCCAACAAAACCTTCGAGGAATCTCTGAAGGAAGCCGGTATTAAGGGAGCAGTGGCCGTCCTCCAGGATGGCGTGGAAATGGACCTGAGGGATACTCCAACTGCTGATGTTTTTGTGGAACCGGTGTTCACTCAGACTGAGAGGGGTCTCAAGATCCTGAGGCACTCGGCCGCGCACCTGCTTGCGCAGGCAGTCGCTTCGATTTACCCTGATGCCAAGCCCAATGCAGGGCCCCCCACAGACGATGGCTTCTACTACGACATTGATATGAAGCCCATATCACAGGAGGAGCTGTCCGCAGTTGAGGGCAAAATGAGAGAACTTGTTTCGAATAACCTCCGAATCCAGAAGGTGACAGCCACCAAGGAGGAGCTGCTCGAAAAATTCAAGTCCAATCCTTACAAGATAGACAAGATCAATGAAAACGTTCAGGATGGTTCCAGTTCAACCTATTACACGCAGGGAGAATTCTTTGACTTCTGCAGGGGACCTCACGTCCCATCAACAGGCTTCATCAAATCACTGAGGCTGCTTTCCATTGCAAGCACGCATTACAAGGCAGATGAAAGCAGGCCCATGCTGGTAAGAATTTATGGCACGGCTTTCCCAGACGACAAATCCATGAAGCAGTTCCTCAAGAACAGGGAGGAAGCAATCAAGAGAGACCATAGAAAGATTGCACAGGAAATGGACCTCATATTGTTCAATCCTGAATGGGCTCCCGGATTCCCATTCTACACTCCCAATGGAATGGTCATCAAGCGTGAGTTGACGGAATTCATGAAGAAGCTCAACATGAGGTTTGGCTGGGAAGAGGTTGCAACACCACACATATTCAAGGACACCCTGTGGAAGACATCGGGACATTTCGCGAAATACAAGGACGACATGTTCCTGTTCAAGCTTCCGGACGGAAATAGTTACGGCGTGAAGCCAATGAACTGCCCTGGGCACATAGCAATATTTGCGCGTGAACCAAAAAGCTACAAGGAACTCCCCGTGAAATATTTCGAGGCGGGCACAGTTTACAGGTACGAGAAGTCAGGTGAAGTTGGTGGGCTCACAAGGCCAAGAATGTTCACGCAGGACGATGGCCACGCATTTCTCATGCTGGATCAGATTGTTGATGAGGTCAAGAAATGCATGGCAATGGTAAAGGAGGCCTTTTCCAAAGTGCTTGGGGACCCTGACATCACCTTTGACCTGAGTGTCATTGACAAAGGCGCACCTGAGAAATACCTCGTAACATACAAATGCCAGAATTGCGGAGAACAGGTTGAGGCGAGGAAGACATCACTTTCGGAAGAATTTGCTTGCCCCAACTGCTCCTCCAGTGACCTGAAGCCGGACTTCTCAACGTGGGATGAAGCCACAGAACAGCTGAGGGCTGCACTGGACGAGGAGAAGATCAGCTATACCGAATACCCTGGAGAAGCTGCCTTCTACGGCCCTAAGATAGATGTCCACATCAAGGACGCACTTGGGAGGATGTGGCAGCTATCCACCATTCAGGTTGACTTCTTCTTGCCAAGGAGCTTCGGCCTTTACTATATAAACAGTGAAAGCAAGCACGAGAGGATACAGATGGTTCACCGCGCCATATTTGGCTCCTATGAACGTTTCCTGGCCATTCTTATTGAGCATTTTGCGGGCAAGTTCCCCACATGGCTTTCTCCAATTCAGGCATATGTGGTACCTGTCAGCGAGAAATTCGGGGATTACGCCAGCAGGGTTCACAAGGAACTCGCGGAAAGCGGAATACGCTCTGTCATTGACCTCGGCAACGAGACATTGAACAGGAAGCTCAAGAACATAAGGGCAAAAAGGCCATCTTACATCATAGTGGTGGGTGAGAAGGAGGAAAGTTCCAACACCGTATCAGTGAGAAACAGGGAAAACAAGCAGACCGTACTTAGCCTCCCGGAAGTTGTGAAATCCATGAAAAAAGAGATAGAAGCATATCAGCTTGAACAGTCTCTTTAACCCTATTTTTTTATTTTATTGATGCAAAAGGTCCAGGGCAAGCGATATTTCGACTATTCCATCCTTTCTTTCCTTCCTAATGGTTTCCCTGAACCCAAAAGACCTGAAGAGCCTCAGGGACTTCATGTTGTAGGAGTAGATGCCCTTGACTTTCATCTCTTTCCATCCAAGTTCCTTTGCTCTCTTGATGAGCATTGAAAGTACCCTGGTTCCAATGCCCATGGACCTGTGATCACTGCTTCCGATAACGATTGGTGTGGAATTCTTCATAAGGCATGCATCACCTATGGCACACCAGTTACCATTTTCCAGGCTTTCAATGATGTAGAATTCGCCGTTGCCCATCAGGAACCTGTACATCCTGGTTACAGTCTCCTTATCGTAGGGCTCCGACACTGCTTCTGATCCTCTGAGAACTTCCGGGTCTGAATACCAGGGCAGTGATGTTGCAACATCTTCCAGGCTCCCTGGCCTCAACCTGATGTTGCCTTCCTGTATAATGCCACAGTTATTCGTAACCATGCCAAAGCCAATCTCGTTTTCCCAGATAAAATGTCACACTTCCTGCAAGGGCTGTTGCTATCTCCTGACGTAGCAGACAGCGTACCTGTCACCGTCAAAAAACACCTCTCTTCCAGGATGTTTGCGTGCGTATTCCTCCATGTATTGGGAAACCTGGTTAAGGGTGGTTTCCGAGCTACGGGGGAATTTCTGGACAACTACTGTTTTCAAGCAGATAAAAATGTTATCTTGGTATAATAAATATTTGAGGAATTCAGTTTCCTGAATGCCTATTTTTTGATTTTCCTGATCTCTTCAATGAGTTTCGGCACAGCCTTGTAAAGATCCTCGTTTATGAAGTAATCGGAGTACTTTGCAATCTCGGCATTGGGGTCATTGTTGATCGCAATGATTGTGTCGCTTGCCTTCATCCCCACAATATGCTGGGCTTTTCCCGAAATTCCTGCGGCTATGTAGATCCTTGGGCGGACAACTCTGCCGGTCTGCCCAACCTGATGGTCCCTTTCAATCCAGCCCATATCCACTGCCGGCCTAGATGAACCAACCACTCCGCCCAGTTCGTTTGCCAGTTCCTCGAGGAGCTTGAAGCCTTTGGGGCCTCCCAGTCCGAGCCCGCCGGAAACAACCACGTCCGCGGATGTGATGTCAAATCCTGATTTTGGCCTGAATTCAACGATTTCCTTCCTTATGAGTGATGGATCCACCTCGACCTTCCTTATGTCAATTTCACAGGCGTTGTTCTCAACTTTCTCAGGAATGCTGAAGACTCCTGGCCTTGCTGTTGCCATCTGTGGCCTGTGTTTTCTGCACAGAATCTCTGCCAGGGTGCTCTCCCCATAAACAGGCCTGTTTGCAAGAAGTGTCCTGTCATTCTCATCAATGTCAATGACAGTGCAGTCAGCTGTAACTCCAGTTTTGGACTTGACTGCCACCCTTGATGCGAGGTCCCTTCCGTTGTGGGTGGCTGCTAGCAGAAAGATGTTTGGCTTCTCCTCTGCAATAAATTCCGCCACGTATTCTGCGTATGGCATGGTCTTGAAGTCCTTCAGGTCCGGAGATTCGGCACCTATTACCTTGTCACATCCAAATGCTGCTGCTTCTTTGGACATAGCCTTGAGGTCATCGCCAATCAGGACGCAAACAAGCTTTTCATTAACTTTGTGGGCGACTTCCTTTCCTATTCCAATCATTTCTGCGGAAGACTTGAGGATGCTACCACCTCTCGTTTCCAGATAAACGAAGACATTTCTGTAATCCTCTGGATTTTCAATTGGCACTGCATTAATGAGTCCGGTCATACTACTCAGCCTCCTCCTTGAAGAGAACCTTGTTTTCTGCCATTTCCTTGAGCATGTCTCCTATGGTGTCCAGAGTGATTTCCTTAGATGCCCTTTCCTTTTCCTTGATTGTCTTCATTCCCCTGACAATGGTTGGAGAACCCTTGAGGCCGACCCATTCCGGTGGAATGTCCAGTTTTTCAAGATTCCAGACTTCAATGCCTTTCTTCATTGCATCTATCTTCCTCCTCAGAGTCTGGTTCCTTGGGTTGTTTGCACCTAGCAGAATTGTGATGAGCACTGGGGGCTTTGCCTTCACAACTTCAACTCCATCTTCCAGTTCCCTCTCACCTATGACAAATCCCTTCTCAAAATCCACCGCACTTGCGTATGTGATCTGCTCAATTCCGAGGAATTCAGCGACTCCTGGTCCAATATGCCCTGTGCTGGAATCAGAGGTTTCCTCTCCAGCAAATATTATGTCATAACCTCCAAGCTTGGTGATGGTTGCTGCAAGAGTCAGGCCAGTTGGATAGGTATCCGCGCCTGCGAACGCCCTGTCGCTGACCAGTACGGCTCTGTCAGCACCCTTGGCCATGCATTCAATGAGTGCAGTTTCAGCCATAGGCGGACCCATTGAGATGATCGTGATATTCGCGTCTGTCTTGTCCTTTATCCTGAGAGCAGCTTCGAGGGCATTGTCATCAGCAACATTGAGGACATTTCTTGCCTTCATCCTGTTCAGTGTCTTGGTAACAGGATCGATCTCCACTTCCTGGCTGTCAGGAACCTGCTTAACCATAACGATAATTTCCAGTGTCATCTTGTTCACCCGAACTTGTATTTCACTCCGTGGCCACCTTTCACATTTGTCCAGGTGACACTACCGTGAGAACAGGCTACCGAGCATGTTCCGCATTCCACGCAGTCCTCATACTTGAAGTTGAGTTTTCCCTCGATGAGGCTATAGCACTTTGCAGGGCACGCAAAGGTGCAGAAGTGGTCCGGGCAGGTTTCGCAGATGTCCGGATTCACAGTTATGTGCTCATAGCTCTTGTCGATCTTGTAGTTCAGGAGTGACAGCCTTTCTTCAATTTTCATATTACATCCTCCTCATCATTCTGTATCCCTGAAGTAGCATTTCAGAGGTAGATAGGCCTGATTTGGCCATGGATTCCCTAAGGATCTTTGACATGTGCTTCTTTGGGACTCCCTCTTCCATGAAAAGCCCCAGCATTGTGTTTTCCAGAACTTCTGGCAATTTCTCATGCATGAATGGGCTCCACGTCAGCTCAGATATCCCGTTGAACGTGTGCAGGTCTCTTAGGACATAGCTTTCCTTGAGTCTTGATTTGTATTTGGACAATGCATTGGAAGAATAATCTCCGCTGTTCTTGGCGTCTATAAATGTGTCTGCTGCCTGAATGCCAGAAGCAATGGCGTAATTCATTCCCTGCAGCACCATTCCGTTGCTGAATGAGAAACCGGCGCCATCTCCGGCCACCATAAACCCGTCTCCATACAGCTTTGGCACGGACTGCAGCCCCCCTTCAACCACAAGGTGTGCACTGTATTCCTCCACCCGGCCCCCTTCTATGAGAGGGGCAATGAAGGGATGTTCCTTGAACTGTTCAATAATGTCAAAGGAGTAGGTCTGGTTGTTCTGCCTGAGCGACTTCATTGATATGACAGCCCCAAGAGATATGCTGTCCTTGTTTGTATACAGGAAACCTCCGGCATGGACTCCACCTTCGAGGAATCCCAGGACATATTCACAAGCAAAACCTGATTTTCCTGTGAGATTGAACCTGTCATTGATTATGGGTTCTGTGAGCTTGATGACTTCTTTCACGCCGATTGCAGTGTCGTGATCATTCAGGGGCTTCCTCAGGCCAGATTCAATTGCAACCCTGGGGTTAGCGCCTTCGGCAAGTATTACAGTGTCAGCAGTTATAACATCGCCGTTCTGCTCAATTCCTATGACTTTTTCATTGTCAAAGGCAAGCTTATCAACGGTAATTCCACTTGCAACCATTGCCCCTGAATCCTTTGCCTTCTTCGCTAGGTACTGGTCAAATTTAGTCCTGAGAACTGTGTATCCTGTCTTCTGGTTCTCGAATTTCTTCGTGCTGAAATCTATACCTATCTTTGACTCCTTTGTCAGGAAGGCAACAGATTTGGTTCCGACGAATCTCTCCACAGGAGCTGTCTTTTCCCAGTCAGGTATCACATTGGTCAGATCATGTCCCCAGAGGACGCCTCCGGAAACATTCTTGCTTCCCGGTGGGTCCGATTTCTCCACGAGCAGTACATTCTGTTCTTTGGAAGCCAACCTAATGGCTGCCGCGGAGCCTGCAGGACCTGCGCCAACGACAATGGCGTCAAATTCACTCATATGTTCAGAATTGAAAGTTAATTTATAACATTTTTCTAATAATGCATATTGTTCATAACTAACTCGTCATAATATGACTACTTTCGGAATGATGTTGTCGAATATCGGCAGAAACAATAATCTACAATACTTTGATCGGGAGTCTGTTGCAGATTTCGGCAGACAAGCTCTATGAAATTCTATACTCACGATTTGGGGACACTGGATGGTGGCCTGCTGAGACGCCTGACGAAGTGGTAATTGGAGCTATTCTTACCCAGAACACTGCGTGGAGAAATGTGGAAATTTCACTCCAGAACATGAAATCCCACAGAATTACCACTCTTGAAACTCTGGCTGTGACAGACCCCGACACACTTGGCCCAATCATCAGAAGTTCGGGATTTTTCAGGCAGAAGTCTTCCAGGCTTGTTGGAATTTCAGCAGCAATCCTGGAAAAATATGGCAGCATCGGCAAGATGAAGGAACAGGAGCCAGATGGCCTTAAGGAATTCCTGTCTTCACAGAAGGGAATTGGGCAGGAGACAATGGACTGCATTCTGCTTTATGTACTGGACAAGCCGGAATTTGTGGTGGACAGGTACACAATAAGAGTCCTGGAGAGAATTGGCATAAAGGGATGCTCGACTGTCAGCGGTGTCAAGCAATTCATGGATGATAGCTTCAACGGGGATCTTCGAGCGATGAAGAATTTCCATGGAATGTTTGTGGAGCTTGCCAAGGAATTTTGCAGGGTCAAGCCCATCTGCACAGGATGCCCCGTCAGAGAAAAATGTGATTATGGGTCCAGAAAAAACTAGATTGAAACTATGTTTCCGTAACCTATGAGTCTCCAGCGGTTTGAAATGCGCCTTCCCACTGCAACCCTTTCTCCCTCGAAAGCGGCAACAGGATATTTGAGGCTGATTTCCACCTTTCCGTCCTTAACGTTGTTCACCAGACCAACTGTGTTTGATGTTCCAACAGTAAGCATGAGGTTTTCCTTGGACCTTATTGGATCGACTTTCTGTTCTTCCTGAAACCCGACAACCCGCTTCAGAAGGTGGGAATCAATTGTAAGTGAAAAGATGGTGGGCGGAACCTGTCCAACTTTGCCCACTATCCGGCCCGTAAGAGAATCTCCCTTTGTAAGGTAAGGATCAAGTGTTGTTCCCACAGCAGCCAATCCTCCTGGCCTGATCTTATCGTATGTGCTTTTGCCGGCCATCAGTGTGGTGATGGAGGTGACAACATTCTCCCAAACCTGCTTTCCCCCTTTGCCTGTCTGCAAGCCTGGAACTATTTCAATCTCGTCTCCAATCTTGAGTTCGCCTTCGACAAGTGAACCCCCTATGACTCCGCCTTTGAGATCGAGTGGCAGGCAGCCGGGCCTGTTGACATCGAACGAACGTGCCACATACATTCTTGGTGGGGCTGAAGGATCAAATTCAGGAGTTGGTATAATCCGCTCAATAGCCCCGAAAAGGGCATCTATATTTGAATTGTGATATGCACTTACCGGAATAACAGGGGAATCTTCTGCAACACTCCCCTTCAAGAATTCCTTAATTTCCTTGTAACTCTCCAGGGCCCTCTCCCTTGTCACAAGGTCTATTTTATTTTGAACCACTATAATATTCTTTATGCCCATAATGTCAAGGGCAATGAGGTGTTCCCTGGTTTGCGGCTGAGGGCATTTCTCATTGGCAGCTATCACAAGAAGGGCACCGTTCATAATGGATGAGCCTGAAAGCATTGTGGCCATGAGTGTTTCGTGGCCGGGGGCATCCACAAACGAAACTACCCTCTCCAACTTGCAGGATTCACCTGACTTTTCCCTGCTGAAAACTTCCTCTCCATCTCCGTTCTCGCATTTGTAAATAGGAGTCTCCGCGTAACCAAGCTTTATTGAAATGCCCCTCTTGATTTCCTCAGAGTGTATATCGGTCTTGGTTCCTGTCAGAGCTCTGGTCAGTGTGCTCTTTCCATGGTCAACATGGCCTACCATGCCAATATTGACAGATGGCTGTGGAAGTTTTGCCATTTTATTCCTTCTTCTCTTCCTTAGCCTCTGGTGCAGGAGCATCCAGTGGCTCAGGCCCGTATTGAGTAACCTGAAGATTCAACTGAGACACATCTGCCCCTATTACAGAACCACGGAATGTGACTCTTTTCCTGTATCCGTCCTTGGCCCTCTTTCCCTTGTTGTAAATTCTCAGGATCCTTTTCCTTCCTGCAATCTGAAGATCTTTCTTCATTGCAAAACCGTCATTGGTGCTCCCGCCGGTTATCTTCAGCCTGTAGCCAGGGAGTTCAAAGAATATCCCATCCACTTCATCCCCAATCTTTCTTCCAACGAGGGAGTTGAGATTTTCCGGGGTTACTTCCTTCTTGTATGTTTTTCCGCTTTTTGAATCAGCAATAATTGCAACAGAGTTTGCCATGATTACCTCTCTTTTTACTGTAATGCTAACCTGAATTAGGTTCTTGCTTATGCCTATCTCGTTAATAAAAATTCCCCGGTAAAGCTGTTTTTCCTGAATCCCTCGTACCAGCCCCTGCATAGTTCAGTGATGGCAGCACTGAATTGTCTTTCAGTGTTTCTGCATTGCCCTTTATAATTTACACTTAAATACGGGCGATTAATCAGACAATTGTCAAATTGATAACACTGGGAATAGAAGGAACGGCGCATACAGTCAGTTGTGGAATAGTTGATGAGAATCAGATCCTCAGCAACTGCTCCAGGACCTATCACAACCCCAACGGTGGGATCCACCCCCGGGAAGCTGCGCTTCATCACGCCGAGAACATCAACCCAGTTATTGCAAGAGCCCTCCATGATGCTGGATTGAGTTTGGCAGAGGTGGACCTCATAACCTACTCGAGAGGGCCGGGACTCGGACCCTGTTTGCGGGTAGCCGCAACGGCCGCAAGAACACTGTCGCTGAAAAGCGGAAAACCCATAATAGGGGTGAACCACCCACTGGGACACGTTGAGATCGGCAGAAAAGTAACTGGTGCCGTGGATCCGATAATGCTATATGTTTCTGGAGGCAACACCCAGATAATTTCCCACTCAGAAGGACGCTATAGAGTGCTCGGGGAAACCATGGACATAGGCCTGGGCAACCTTCTGGACAAACTGGGCAGGGACCTTGGCTTTCCATTTCCAGGAGGCCCTGAAATAGAGCGGCTCGCCAGGCAGGGAAGCAAACTCCTTGATCTGCCGTATTCTGTCAAGGGCATGGACACTTCGTTTTCAGGCATTTACACAGCAGCAAAGGAATACCTCCGAAAAGGGGAGAGCCCGGAGGATGTGTGCTTCAGTGTCCAGGAGTATTCATTTGCAATGCTTCTGGAGGTCCTAGAACGGGGCCTTCACCAGACTTCAAAGAGTGAGATACTTCTTGCCGGAGGAGTCGCAAAGAACCAGAGACTAAGGGAAATGCTTTCCGAGATGTCACTGAACCTCAAGGTGAAGTCCTACCTAACAGCCGATGAGTACTGCATGGACAACGGAGCTATGATCGCCCAGGCGGGGATGATGATGCACAAGAGTGGCTACAGAATCGGCCTTGAGGAAGCCACGGTAGACCAGCGGTTCAGAATTGACCAGGTTGACGCCCCGTGGATCGGAAGCACTGGGGACAAAGTGCCAGAGAACCTGGGAGCTGAATCCATCATACAGTTTGACAATTACTGGGAAAGGAGCTCGGCCATCAAGATGCGCATACCAAAGACATACAGGAACCCGAACCTTGACAGGGCAATCCGGACAGAGCGGCTAAGGAATGAAGTTAGCCTGCTTCTGAAATCAAGGGACAGGGGAATTCCAGTTCCTGCTGTTTATGATGTCGATACAGAGAAGTTTTCAGCCATTTACGAAAGGATAACGGGCCACACACTGAGAAACTTCTTGACGGGCTCAGGAGATGGATATCAGGTCATGAACCTTATCGGCAAATACGTTGGGTCTCTTCATTCCATGGGTATCACACACGGCGACCTGACTGCGTCAAACGTGATCATAGGGGATGATGGGAGACCATACCTGATAGACATGAGCATGGGCAAAGCAGACTCTGAAACCGAAGACATGGCAGTTGACCTTTTCCTTTTCAATGAATCAATCGGTGCACTTTCAAAAGACTCAGAGGGGCTTCTGGCAAAATTCAGGGAAGGTTACACTGGAAACTATGAAAGTTCACTCCGGGTTTTTGAGACTGTAGCTGAACTGGAAAGTAGGAGAAGGTACGTTTGACGCTATTCGTTACCAGCAATGAACACAAATTCAGGGAAGTCAAGGATTTCATGGAAAGGGCAGGACTGGAGATCCAGTGGGAAAAGGCCCAATACGTGGAAATACAGGGAAACAGCACCGCTGAAATATCCATTGACAGTGCCAGGAGGCTTTCTGCGAAGATTAAGGATGATTTCTTCCTTGAAGACACGGGCCTTTACATTGATTCCCTAAATGGCTTTCCAGGGCCCTATTCATCATACGTTGCATCAACAATTGGAAATGAGGGCATACTTAACCTTCTCAAAGGCAAGGGAAGAAATGCCAGGTTCCTGACCGTGATTACTTACTGCGTGAATGAGAGGTGCCACCAGTTTGAAGGCACACTTTTTGGAACAATATCTGAGAGAATCTCTGGAACTCAGGGGTTCGGATTCGATCCCGTATTCGTGCCCAAAGGGCATGACAGGACGCTGGCTGAAATGACCCTGGCTGAGAAAAGCAGAATATCCCACAGGAGTCGCGCTCTGGCAGAGATGATTGAATTCCTGAAGAGTAGGGAATGAAACTGAAGTTCAGCTGAGTCCATACCGATGAAATTAAATAACTCGGACTTATGAAATGACGTAAAATGGCATCTTCATGGCGAGAATATCAATCAATTCTTTACCTTGTACTTCTGGCACTGGGAGTGGTTCTCCTGATAATAACCGTGAATGACCTCATCATCAAGAATTTCGCGGTGATGGATTCCGGCTTCAGCCTCATTGTGCTCGGTGCCTGGGAATACTGGGTTTTTGCCCTCGGCATAATTCTGGCAGGCACATTTGCATACTACTTCGTCAAAGTGACAAATGACACCAAGAAGTTCAACGAACTCATAAAGAGCTCAAGCAAGCACAGCTTTTTGAAGAACCTCCGTGAACTCCAGAAAATTTCCCACAGCCTGGGCCCGAAGTTTGAAACAGAGCTTCACGAAGTTATGAATAAATGGAAGGTCAAGTAGCTTTCTTGAACCTGGCACAAATATAAAAATGGCCTCTACAGGAGGTCCCTTACAAATTGAGGCAGCTTGAACGCACCTTCAAGGACCTCCCTGTTGAAATATTTCCCTGATTTTACATCTCCGGCCCTAACAACAGGCTCATAATCCAGGCCCATCGTGAATGACCAGAAACCGCTTGGATATGTGGGGATGAAAGCCGTGTATGGCCTCACAGTCTTGAAAACTTTCGACATTCCACTGTATGCCATCTGAAGGGCGTTAGGCTGGTAGAACGGAGACCCGGACTGGGTAACCACTATGCCGGTTTCACTCAGCACTTTCTGGATGGATTTGTAGAATTCTTCATTGAACAGCCCTTCAGCCGGCCCGACTGGATCGGTGGAATCCACTATGACAAGATCGTACTTCTCCTTGGTTGATTTGATGTACTTAACTCCATCCTCAATTCTCAGGTCGACCCTCTTGTCGTTGAAGGAACTGTAGATTTCAGGGAAATGCTTCTTGCACACCTCCACAACCTGGGTATCAATCTCCACATTGACTATTTCATCAAACCCGATTTTAAGGAGTTGCCCTGCTGTCCCTCCATCTCCTCCTCCGATGACAAGTGCTTTCTTTGGGGCCTTCCCTGCAAGATAGTAGGGGACCATTGTTATCATTTCATGATACACAAATTCATCCCGTTCCGTCAGCTGGACTGTTCCATCAATAGTGAGAAGCTTGCCAAAGTCATAAGTGTCAAACACGTCAATCCTCTGGTAGTCAGTCCTCACTGAGAGAAGTTGGTCCTTCACCCTGAATGAAAGTTGCAGATTATCCGAATATCTTTCCGAAAACCAGTTCTCTATTAACTTCACAGGAACTTCAATCAAAAGAGTGTATTTAATTCTTCGACCAACTGCTTCGATTGCAGACCAATTCTGCAATTTCATGCCTGGCAAACATCTGAGGTAGGTCCCGCATTGTGTTGTTTTTCCGCTTTGAACCACCAAAATCTAGATTATGGAAAAGACTAGGTAATTACTGTTTTTCAGGGTATAATATGCCAAAAGCATAACAAATAAATACAAAAAATTACAATTTTAATATTTCTATTTTTTTATGATAAAATCGGAATACCCGGGAAGTCAACAATTTCTCATTTGCAGAAATAGTGCAATCCAAATATTTTAATAGATCCAACTATATTATCATATCGGAGGGAATACATGGTAGGAATTAGTGAGCTCTCTAAGACAGTATCTAAAAAGACTGGCACAACCCAGAAGGTCGCGAGAAACGTGATCAAGACCTTCCTGGACACTGTTGTCTCCGAAGCAGACAGAAACAGCAAGATAAACCTTGCAGGATTTGGTATCTTCGAGAGGAAAACACAGCAGGCCAGAAAGGCAAGGAACCCACAGACTAAGAAGATAATTGAGGTTCCTTCAAAGAAGAAATTTGTCTTTAGAGCCTCGAGCAAGATCAAGTACAAGTAATCCTCTTACTTGGAAAGTCATAACCCTTTTTTTAAGATATTTTTTCTCTTTATTCCACTTTGTTACATCTCATTTGTGAGTTCACAGTTCCTTTCTTCATGCAAAATGATATTGAACCCATTTTATCAGGACATGCAGTGAGTGAAAAAACAACAACGCAACTGCTTAAAGCCTAAGAGGTATCGGAAAGAATCGATGAACCCTATTGCATAAAATTAAACTCAAACCTTGGACAATCTCTTCTTTCTTTCCTTTGAGTTGAAGCCGGTAACTTCTTCAATCAGGTTGTTGAATTGTTTGACTGTCTCCATGGGGTTTGTGCTTGATGGGTCTGTTTCTGTTTCAACCATGAGAAACTTGCCTTCATTGTAAAACTCAATCTTCTTGAGGCCTGGTATTGAACAGAGTACACGCTCGTTCTCTATGGAACCATTTCCAGTGAATGCCTTTACTTTCTGGAGAAGTGCATCAGAAGATGTGTCTACTCCTTTCTTGACCGGATACTTTCTTGCCATTTATTCACCTCACGCTACAGCCTTTTTGGCTGTTGCAGCTTTTTTCTGGAACTTCTTTGACAATGCCCTGAGATATATGAGATTCATGTACTGGGCATCGTGCTCCAGTAAAGGAGAACTTGATATAATGGTCATGTCTGAATTGTAATCCACAAGTGCCTCTGCAAGTGTTTCAAATTTCAGGTCTCCGTGCTTGATTGCAGTTAGCTTGTCTTCACTGTGTTCCTGATATTCAACACCTGCAAATTCTGTGTATAGGTCTCCCTTTGCAAATTTTGAGAACTCACTTATCACTGCATCAAAATCTTTGACTTCTATGAGTGAACCGCCGTTTACGGAGTGAACGTGAGGAAAATTGAGGATCGGTTCAATATCCTTGACTTTCTTGGCGAGCGACATTAATTCCGGGACCGTTCCAAAAATTTCCTCTTTCCCTGTGGTTTCGACCCCTATGTATGGGTATCCATCATCGGGGGAATACTTACTGGAAATGTCCCCATATATGTCAGCCGCTTTCTTGAGGCTGTCTTTCTTGTTTCCGCTGTAAAAGCCGGTGTGGGTAACCACACGGTGGGCCATCATGGCCTTGCCTATCATAAGAGTCCATTTCAGGTGGTTGTAGGACTTGTCTCCCATTTCGTCTTCCTGGAGAAGCTCCATGTAGTAAGGTGCATGCATTGAAAGTTTGACATCCAGTTCTTTCGCAAGCTTTCCGCCGTCTATCAGGTCTTCGTAATTTCTGGCCATATTCCAGAAGAGTTCCTGAACGATGTCATCCTCTTCTATGACGGTATCAATTCCTATTCCCCTGTAATTGCCCTGTTCATCCTGCCTCAGAACGTCCACTATGATTGAAGATTCTATATCCCTGGGAGTGGCTCCAGCATAGTCTAGAGCAGGGCTCTCCTCGACATTGACCCTGAGAAGCTGGACTTCGAGAGCGTTTAATCCAAGATTATGAGCGTCTTCAACAGATTCTATAAAGGTTCTCCCCTTGCTGGTGAGGGGAATTCCAGCTATTCCAAACCTTATCATAAACCATAAGTCAATACTTAAACCATATTTAAGTTTATCAACAAAAAAAACTGTCAGGGAACTAATCCTCTATAGCCTGCTGGACTGGTTGCAACATCGAATGTGTTATATAGCATCATATAATTCAATTCCGATGGTGATTAATAGGAAAATAAAAATTTCTCCAATTATCTCCATTGGACTTTATTCAGGTGATTACAGTGAATGTAGATCCAAATTTAACAAAATACCTAATCAAAGCAAAAATATCCACGGACGGGGTGGTTGAAAAACCCGACGTAGTAGGAGCCATATTCGGTCAGACCGAAGGACTCCTCGGCGATGAACTTGACCTAAGAGACCTTCAAAAAAGCGGTAAAATCGGTAGAATCGAAGTCGAAATCGACAGCAAGAAGGGACGCACAGATGGTTCTGTACAGATACCTTCAGGTCTAGATCAAGTGGAGAGCTCAATTCTCGCAGCTTCTCTGGAAACAATAGACAGGATTGGCCCTTGCAAGGCCAAGGTCGAAGTTGAGTCCATTGAGGATGTCAGAATACAGAAAAGGCACAAGATTGTGGAAAGGGCCGAACACCTCTACAAGAAGATGAGCGAAAGCGGAAAGAGTGTCAGTGAAAGCATTGTTGCCTCTGTCCGCGAAGAGGTCGAGAAGGGAGAAATCATCACTTACGGTGAAGACAAGCTTCCTGCAGGCCCATCGGTCAAGGATTCTGATTCAATCATTGTTGTAGAAGGAAGGAGTGATATACTCAACCTCCTGAGATATGGCATAAAGAACACCATAGCTGTTCAGGGAACAAGCATTCCAAAGACGGTGCAGAGACTTTCCAAGGAGAGGACTGTCACAGTATTCCTCGACGGCGACAGGGGTGGAGACCTCATTCTCAAGGAGATGCTCCAGGTGGCAGAAATTGATTTTGTTGCAAGGGCACCCCCTGGAACTGAGGTGGAGGAACTCACTTACAAGCAGATTGTCAAGGCTCTGAGATACAAGACTCCTGTGGAGCAGTACCTTTCAATGAGGGGAATGTCCGAGGAGCTCAAGGAGCTTAACGAGAAGACGAATGCTGAAGCAGCACTTTCGGGCCATAAACAGCAGAAGAGAGGCACCGAAGAGGTGAGGGAAATTGTTGAGGTCCGGACACAAAAACCATCCGTTGAAAGAGACAGGAAACCTGACCGCAACATTCAGGAGAAACCTGCAAAGGAACCTGAACCTGTTGTTGAGGAGGAGCCAGAAGAGATCCCGGGCAAGGTTGACCTCTCGAATCCCAGATCCATAGAGAGGAGAGGCACTTCACTTTCCAAAGACAAGATGACTGAACTGTACAACAAAGAGGGGGACATGATTGGTTCATATCAGGTTTCAGAGGCTGTGGAAAAAATCCAGCAATCCAAGGATGGAGACACCATAATAACAGGTGGGGTCATTTCTCAGCGTCTTGTTGATGTTGCCTTCAAGCAGGGTGTAAAGAACATTTACGGGGCAAAGCTTGGTCACATAACCAAGAAACCCACGGAAATAAGGGTTATCTCATGGGAGAGGCGTTCATAAACGAAAATTACCGGGATGCACCAGATACATCCCATATTTCTATTCCAAAGAATCCATTAGACAGAGTTATTGGTCAGGATGAGGCGGTGCGAATGGCCCAGATCGCGGCCAAGCAACGCCGCCATCTACTGCTGGTGGGACCCCCTGGGGTTGGCAAATCAATGATTGCCCAGGCAATGTCATTTTACCTGCCAAGGCCGGAACAGGAGATACGGGTGGTACACAACCCCCAGTATCCTGAACGCCCATTCATTGAAATCAAGAACAAGGACCAGATCATACGGGAAAAGGAAGAGCAGAACCTTGTAGAAGGAGAATTCATTGATCCAAGGGATGCTCCCACAAATGTCACCGAGAGGCTGGGCTACAGGTGCCAGAGATGCGGATTTTACTCGCCTCCGACTGATGCGGTATGCCCGAACTGCAATAACCAGAAGATACAGACCACCACACAGGGACCTTTTGGTGATGTCTT
>JBJKSX010000011.1:0-42421 GCA_046703545.1 Thermoplasmataceae archaeon | reverse complement strand
TCACCGAGAGGCTGGGCTACAGGTGCCAGAGATGCGGATTTTACTCGCCTCCGACTGATGCGGTATGCCCGAACTGCAATAACCAGAAGATACAGACCACCACACAGGGACCTTTTGGTGATGTCTTCAATGTGATTGGGGCCGCCTTCGGTGTTCCAAACAACACGGAAAAAGTCACCTCAACCAGAAGGGTTGGGGACAAGGAAGAGGTCATTGTCTATGAGAAATACGGAGACAGGATCAGGGTCCTTGATGAAAAGACGCTGGAAAGAAGGAGAAAGATGGAGAAGAAGAGCCCCAGCAAGGTCATCATCCCCATTGACAGAAATCCTTTCGTCCTGGCCACCGGTGCAAGTGAAACCGAACTCCTTGGCGATGTAAGGCATGACCCATATGGAGGCCATCCACAACTTGGGACCCTCCCATACGAGAGGGTTATATCCGGAGCTGTTCACGAAGCCCATGAAGGAGTCCTGTTCATTGACGAGATCACCCATCTGGGAAATCTGCAGAGGTTCATACTAACAGCAATGCAGGAAAGGAGCTTCCCTATCACTGGCAGAAATCCGCAGAGTGCGGGTGCAAGTGTCAGGGTTGACAAGGTCCCAGCGGAGTTCATACTGGTTGCAGCATGCAACATCCAGGATCTCCAGTATATTCTCAGCCCGTTGAGGTCCAGAATTGTAGGAAGCGGGTATGAAATGCTCATGGAAGTTGCGATGCCTGACAACAAGGAAAACAGGATCAAATACTTACAGTTCATCTCCCAGGAGATAATATCCGATGGAAAGATACCCCACATGGTTCTGGAAGGTGCCGAAATCATCATAGAAGAAGGCCTTAGAAGAGCCAGAGAGATCGATCACAAGGACAAGTCACTCACATTGCGTCTCAGGGAACTGGGCGGCTTGATACGCGCATCCGGAGATATCGCAGTGTCAAAGGGAAACAAGCTCATCGAAAAGACTGACGTGGTCGAAGCCCTGCAAATGTATCTCCCCGTTGAGGAAAAGATAAAGAAATACTATGGAAACCTGGGAGTTGCCATGTCCTCTGAAAACACACTTTCCCAGCGCGGCGAGACCTATATGAATTACCATAACTACAGGGAAGACCGCTCATACGACTGAACCCAACATGCACTTCTAACCTGTTTCACACAAATATTTAATTACGGTTCATACTAACACCAAATTGAATACAAAATGAAGCTGCAGTATATTTTGGAAATGGAGAACCCTCAGACTCACTTTGTGGACATAACACTCAACATTGAAGATTTCAACGAGGATAAACTGCTTGCCACTTTCCCAACATGGGCTCCTGGAGCCTATGAGATAGCAGATTTTTCAAGATTTGTAAGAAACTTCCAGGCCAAAGCGGGAAACAGGACTCTGGAAGTGTCCAAAAAGGACAAGACAACCTGGAAAATCAACACCCAGGATGTGCACAAGGTAAGCATAAGTTACCAGTATTATGCGAATGAGCTCAGTGTGCACACCAGCCATGTGGACTCAACCCATGCCTATATCAACGGGATAAATGTTTTTCTTTACCTGGAGGGCTACAAGGACCAGTCTGTTGAACTTCTTATCAAGCCAAAGAAAGGGTGGAAAGTTTCAACAGGACTTGAAAAGCTAGATGACAACAGGTATCGTGCTGTGAATTACGACATACTTGCGGACTCGCCCATTGAAATAGGCACACACAGGAGCCTGTTTTTTGACGTGGATGGAAAGGAGCATGAAATTGTCCTTTACGGCCAGGGAAACGAGGACGAGGCAAAAGTCAAGAATGATGTCAGGAAGATAGTCGAGGGTTTCCTGAAAATATTCGGAAAACTTCCATACAAGAGGTACGTCTTTATCTATCACCTCTTCTCAGGCAGGGGAGAAGTGATGGGTGGGCTTGAACATCTGAATTCCACCACAATAGATGTTGACAACTTTGTTTTCTATCCGGAATCGAAGTACCACAGAACATTCCTTTCGGTTACGGCCCACGAGTATTTCCACCTGTGGAATGTGAAACGCATAAGGCCAGTGGAACTTGGCCCATTCAATTACAAGGAGGAAACATACACAAACATGCTCTGGATGGCGGAGGGTTTCACAAACTACTATGCAGGGCTTGTTCTGATGAGGACAGGGCTTATTGACAGAAAGGAGTATCTCAAGGACCTGGCCGAAAACATGCGGTTCCATGACCTATCACCGGGATCCAGGGTCACCTCTGCTTATGAGTCTTCTTTTGACACCTGGATTAAGCTGTACCAGCCTACACCCAACAACATCAACAACTACATCTCCTACTACCTGAAGGGTGAATTGCTGGGCTTCCTGCTCAATACAAAGATAATTGAGGTAACTCAGGGGACAAGGTCGCTGGACGATGTCTACAGGAGCCTCATGGACAAATACAACAAGGATGGCAAGGGTTACACAGAGAAGGACGTGATTTCAACAATCAATGATGTGACCGGCGAAGATTTTGAGGAATTCTTTGAGAAGTACATCAGAAACCCGGGCCATATTGATTTTTCCGCGGAACTCAAGAAGATCGGCGTCACCCTCAAACCAGGATACAAGAAGGTTGATGACAAGGAGGTAAAGGAGAAGCCATTCCTTGGAATAGGCGTGAAGTCCGGAAGCGGCAGTGTGGAGTTTGTTCTTGAGGGATACCCTGCATACCAGGCCGGGATAAATCCCGGAGATGAGCTTGTGGCGGTTGACGGGTACAAGTTTGGTGACAGGTACCTCAAGGAAATAAGGGAGAATTTCAAGAGAATACAGCTGGATTCGTTTTCGGATTATTCAACCGGCGACAGCGTTAAAATCGACTTCTTCAGAAAAGGGAAGCTGATGAGCCTTGAGATGAAGTTAGCTGATGCGCCTCCGGAAGTTTATGAAGTGTCGGAAGACGAGAAAGTTCCGGATGATGTTTCTGTGGTCAAAGAGAAATACTTTTCCCCGTAACATCAACCATTCATATTTTTATATCTTGAATAAATCAATCCTCTAATGCTTCTCATCCTGGAAGAGTACTTCAAAGACCACCCAATCAAGCGGAAGATCATTGAAGGTCTTTACGAGAGGGGCATTTCCGTGAACAATGGAAAATTCTACATCAGTGACATAGAGCTCTCCATAAGCGAGGTTGCGAAATCCTTCAAGGTGAACAGAAGGACTGTGTATGATACAATAAAGATTGTCGAGAATACACCTGGAGTGAAGGAGATTATGGAAAGGCTGAGGCCCTCCCCAAATCTGGCGGGCGTGGCCCCCCTCATGGGAGACCAGGTGGCGACCCTGTATATCTCAAGAGGTTATTTCTCCAAGGTCATGAGCTCACTTCTTGAGTGCGTGAAAAAGTACGGTTCTTACGTGAAGGAGATTTATGGCAGAAATCAGAGCAGGGACAGCCTCATTCTCAGGACAATATTCTACAGGACTGTGCCAAGGGAGATCTTTGAGGAACTTGGAAGAATAGAGGGCATAGAGAAAATAGTGATCGAAGCCACGGATCTGGACCTTGATGAGCCCATTTGCACCAAATGTGAGGTAAAAATCTGTTCAAACAAGCTTTCCTCAGGCATCTATGAAGAGAAGCTCCCCGAATACTGAATTCATAAATCGCAATTCTTATATAGTTCAAATAATACTTGTATCTCGTGGAAGACAGGCGCTCAGCCATTGTTAAACACATTTTCGATCTCCTGACTCGTGAAGGTTTCAGAGTGTCTGATCCCAACCCGGGCGGAGCTTCGAGTTTCGATCTGATTGCCAGAAGAGACCAGCTCAGGTTCATCATAAAGGTGCTCCAGAACATTGACACCCTGAGAGGGGCCAACGCTGCAGAGATGATCAGGATATCGAAGCTCACAGAGGCAGCTCCGGTTGTTGTGGGTGAAAAAGCTGGAGGAGGTCCGCTCGAAAGAGGCGTGGTCTATTACAGGCATAGGGTCCCAATTCTATCGCCCGAGAGCTTTTACGATTACGTTGAGGGTGAACTGCCTTTCATTTCTTCAGGCCCAGGAGGGTATTATGCCTCAATAGATGGGAGAAGATTACACCAGAGAAGGGAGGAACTGGGTTTTTCCATTGGTTACCTCTCAAACAAGATTGGGACTTCCAGGAGGTCAATTTCACTTTACGAGTCTGGAAGCGCTGTCACCATAGACATATTCCTGAAACTTGAGAAAGTTCTGGGGGAGGAACTTGAAAAATCCATAAACCTCCAGGAAGTGGCCAGGCTGCTGGAAATGCCGCAGGAGGATGGAAATACGGAGAATGAATTCTTAAGAGAAGTCCTTGAACTGATGATTCGCCAGGGGCTTGATTTTCATCCTGTCCGAAAATCGCCATTTGACGCCATAATGCGTGAAGCTCTTGAGGAGTTTTCCCTCATAGGCCTGCTTGAAACAATGGGCCAGAAGATGGGCAGAATCACGGCCATGATGAACATAAGCGAGATTTTTGAGAATAATGCGTTCATAATAAGTCGCCTCAAGACTGAGAAAGAACATCTGGGCGGTTGTCCGGTCATCAACCTGTCAGAACTCAGGAAGATAAATGAGAGGGACAAGCTCCAGATATTGATTGAGAAGAGAAAGACAGCCTAATGATAACCACACTTGAGAATAAAGGCTTTGAAGGGAATCTGGTGGTTTTTTCTGGCGTCAAGGGCCTTGTGTCACACGGAAATGACCTGAAGCGTTTTCTTGAAACGCGCAAGCCTGAGATATTGCTCATATCCATTTCTCCAGAAGAAGTGAAGGGGCTTGCTGAATTCATGAAGTCCCCGTTCGAGATGAACCTCTCAGATTACGAAGTCATCTATGGGGTGAGGCTGTCAAAGTATGGGGAAGTCATGACTCCCCCTCCCATTTACACTGAGGCTCTTTCGTACACAACAAGGAATGGCGCCAGAGCCGTGGGCATAGACATGCCGCAGGAACAGTTTGATGAACTATACACAAATTCAATGAAATCAAGGCACCTCATAAGGCATTCCCTGAGGAAGAAAAGGGTCCTGAACAAAGAATATGGGGACACCAATGAGTATGAATTTGCCGAGGCCTGGATCAGGAGAATAAATGCTGTGAAGGGCCTCGCTGCAATAGATGCCCAGAGGGCCTTTCACATGTCCACGAAAATAATCGAATTTGTGGAAAAGGAATACAATCCAGATCATGCAATAATTATTGACTATGAATTCTTCAGGCCTGTTATGGAAAATCTCAGGATGACTGGCTGGATTCAGCGCCATGAGGCATGAATCCCTGAAAAATAATGTATATTTCCTTGCTTGCTTCTCTTGATGCTGCCACCTTTGTGACTTTTGAGAAGCGGAAAAATCTTTTCCACTCGTTGACAAACTGTGTAGTCAGGTCACCCTGAAACTGCTTGACAAGAACAAATCCATTGTGTGCAAGTAGTGTTTTGGCAAGTTCCATGACTTCCATGCATATTAGATAGGATGAAGAATGGTCAATATCCTGATTTCCGCTGGTCCTCGACATTGCATCGGACATAATGCCATTGAACTCACTGAAGCCATGCCTTTCCATTTCATCCTTTATCCTGAGTTTAAGGCTCTTGTCCCCGACCCTTCCCCGTATGAATATATTGTTTTCAACCGGGTCCATTTTCTGGGTATCGACAGAGACAACCAATGATTTTGTAATGCTGTTGATAATCTGAGTCCACCCTCCGGGTGAAGAGCCAATTTCCAGAACCTTATGTCCCTCTTCAAGAAAACCGAATTTGGTCTGGAGCTCAAGGAGCTTGAAAGCTGCCCGGCTCCTGTACCTTTCCTTCTTGGCAAGATAATAGTACTTGTCCCTGTGATCAGGCATTTTCCTGCTTATTCCCCAATATACTTCCTGTATTCCTCAGCGTTCATGGAGGCATTTTCAGGTCCGGTTTTCCGCAACTTGACCATCCAGTTGCTGTAGGAGTCTGAATTCACAAGCTCCGGCTTGTCATTGAGCTCTTTGTTTATTTCAATGACTTCCCCTTCCACGGGTGAATAAACATCTTCTGCAGACTTGACTGATTCAATCGTAAGTATGACTTCTCCCGCTTTCTTCACGGAGCCAACGTCGGGAAGCTCGATGTACACAATATCGGTGAGCTGGCCCTGGGCATAATCCGACACACCCATTGTGACTGTGTCGCCTTCTATCTTGAACCATTCGTGTGACTTGGTAAATTTGAGGTCTTCAGGTACTATGGACATGCTTGCAATATAATTTGTCTCTATATAACACTTATATTTAACCCGGACTGGGTTGTTTCCAGTCCGTGCACGGAGGAGGGAGCAATTTAATACATCCCATGCCAATATTGCCTTTCATGAGGGTTTTTGCAGCGGCCTCCATAGACAGATTCGGCGACCTTAGCGAACTCATGTCTGAACTGCCAGGAATCAGGGGCTGCAAGGTTGTGAATACCCCAAAGTTGCACCTGACCTTCAGGTTCTTCGGAGAAATTGAAGGTGATATCCTGGCCACGGTAAGAAATGAATTCAGGAAGATTTCTGGAAGAAGGTTCTCCCTGAACATACATGGCCTTGGGGCATTCCCGAAGGAATCCAGAGCCAACGTGATATTTCTTGATGCAGAAAATAACACAGATATCATGCACAATTATGACAGGATCAAATCAATACCGCCATCGGGAAGCGAAAAAAAGCAGTTCATACCTCACATTACGGTTGCAAGATTCAAGAACGGCCATGATTGCAGATCACTATGCAAGAAATACGGAGGCATATCATACTCAGAAACCATAGACAAGCTGTCCCTCTACAAGAGTGAACTCACAGAGAGGGGGCCTGTTTACACGGAAATAGAAAGAGTTCAGCTGTAGTAGGTTGCCTTGTCGGATTCCTCGGACTTCTTCTTTGGAGTCAGGAGGTCCTCATCTGTGAATTCTATTGCAATAAGGCCGGAAACCGGAAGCAGCCTGAGCAGGGTCTTTCCGTCATCGTTCTTTACGCGGAAGCATATGGCGCCCTCTTCGCCGAGAATTGTGTATCCCACAAATTCCCCTTCTGTTTCCATGGGTTCCTCTTTGCCGCTGTTTGAGATAATCTTGTACTTTCCCCCTTTCTTGATTTCGATCATATCCATATTCATCAACAACTCTGACAACAGGGACAGGTTAATTTTCGTAATATCCCCCTCTCCGGTTCATAGGCTATCAAATAAAAAACTTTATTGTTTGCCGGACCTCGTCTGGTCTCTTGACAGTTGCCATATCCTTTCTACGGTCTTCTTGTAATTGTCAAGCGCCATCTTCACATTGACCTCAACCCAATTCCAGGCCCTGATTATGTCACCGGATCTCATCCTGTATTTCTTCGTCTTTCCATCCTGGATCTCCTCAAGAATGTCCATGGACTTCAATTTGTTCAGGTGCCTGTAAAGAGTGGTCCTGCTGGTTTTAAGATATGCAAGAAGTTCATCGCCTGTCCAGTACTTCTCCGAATTAAGGAGAAAACAATCCTTGAATAACCTGAAGTATGCGGATTTTGCAATGACCTGAAGGTCTGTGCTGGGTTTCAGCCTGGGAATATAGCCAATATCAGAAAGGAAATATGCAATATTTTTATCGAGATCTTCGTCCAGAATCCTGGTTGGGGTCGAAACGACTGTCATCTTGAACATTTTAACAGTCCGTCTTAACATACAAGAATTAATAAATTTGTGGCAGTCTGGAGGGTGAATTGTCAAGTTGAATGAGATTGCCCGAAAATCTGGATTAAAGCCCAGTTTCACTGTTTCGAAGCAGAGTTATTCGTATGGCCAAGTCACGGAAATGCCGCATGGGCATTGCACGCCATGCACAGAAGATTTGGCGGTTCAAAAAACGACAGAGCGGCCCTAGAAAAGTCTGTTTTCGAAATCAAATATGGTCTTTCTGGATATTCTGTCCAGATAAGGAAGGTACTCCCTCTGGTACCTTCTCCTGTACTCAGTCAGGTCAGAAAGGAAGGTGACATACGCACCCTTTATGTAGAATACCTTTGAGCCCACCATTTCCTTCATTATTTCCTGAAATTCCCTTCTTATGGATTCCCTCTTGACCCCAATTGAATGCTGGTAAGCGTCCTCAACAAGCTTCTCCAGAATGAATTTCCTGCTGAGGGGTGGTTTCATCCTCAGGCCCCTAGTGAGGAAAAGGGATTTTATGAACTTGTCAAGGTCAGGATGATAAGGGTAGGGAAAATTTGAAGAAAGCTTCGTGCTGGCCTCGAACATTGGATCCAGGACGGTTCCAAGGTTGTACCCTGCTCCTTTCATTATCTCGCCGCTCCCGGTTTCGACCATGAGGCTTGGAAAGCCCATGTCTGGAACATTGCCGGAGTTTTCCACACTGATCAGTTTTACAGGCTTTATGCTGGATTCGAGGTTCCTGTTGAGTTCATCCACCAGGGACAAAACGGTGGACCTTTCCGATGCACTCCTTTCCTGGCCAAATGTGTAAAACATGAAATCCGCGATGGAAGCCGATGATGTTCTTCTTCCAGTCAGTACATACCAAATTCCTGAATGGTGCCCAACGCTGATTGGCCGCAGGGTCTTGCTTCCAGAAGACTGCGCTGACGAGAAGATGGAACTGATGAGCCTGTGGGTTTCTATACTCCTCAGAATGTCTTTTGTGTTCTCCAGGACTTCCTCGCTCATTTCCCCACCTCAGGTTCAAGGATGTCAAGGATCCTTACTCCAAGCCCGAAATCAACGCTGGATTTGAAGTTGATTTCAAGGCCCTCGCCCATTAGAGCAATTTCTCCCCAGGTGCCATCCTGAGACGAAAAGTCCACACTTCCGCTTTCGGTGACGCTTATGTCAAGCTCTCCCGAGAAAAACACATCAAGGTAATTGACAAGCTGGGCAGGGTCGTCGAAATGTGCCTTAATTCTCACGGGCTCAACCACCGGCAATTCATCATCTGCTTTCTTTGGCTGAAAGGCATTCTGAAGGCTCTGGTAAATACCCATATCATCAAGAATCAGGGAGACAGCATCAAATATCAGGTATCCGGACTCCCGGACGTATTCGGTGCAGCTTATCTTCATGCCCACGTCAAAGGCGACGGTGCTTGTGCCATTGATGAAGCCCAGATAGGTTGGCCATATGTTTGGGTTTTCCGAGTAATTCTCGTAAGTCTCTTCGGCAATTACAGGGTCATTTCGTACTGTGACGATCTCATTCTCGCCTTTGTTCAGGGTCAGATCGCAGAGTTTGAACCCAAGCTCCCTCGCCGATTTGAGAATTCCTGAAAAGGCTCTCCTGGTGGCCCTGACATTCTTTGATTCTGGGCTGGATGAAAAATCTGAGAGCCTTTTCTCGTTTCTGGAAAGGGATATTCTGAACCCGTTTCCAACTGGAACAGTAAGGAGATATTTGTTGGAATGCGAAGGCAATAGTGATTCGCTTTCGGTGCCCGAATATACCAGCATGGAATACACCCTTGACTTCCCGCCGGTTATTCTTATATTCTGCGAAAACACGTCAGTAAATTCTTCCCTGTTCAAGGTTAGGAAGTATGGCTCTATGAATAAAATAACCTTTGGATCAAAGATTCAGTTTGCACGGTTCCACACTTGGGTTGTAATATTCCAAGGCAGGTTTGGGAATAATTGAATGCATTCAGGGAACAGGATTCAGAGGTCTCCATTTGACAGGAACTCCCTTATGTCCTCGTCACTGTATGGGCCTTCTATTGCCACTGGAAGCAGAACTGCTTCTTCTCCCAGGTCATCGTCACGCTCTTCGTCTATTTCCTGGATGTGTACCTCGAATGTGTCAGGCGTGAAATGTGGTTCTTCCTCATCATCATCCACTTCTCTGGCATAGACTTCATCAAACCAGATTATGTAACTGTACCCGCCAAATCGAAATACTTTTCTGTCTCCAGAGTCCATGGTGAGCTGGCTCACCGAACTTTCAGTAAGAAGCCCGTAAATGTAGCCCACCAGGATTGCTTCCTGAAACGTGCCCTGTCCACCGTAATCCTCATCACCCAGAGTGTGGAACTCGGACATTATTTCATAAAGAAGTCTTGGGTCCAATTTTAGTGTCACAGATTCATCACTCCTTGGTCAAATGCGGGTGTAAGCGTCAATCTACTCAGAATGTTCTCATGGTTGTAATACTTAATGTCTAGGAAGTCGTTGGTATTTCGTTCATCGAACTTAAATAGAGCCATTGCTTCAAAGGAATATGCAGATGAAGGCCAAGATGAAAATTCCAGCATCCCTCTGCCTCAGGTGCAGGGGCACAAAGATGCTCTGTGGCCTTTCTTACTGCCCAATTTCTGTTAAGCAGATGGTCCAGCCAAGCCTAAAGAACATTTCTGGAAGCAACCTGGATGGATCGTCACCCCCCAGCGTATTTGTGGGGAGATATGGATACCCCAAGGTGAAGATCTACCCCACAACTCCTCCTGTTCATGGAGATACCGCCAGCTACGAAGATCCCAGGGGCTGGCTAAATGTGCCTATCGAGGATTTCCTGTCTAAGAGGCTCTCAATGATAAGGGGGGGCATGGACGTGACAGTTGCCAAAGCAGCAGATCCTGATAGGCTGTTTCAGGAGATCCAGCTGATGGCACTTTCTGAGAAGTCCGTGGAAGTTGAGATGATCCTTGATGGTAGTATTCAGACCAAAGATGTAATCCTGGACGAGCACACGCCCCCAATGGGCCCCTCGGCACCGCTAAAGAGGTTCTCCGTTGATTATTCCTCACCCGGGATTCATGCTGAGAAAGCCTTTGGAGATACTGACCTCAAGGCAACCGCAGCCATGGAATACCTTTACACCAACGGCCAGGATGTTTCAAGGATCTCCAAGATCCTCAGCGTCGGGGCAATTGGGGTGGAGAATGCAAGAAAGGCCGTTCCAAGCACTAGGTCCATTACTGCGGTGGTCAAGAACCTCTCAGACGAGCTTGTGGATAAGTCAAAGGACCTAAGGCAGATAGACAAATTTCTTGCATTTGCCAGGGTGACTTCGGGAAATCTCTTCATGGCCGTCCTGATACCTTCTAACTGGATCTATGAATGGGGAGAGTCATGGTTTCCGGGAAGCACCTGGAACCAATGGGGAGAAACTGCACATGTTGAGATAGACTCGGAAGGGTACTACGGAAGAAAGGACTACCCCGGAATTGGGGGCTGCTATTATTCCACGAGGCTTGCAGTTGCTGAAAAGTTCCTTTCGATGAGAAGAAGCGGAGGTGCAATAACCTGGAGGGAAATCTATCCCAGCTGGAACCTTCCGGTTGGGGTCTGGTACGTGAGGGAAAACATGAGAAAGCTCTTTGAGAGTGGTCCCGCAGAATTTGATACTCTGGATGAGGCACTTGGTTACCTCTCAAGATTCATGAAAGTGCCGCTAAAAAAGTGGACCGAAAAATCGTATGTATACCCCACTCAGAAATACAACAATCTCGACAGGTTCTTCAATCTTTAATATGAAAATAGTTGAGTACAGTTCAAAGACCGCCATATCGAAATCCAACCTTCCAGAGCTGGACTATGCTGTGAATCCCTATTCTGGATGTCAGCACAGGTGCATTTACTGTTTTGCCATAGATTTCACGAGAATAGACGAAGCCAGGGAAAACTGGGGCAGGGCGGTCTATGTCAAGACCAACCTCATTGATGTCCTCAGGAATCAGATCAAGGGAATGAAGCGGGGGATTACCGGGTTTTCAACAGTCACAGACGCCTACCAGCCCGTCGAGGCCAAGTACAGGCTTACTAGGCAGGCCGTAAAACTGGTACTGGAAAATGGGTTCCGTGTCACTGTCCAGACCAAATCACCACTGGCCGCCAGGGACATAGACATTTTTGCCCAGCACCGTGGAACATTGGACATAGGTGTGACTTTGACCACCCTGGACAGGAAGAAGGCTCTGGAGATTGAGACTCAGACTCCAGCGCCATCCCAGAGAGTAAAGCTCCTGGAGAAACTCCACAATGACAACCTTAAGACATGGATTTTCATAGGCCCGATCATACATGGCTTCAACGACAGCCTGGATGAGATTCAGGAGATATTCGAGATTGCCAAGGGCACCGATTCCAGGATCATATATGATTACTATTCTTCCTACAAGAATTCCTCAGAGTTTATGAAAAGGGAATTCACTGAACAGCATCTGGACATTGAAACCATTGGATCGTCCCAGTGGAGGAAAAAACTGCAGGATTCCATAGAGTCCCTGGGAAGAAGCTACGGGGTCAGGACAAACAGCCAGAAGGACGAGTGGAAAGTGGCACGTGGAGAAGGTTTAAGCAAGCTTATCTGAAAACTGCCGCCTCAGATATAGAGTTCTTTCAGCCGCTGGAGTTCAGTTGGGTACTTTTCCAGCAATCTTGACAGCTTTCCAAGCATTTTATCCCGGTCATATTCAAACCGCTTGAAGGTCAGGTCACCCGTTTCGGTGTCGAGGACAGCGTACATGGGTTTCCAGAAACCATCTCTAGGCTGCCCTGCACTCCCCGGGTTGACTATTCTTCCGCGGTAAAGCATTGGGAAATGTGTATGCCCCACAGTGATGTAGTCAAATTCCTTGTATTCAGCCTTCTTCCAGACCATCTCTGCTTCAGTTGAAAACATGTATCCGTATAGGTGGTTATTCGGAGAAGCATGAACCATCATGAACTTCCTGCCGTCTATCACCGGCGTTTCAAGTGCCTTCAATCCTTCAAGCTTCTTCTTGTCTTCTGGAGAGAGTAGTTTTGAGGATATCTCTTCCCTTGTGATTACACTTAGATCATGCATCGCCTGTGCACACTGGCAATCAGCCCCTGTGGCAGCTGCCAGGTCATGGTTTCCCTGGACCAGGTAATCTGCCTCACTCAAGACCAGATCAAGCGTCTCAGCGGGGTCTGGTCCATAATCCACCACATCGCCCAGAAAGAGAGCCTTATCGTATTTCTCAACCGAAACAATACTTTGGAGAGCTTCCAGATTTGAATGTATATCCGAGAAAATTAGGAGCCTCATGGTTCAGCATCTTCTGTAGAGTTTTTACTTATGCTATATACAATATATACCAAATAGTTTCATTAGTGGGATTGGGGATTACATGCCAATGTATGATTTCTCCGGGAAAAAGGGGCTTGTGACCGCAGCAAGCGCCGGCATAGGAAAAGCTGTGGCAAAGGTCCTCAGCAGTCAGGGGGCAGAATTGCTTATCAGTTCAGGAAACGAGGAAAGGTTGGGGGCCACAGCAAAAGAAATAGGCGGGCTTACAGGAAATCCGGTTCACTACAGTAGATGCAATCTCAAGAACCTAGGCGATGTTGATCTTCTGAAAGCTGAAGCCATTAGAAAACTGGGCAGGCTGGATTTTATTGTCATTAACTATGGGGACCCCAAACTGGATTATTTCATGAACCTGAGTGATGAGGACTGGAATAATTCCATAAACATGTTCGTGGGGGCAACAGTGAAACTTGTCAGGGGCCTACAGCCATACCTGAATCTGCCTGGGGCGAGAATTGTCTTCATAACATCCTCCACAACAAGGCAGGCAAGGGAAAGATTCTCACTTTCCGGAGCCCTCAGGGCAGCAGTGGTGAATCTTGGGAAGATACTGTCCCTTGAACTTGCACCATCAGGCCTCACCGTGAATTCAATCTCTCAGGGATTTTTCCTCACAGACAGGCTCAGAAGCATCATTAGGAGAAATGCTGAAGTCAATGGCACGTCCGAGGACGCAGAGCTTGAAAAAATCAAGAGCCAGGTCCCCGTTGGAAGAGTGGGTGATCCTGAAGAGATTGGAAAACTGGTTTCATTCCTGTGCTCTGAGGATGCGTCCTACATCAATGGCACCAACATACCAATTGACGGCGGTTCAACAAGGTACCCATACTGAAGCCGAACCATGAATAAATTTTAAACAAATTAAAAATCCTATATCATGAAAATCAAGGCAATCCATGACCTTACAGCCACACTCAAGCCCGGCATGCCCACATGGCTGAACAGCCCTGAAGTCAAGATCCAGTACTCCCCGGGAGTGGAGAAAGAGGGGCACCTAATTGAATCATACTCATCAATGACCCATACCGGAACCCATGTGGATGCCCCGGCCCATTTTGTTGCAGAGGCAACGACCATAGACAATGTAAGGCTTGATACGCTTGTGGGGCAAGGCTATTGCATCAGGCCGGAGCTTAAAGGCACAGACATAACCTACAGTTCCCTTGAAAAGATCTGGAATGAGGCGTATGAGAACAAAATTCTGCTAATCCACACAGGCTGGGACAGGAAGAGGAATTTCACAAAGGAATTTCAGGAGGAATTCCCGGGCCTTTCATACGATGCCATAGAATTTTTCCGGGAACACCCTGTAAAAATGATTGGGCTCGATACGTTGGGGATTGAACCGTTCAATCACACAGATTTCAGGGTGCACAAGGAATTGCTGTCGCTTGGCATCCCATTCATTGAAGACATGGCCGGACTGGACAAGCTTGAAGAGGGAAAGGAGTATTTCATAGCTGCACTTCCATTGAAGATAGAGAATGGAAGCGGCTCAATGGCAAGAGTTGTTGCATTGGAACTGGAAGAGGAGTGATCAAGATCATGACTGTCAAATTGGACTTCGAGAGTTTAAGGAAAAAAATGGCTGGTTCTATGAATCTTGCAGGCCCTCTGCTTACCATCCCCGACCCATCTGTGGTTGAGACCATGCTTTTCGCTGATCCGGATATGATAATAGTGGATATGGAACACTCCGCGATAACAGTTGAACATTTGCCATCAATATGCATGGCAGCAGGTGAAACGCCTGTTATAGCCAGGATCCGTGGACTGGAAAAGAATGAAATAAAGAGGGTGCTCGATACCGGCGTCCACGGAATTATAGTGCCGGGGATAGAAAATGTGGAGGATGCAAGGGATTCGGTTGAATTTTCACGTTTTGCCCCTGATGGGAAGAGAGGGGCTGGCCCGGGAAGGGCATCAGGCTATGCACAGGAGATGGGCAGATACCTTTCCGGCAAACCCCTGGTTTTTGTTCAGATCGAAACTGCAGGCGCCCTGAAACAGGTGGAAAAAATTGCTGAGACGAGGGGTTTGGATGGGCTTTTCATCGGGCCATTCGATCTCTCTATCGCACTTGGGATTGAATTTTCCTGGGAAAACAGCATTTTCGTTGAATCTGTTGCAAAAGTCAGGAAAGCTGCAGAGGCCCATGACCTCCTTACTGGGATTTACTCACCAATGAGCCAGGAACTCCTGAAAAGGGTAGCCAGAGAGAAGTTCAACTTCCTCATGCTTGGCATGGATCGCGAGGCGATAGTTGCAGGTTACAGTGATGCGATCAAGCGTTTGAGGGCCAGTTCCCAGTAGGGGGAACCTTGCAGGTGGCGATCTCTCATGGGTATCTTTATGAATAAGGTTCAATATTGTACGAGGCCGGATGCCAAAAATCAGCCAATCCTCCTTCATTAAGGCCACATCTGCCAGATACAATGGAAAGAAGGGCAACTTGCTACTCTCAGCAGATGGTTTGTCCTTTGTTCCAGACGACGGGGGCAAAGAGCTGAAATTGCCTATTGAAACCCTCATGGATGCCAGCATTGAAGGCATGGTGAGGAAAAGGGTATGTGTGGTTGTAAACGGTTCCAACGAGAGACACCTGTTTTATGTCTCAGATTTCAAGGAATGGAGTGATTCTATTTCCCTTGCTGCCGGAATATACAGAAGAATTGCCGCGGGAATGAGCAGGAAATCCTCAAAGAAACAGGCCAAACCACAGAATCAGGCTGCAGCCAAGACTCCATCGCCACCCAGATCTCCTCCCAGAAGCACTACCAACTCCCAAAATCAATCCAAAACAAGTCCACCGCTTAACACAAAAACAACGGTTGCTTCACGGCAATCTGCACAAAGCAGCCCACCTTCACCCCCATACACAGGCCCATGGCCCTCAGGGCAGGATTACGAACAGAGTTTCCAGATAATGAGTGCGAGCATAAGCAGGAAACTTGGTGATGTTGCAAACTGGGCACCGGTCAAGAACCCAAAAACGCCTGGATGGTATGTATATGCCTCCGGAAATTATGGTTCAATCTACAAGATCAAGAATGGAAATGGAGGGTATTTCGCATTGAAATGCTTCACGAGAAAATCCAGTACCTTGAATGAGAGGTATCTGAAAATCAGTGATTATCTCTCCGGAGTTTCAAAGGGAATCAATTTCCTGGCCCAATTCAATTATTTCCAGGAAGGAATCAAAACAAAGAAGAGCCAGACGCACCTTTTCCCCCTGCTCAAGATGGAATGGCTCGATGGGGTCACGCTGAACAAATACATAAACTCCCACATTGATGACCCAAAAAGCCTCAGGAAGATTTCACAGAATCTGGTCTCTGAAATAGCGAAACTTCAGAAGGCCGGAATATCCCATGGTGACCTCGCTGGAGACAATATCATTGTGACGAACGAGGGAATGGTAAAACTGGTAGACTACGATGGCATGTACATTCCTGACTTCAAGGGCCAGAAGTCGTCGGAAATGGGCCATGCAGATTTCCAGCACCCCGCTAGATCTGCTGACACTTTTTCAGAGAGGCTTGACAATTTCTCGGCACTGGTGATTCATCTCTCCCTCACCGCCATTTCCATGAAGCCGGATTTGTGGGACCGGTTCAATGGGGATGACCCGGACTGCCTGATTTTGAGGAAGCATGATTTTCTGAACCTGGACATATCGCCTGTTTTTACTGAACTGTCCAAACTCAGGGACAAAAGGGTGAAAAAGATGTGCAGTCTGCTAAGGGAACACCTGTCCAATGACCCCCTCTGGGATGGCGCAAACGCAAGTGCCCTTTCAGCCCTCTAGGAAGATGCTTACCAGGGTGGCGTCATCATTTCTCATACGCCTGTTATCTATTTCCCTTGTGAACAACTTGGTCATCTCGGAGTTGGAATCAATGAGTTCTTCCACTTCGTCAAATCTTCCAGTCTCCATAAGCCATTTGGCAACCGCGTCAGAGGCCAGGAAGATAGTCTCCCCTTTTTCCAGAACTCCTTTCTTCCTTACAAAAGGAGGGGGTTTCAGCTTGTATTCCATGGGCATGGGGTGCCCTTTACCACTCCATACAAGAGGAGGGGTATTGTTGAATTCATCAGGAGATGTCAGCGGGTATGAAGTGTACTGCCTTCCCCCTTTCCAGTGAAAGAGAACGCTGTCTCCAACTGCAAAGGACGAGTAGAGGTAGTTCTCTCCCTTTTCCGCAAACTGAAGTCCAACCAGTGTGGTATATGATCCGGATACAGCCTTGTTTTTCAGATACCAGGGCAGCGAGTCCCACTTAATTTTGATGTACCATTTTTCACGGGCCTTCTGCACAAGATCAAGTATGAAAGTGCCCGGATCCTGGAAAAAATCATAATTGCCGGATACTGCGATATTGGTTATTGACCTGGCCCATATGTCAGAAAATATGGATGCGCTGACCCCATCTGCAATGGCAAATTTCATTTGCCGTGTGCGGAAACTGAAGGAGTCCTCGCAATCAGACTCCCTGTTTCCGAGCTTGCTCATCTGGAAGAAGCGCCAGTTCAATCTCATAATTCACTGCAGGTTCTGGGTGGGTGCCCTTGTTCCTATGTCAAGAAGCTCCATCAGCTCGTCGAGCCCTGCGTTGAATACATACGCCCTGGAATTCTCCGAAACTTCCATTGCCACTTCCTGGGCCAGCGCCATGAATCCCTCGGGCAATATGCTGGACATCTCAAAGAGCTGCTCGGCAAACTTGTCGTTAGCGGGCAGTATTCCTGTGTCTGGTGGGAAGGTCAGTGGCTTTTCGTCCTTGACGGATGAAAGGTGGCAGTTCCACACGAGGACGTTGCCATCGCCGGTCGACAGGTTCATTATGTCCCTTGCAACCTCCAAGGGGTCTCCATCTGTGGCGGCACCATCCGAAATATTGATCACAACCGGCGGGTAAGAATCAGGATGCTCTGCTATCCAGTCTTCAATCCAGTCCTGGGCAAGCTTCAGGGCCTGCACCATGGGGGTGTTTGAATTTGCAACTGGCTCAAACCAGACGGGGAATTCGAACTCACTCTCAACGTCATTTCCTTCTGGATCCGTTATGGTTTCCTTCCTTTTCTCCATCCTTAACGGATTCTCTGCCAGGTTTGATATGGGAACCAGATTGCCATCCCTGATCAGGGACCTTGCTGTATTTGCTTCTGTCCCATATCCAATAATCCCTATGTCGAAGTAATCCCTAACGCCATCACTTTTTGTGCATCTGTAGATAAGTTCGTAAATCTGCCTGTTGATTGCGTCTGCGGCCTCCTGGGATTTCGATCTCAAAGTTCCTCCCAGCTTATGGCTCATTGATCTGGACTGATCTATCAGGAAAATGAACAGTCCCGGGTTTCTTCTGCTGATTTCAGCATTGTAGGTCATAGTCAGACGAACAGGATTCAGTTAAAAACCTTTAGGTACAATCATGGGAACATTTGCATTCGAGTCATGGCAGAAAAAAAGTTCAAAAATAAAAAATAAAGATTGGTTAAAAATTTAGTTGTAGTAAACGTTCGTTACATACTGTTCCAGGAAAGATGGGTTGTAGCCCGGGAAGGAGATCGGGTTGTGGTCTCCACCGTAGGAAATCTGTCCCGTATTGTTGTAGAGAGTGCTTCCGTGGCTGTCGTCCCAGAATCCGTGGTCAAAGCCATAATGTCCGTGCCCTCTTACCGGGGGAGTGTAGTTCCACCAGAAGTTTCCATTCCAGTTGTTCTTGTATGTTGCCCCATATCCGGAATATATGCTGTAGAAGGGACTTATAGCCGTATTCAGGACAACAACAGAGTTGCCTGTTATGGTGTTCCCAGAGCTGTATATGGTCATTGCCACTGGCCCATAGGGAGACGTCCCGAATGTTGTTGACACTGCAATTCCTGCGTACCTGGTCAGATTAAGGTTCTGATCCTGGAAGAACTGGTTTCCATAGACAAGATTGTGCCCCTTCTGAGTCTGTGTGTTGTATATCATGAGGGAACTGTCCATGGTTTTGAAGTAATTGTTCGAAATCACGTTGTTCTGAGAGTTCCAGAGGAGCAGGTTTGCAACAGGGAACTCGGTCAGGAAGTTTGAGAACCATCCACTTATTGTATTCTGCGTCACGACCACATTCTGCGCATCATAGAGGACATATCCAAGCTGGTTTGTAGTGTAGCCAATTCCATAGTAGTTCAGAATGAACAGCTGGTTCGGGTTATACTGCACTGCCATGCTGGGCATATGGCTGATAACCACGTGTGCTGATGTCCCATGCAGCAAAACTCCGTTGAACTGCGGGAACAGGTAGTCATTGAAAGTGCTGAACAGCGGGCTCAACATCCCATTTGGAGACGGATTGTTGTATAGCCTGTATGGGTTGTGCGATGTTCCAGTGCCCCAGAAAGAGATATACTGGAGCTGAGAGTTGCTGTATGCATACAGAGGCGTGTAGACGCCAGCATGGTAGTTGAAGGGCAGATTGAAGGTCTGTGGTGTCCCTGATGTCAGCATTGCAGAAGCAACCGGTGTGTGGTCTGCCATAAGTACGGAGACGCTAATTGGCATTCCGGAAGGCAGGCTGAATGAGTACCCACCAGTCTGTGAGATAGGGGTCCACGTTGAAAGCGAAGCATCGAAGCTGGAACTTGGGCTCGCAAACATGAACGAGTTGGGCGGGTTCACCTGTCCTGAGAAGTGCTCAAAGGTATTGGTCTGGGAAACATTCCACATTCCATAAACAAAGGATGGTCCTGCGCTGAGATGCGCAACTCCATTGGGTGTCCATGTGACTGCCGCTCCCGTTGAAGTTTCACCGGTTTCTGAGCCAACATTCCAGGCATTGGGCACATTTGCGTAATTTCCGCCATTATTGTACTTCAGCGTCATTGTTGCATTTATGTCATTGATCAGAGCTGTGCTTCCTCCACCTGGACCGCCGATCATTATCTCAGCATCGTATGGGATGAACCCGTCCGGAGTGAGATTGTAGGAGGTCACAAGATAGTTGGCTGGCGGAGCCGAATACCCAGCTGGCTGTCCATATGTTGAATTGAACTGGACCATATCGTAAGAGCCAGAAACTGAACCTGACGAATCAGACACTGAATAGTTAAAGAACACTGTGTTGTCCCCGTTCATTGTGGTAGTGTTGGTGTAAAGGTTCACGGTGAACGGGAACGTGATGCTGAAAGCAGGTCCCACGGTGTAATAGAATTCGGGTGCAACCAGGTTTCCGCCATACGAACTGAAGACATTGGGGCTCATGTAGAATGCCGGGCTGGAGAAATTCCATATGTTGTCAAGGAACTGGATCTGATTGAGCCTTGCTGAATAGAACAGAACGTTCTGGTTCCAGAAAGTGTAGTTTGTCTGGCCGAAAAGGGTCACATTGTTCAGTATGTCATTCAGCTGGATTGTCACACTGTTTGGGGCATCGTTGAGAGCTGAGAATGTGCTGAAGTTCTGGAATGTGACTGAACCCTCAAAGCTGTTTGTGCTGATGTTGTTTCTAGTTATGACGCCACTGTTGTTTGAGAACCCATATGTTCCAATGCCCATTGGCGCGGGCGCTGTAGTGTAGCTCGGACCATCAACAAGGTTGCCCACCTTCTGCGGGACTGCATTGAAGTTTGGCAGGTAGATATCCTTGTTTGGAATTCCTTTGGAATGCAGGGTGTTGAGTACACTTGCTCCCTTCTGGGATGCACTGCTGCCAAGGTTGACAGCCCCCTGGGTTACGGCATTGGCTGTTGCATTATTTCCATGTGCGCTGTTGGTGGCCGTCTGGCTTCCGCCCGGGAATAAGAAAGCTGCGGAAGACAGCACCATGGCAACAGCGACAAGGACTACTAATATTGTCATATATTTTCGATTTGCCATGTGCAGGTACTACTACTGAACGATATTTAACATTTTTTTAGTACTGACTGCAATAAATCCCGCAAACCACGTCTAATAAGGGTTTATGGTGCATAACGGCCAAGCTCCAAATCTAGATGTTTTATCCATACAAACCCATCTTGCATCTCCTTGTCGTAATGAAAGCCAAATCAGTAAGACACTGGCATGAAGTCAACTTTATAAAGCATACAGAATTGAAGCCAGGAAACCCATGGCTTCTGATGAAGAATTTTATCTCCCAAATGAGGAGAGATTCGGCTTCTTTACCTCTCATTGCTACAACCTGTTTTCCGGAATCGGGCCCATGAAGAAATTCTACCAGTTTGTGGTTGAAGGGGTGCTTGCAAGAAAGCCATCAAAAATACTGGATGTGGGCTTCGGCACTGGACAGGCACTGAAGAGAATACTTCAGGTTAATGAGGAAGCAAAGGTTTTCGGTGTTGAGCCTTCGCCCCATATGTTCAGGGTTGCATCAAGGAAGCTCCGAAAATATATTGGCGATGGTAGGGCCAGACTGGCACTGGGAAGCAGCAGGAAGATTCCCTTCACAGAAAAGTTTGACGTCATTTATTCTTCTCTTTCATTCCACCACTGGCAGAACCAGGAGGAATCCATTGGCAATATACTGAAACACCTGGAGCCTGACGGTAGATTTATGGTCTTCGAATATGGGGATTACCTGGTTCAGGGATACAAGAAGGCTGCAAAATCACATGCAATTTCAAGAGAGGACTTGGATAGGCTTGGAAAGGTTGCTGACTTTGAAGTTCTCGAGTCAGGGGAATTTGTGTGTCTGATGTTCAAGCCTCCTTCCGAAAATAAAGCATAGGTTTTATTGCTGGACGTTTTCTGGTTTCAATGAGCGATGGGGAAGATTTTGATTATGACTCACGGATAAGAAGCTGGGAACTGCAGCAGAATGCCCACATAAAGAACCGTGAAGCGAGATTCGAATTCATGTTCGAAATGGTGGAGCAGGTCTGCGGAGATAAGCCGCTCATACTTGACATTGCATGCGGCCCAGGTTCCCTCAGCGGGCGCTTTCTAGGGAGATTTCCAGAGGGAAAGTCTGTTGGGGTCGATTACGATCCAGTCCTGCTGAGGTTTGCCCGAAACACGTCACTTTACGACCATTCAAGAGTGGAGTTTGTTGAAGCAGACCTTGCTTCTGAAAACTGGACACAAAGGCTTCCGCGCAGCAATTTCAATGCCGTCATGAGCACAACCGCACTTCACTGGCTCCCCCAGGAAGCTTTGAGAAAAGTGTATGCTGACATCTTTTCACTGCTGGGCGATGGAGGAGTATTCCTTAACGGTGACCATATATACCCTGACTCGGAACCCCAGAGGCTGAAGGACCTATTCACGGAATCAAGGCACTCCTTTGAAGATGGAAAATTCTCAACCGGTGAAGCACTCAACTGGACCGACTGGTGGAAGGAACTTGAATCACACAGTGAACTAAGGGAATTGCTGAAAGAAAGGAAAACAAGGTATCCCAACTCAGACAACCACAGCCAGAACATACCACTGGAAAAACACGTATCGTTTCTGCAGGATGCTGGTTTCCACACTGTAGGCGTTGGATGGCAGGATCTTGACAACCGTGTCCTGGTTGCACTGAAGTGAGTCACCTGATCAGTAACCATAACAGGCCGGAGAATGCTATGGCAGCCCACACTATTTCAAGAACTGCTGGTTGCCATGCTTTCTTCAGAACCCCGATTATTGCAAGGGCAGTGGATCCTGTAAGGTTGAGCAGCTGGTAAATGATCAGGTCTCTGGCAAGCCCGAAACTGACCAGAAAATATCCTGCCAGGATTGCTGCTGTGCCGTACCAGCCGTATATGGATAGAAGAGTCCTTGCCGTCTTGTTCATGTTCATTCGTCATGCGTCGACTCTTTAAAAGCCCGTTCTAAGATGTGCGAATATAAGTTGAAGCATATGCTAGAGATCAAGTTTTTCTCTTAATTGCACGTATGAGAATCCAGTGGCTTCCGTATGGACATGCCAATGAGGTGATTTGTGGAATGGTGGAGGGACTCAATGCAAGCATGCTAGCTCATGCCAGGAGAATGGACAGCCTCATGTTTCCTGGCTTAGTTCTGCTTTTCTTGGGCGTCTTGATTCAATCCATTGCCTATTCGGTTGGGGTTTACCTGGGATGGTCCGGAATGAGTTCATTGAACTTTTTCGACGGCATCTGCTCTGTGGCCATGTTTGCAGGACTCACACTGATCGCCTATGGCATAACTTACAGCAGAAGGGGAAACATTGTGCTGCCCCTGGCATTCTGCATCGTTATGCTCTGCTCTGCTGACCTCATCTCATGGATGTATTTTGTGAGGTTGAACTGGACGCCGGCACCTTCTACAGTATACATAATTCCATTTGTGCCTCCCGGCTATTTGCCGCTCATTCTCACACTTTTGTTCCTCTTGCTCATTCTTCTTGCCCGGTTCAACTACAGTGTTGACCCCAGGAAGAGCGGGCTGCCAAGGTACATTAAATGATACTCCTGGAAAGGGAAAGGCAACGGATATAACTGGACGCCATATCATGGAAAACAGATGGCAACACCCCTGATGAAATGGGCGGGAGGCAAGAGGCAGCTCCTTGGCGAGCTCACGAAGCTTGTCCCAAGTTTTTCCGGCACATATTATGAGCCCTTTTTTGGAGGGGGCGCATTATTCTTTGCACTCAGGGAAGCTAGAAAAATAGGAAAGTCTGTGATTGCGGACACCAACAGAGAACTCTGCAATCTGTACAGGGTGGTCCAGGACTCACCTGAATCATTGTGCAGTGAGCTGGAAAGCCTGAAATACAAGAATGTGGCAGAAGACTACTATGAAGCGAGAAGAGCTTTCAATACTGTACCCCCAAATAGTGGGCCTGAACACAGGGCAGCACTTCTCATTTACCTGAACCGGCACTGTTACAATGGCCTCTTCAGGGTCAATTCCAGGGGAGAGTTCAACGTTCCCTTCGGGAAGTATGTGAACCCCGGAATGCCGGACAGGAAGAGAATATTTGAACTATGGGAAAGCCTGAAGGAAACAGAAATAAGAAATGCTGATTTTGAGGCTGCACTAGAGGATGCCGGCCCTGGAGATCTTGCGTATCTGGATCCGCCCTATGATCCGGTTTCCTCCACCTCCGGGTTCACACAATATCACCCTGGCGGTTTCGGCCACAAGGAACAGGAAAGGCTTGCAGGCCTCTTCATTGAACTGGATGAAAGGGGTGTTTCACTGGTACTGAGCAATTCTGCAACTCCCCGGATACTTGAGCTTTACAAGGGCTTCAACTGCCGCATAATCGGAGCCCGGCGTTTCATTAATTCCAGAGCGGATGGAAGGGGAGAGATCAAGGAAGTGATTGTAACTAATTTTTGAGTTGTCCATCGAATAGTGAAATGGATGGTTTTTGATTTGGATTATTAATGTATTTGCAAACTCTTTAGGTATCAAGATAATATAATGAAAGTTTCATAATTAAGGGATAGACATGATTTCGGGACATATTCAACAGGATGCCCCATATCCCTCTGACTGGAACAGATATGCAAGCATAGTGGGATCAATGCTGAAATCCAGGTTATTCACACACAGACCTTTCTTCCTTGCACACGCAATGACTTACGGATGCAACTCAAGGTGCCAGAGTTGCACATACTGGAAAAACACTTACCGAATGAAGGACGATTTGAACACCGATGAAGTTTTCAGACTTCTGGATGAAGCTTATGAAGCCGGAATGAGAGGTTACTATATGTTTGGAGGAGAGCCCCTCATCAGGAAGGATATAGGAGAAATAACCGATTACGCAAAAAAGAAGGGTTTTGTCACAGTAATGAACACGAACGGCTCGCTCCTTGCACAGAAAGCCGCGGAACTTGAAAATTTGGATTTTGCCTTTGTATCTGTGGACTACCACAATGATTATGACGACATAATAAGGGGAAGAGCTGGAACTTTCAGGGAAGTCATGGACGGGATTGAGGCGGCCAAGAGCATTGGTAAGACAAAACTAGCCCTGGTCACAACTGTGAGCAGACTGAACTTTGACACAATTTATCCAATGGCGGAACTTGCGAGAGAACTGGGAATTGGAATTTCCTATAATTCAATAGAACAGACCCTGGACTTTGGATTGACCACCGACGAAAACACCCCTAACTTTGACATTGGGCTTCCACCGGAAAAACTGCAGGAATTCTACCGTGTTCTACTTGATCTGAAGAAAGGAGGATACCCTTTGATGGAAACGCAGATCGTGCTGGATGATTTTGTTTCAGGGAAAAGCTGGAAATGCCATTTTCCAAAGATGTTCGTATACGTGACACCAGACAAGGGCATCTACAGCTGCAAATACAATTTCCACTATGACCTTAAGAAAGGGAGTTTCAAGGACTATTTCAACTCAAAATTGTTCCTGGAATATGTGAAAGAGTCAGAAACCTGCAACCAGTGCATCCGCACTTGCGTAAGGGGATATTCCTACACTTACAACTTGCTGCCAAGGCAAATATATGGGCTGGCCGGAGAGGGCAGAAACCTGTTCAACCGGCAGCCTTCAACTACAATGGAGCCCCAGCATCCCTCTATTTCCTGAATTGGGGAAAGTTCACTGTTCATTTGTGATGGGACGCCTCTGGAAAGAGAGTTCCATTTTTTCCCCATTTTTGATTCTCCTGATCCTCTTACTTTTTCCAAACTTTCCAGTACGCATTGACACGCGAATTATTTCCTTGTATTCCGGCCTTCCAAACTCATCTCTCAGGTATGAGGAGACTCCCCTGCTAATTCCATAGTTCTGAGGGATGTCAGTTGCTTTGACTCCGTTCCTTATTTCATATTCATACATTTCTTGCACCTCTAATCTTACATCCCGTTCAAGCAGAACACAATTTTACCTTCATTTGAAGCCGCCATATGGCGGTGGAATAACTTAATACCCAGATGCAACTAGGTCAACATGGATGCCTGGGAAATCTCCTTCAAGATAAGATATGACTACCCATTCATACAGATGTCCGGCAAGTACCCCGGTACAAGAATTTCTATGTGGTGCGTCTGGAGCAAGGAAATGGTGCATGTTCCACTAATGCATGAAGACCTTATGGAAGAACTGGAGGCCTATGCTGACAGGCTTGGAAGAAAAGTTGAGGGCTACAAACACACAAATGATGGCCTGGTTATGACAATGACATGCACATGCGACCTTCTGCAAAACATGTGGGACATCATATCCAGATACAATGGGGTGGAACTTCACCCTGCTGTTTTCCTTGATGGGTGGGGATATTTCAAATTCGTAAGTTTCAGCGAGGAAGACACAAAGAAATTTTTTGGAGAACTTTCACAGATCGGAGAAAATCAGCTTTTGAGCAAGAGAATTGTGCACCTGGACTCTATTCCTTCCGTTATATGGGTGGAAAGTTTCTTCTCCAAACTGACTGAAAGGCAGATGGAAGCGCTTGTCAAGGCATATGACCACGGATACTACACTTCCCCCAGAGAAGTTACCACAGATTCAATAGCAACCAGTCTCGGAATAGCTAGGTCAACTTATGAGGAACATTTGAGAAAAGCTGAGAATAGGCTAATGGAGGCTATGGTTCCATATTTAAAACTCCTTAAATCCAGTGGAAAGAAACAGAAAGAAATGGTTACTCCTGAAATCCAAACAGCCTGAACCATGCTTCTCAAAGCCTTTTTTTATATTCCTGGCAACCTCCAGAATAAACTTCGATTATCCTTAAATAACCAAAAGAGGTGAAGAAGATCAACCATGGCAGCAGAGGGAGTTGAGGATTTTATGAATAGCTACTGGAAGGCAGCCGCGTCCGGAGTTTTTGCCAATGTTGCCCCATTCATTGGGAAAGACGTTACATTCTTTTTTTCAGAGGGGCCTTTTTTTGGACTGGCGGAAATAAGAAAAGCTTTCGTAAAGACATGGGCCACAATTAAGGAAGAAACTTACACTATTGCTGACCTCAACTGGTTGACCAGAAGTGAAGAAATTGCAGTGTGCACCTACAAATTCACTTCTGATGGAATGATAGAAGGCAAGCACAGATCATTCAGGGGAGTTGGAACAAATGTTCTTCAAAGGATTTCCGGCAAATGGAAGATAATGCATGAACATCTGAGCACTCTGCCTGAAATTCAGGGTTGAATCTGGAGAAGATAGTTTGAAGAATTTGAGGGTAGGATGTTCGGGGTGGAGCTATAAAACATGGGTCGGACCATTTTATCCTGACGGAACCAAACAAGGGGATTTCCTGAAACTCTATTCAAGGGTGTTTGACACGGTGGAAATTGACTCCACATTTTACAGTATTCCTGCTGATTTCGTAGTGAAGAAATGGTTTGTTTCAACGCCTGATGATTTCATTTTCTGCCCTAAAATGCCGGGTCAGATCACACATGACAACAGGCTGAACAATGTGGATGTGATCCTTGAAAAGTTCCTGGCGACCATAAGGAAGCTTGAACCTAAACTGGGGTTGATTCTGATTCAGATGCCTCCTTCATTTTCATACGACAGTGGTATTCAAGCCCTGAAAGATTTTCTCCCCATTTTGCCAACTGACCTTGAATTTGCAGTGGAATTCAGGCATGATTCATTATTCAACAGCACTGTCTACAATATGCTGGCAGACCATAAGGTAACCATTGCGTGGTCGGAGATACCAATGGCCAAAAACCCTGCAGTTTCTACAACTACACAGGCTTATCTGAGGCTGGTTGGTGACAGATCCATAAAGGAAAGCCAGTTTGGCAGCATACAAAAAGACAGGAATTCAGAAATAAACCGGTGGGCAGGCATACTCGATGGCAAGAAGGATGATATTGAAAAGGCGTATGTCTATTCCAACAACCATTTCCAGGGTTTTGGCCCTGCAACAGCGAACATGATGTACCGGGCGCTCGGGCTGGAAGACAGGAAATTTACCAGAATTCAGGATTATCTTCAGTCGCAGTCTGGCCAGAGAACTTTATTCTGATTTCCCGGGACTCTACTGGAGCCCTGTGTTCAGGGAATAGACTTTCTTCCTCAAATCCCCACTGTCAATATTGGCCCGGATCAGGCCCTGATCCAGCAGATCTGACAATGCATTCTGCAGGGTTTTCCGGTTCATTCCCGTGAGTTCCATGATTGAAGCCTGATCAATAGGGCCATGATTGGCCACCACATAATAGACGAACTTATTGGAAGGCGGTCCAGTCACTTTTACAGTGCTGTCCAAAATGCCAAATGTGTCGCCCCTCATTCCCCTCCTCTGGGTTTCAAGTGCGGCTACACTGTTTATGGACACATTTCCCAGGTTCACTGACGGGCCAATCCTTATGACCAGTTCCACCTGCTGCTTTTCCTGGGGGGCTTCGAACATCAACTTTTCCATAGGTGCTTCATCAATTATTCTGTTTACCCAGTCCCACTTTATGTCCCCATTGTCGTCAAATATCTCGACACTCCTTCCAGATTCCCTTCCTTCTACAATGATAAAATCGGGCTCAAAATCTGCTGCTTCGCCAATTTTCTGTATAGTCTCATCGAGACTAAGCTGATTTCTTGGATTTTTCTTTCCCACTTCCACACTCAGTCGCATGCCATTGGAATGGGCGAATTCAGCAATTCTTCGCTTGAGGTGGGCCGGAACATCAATTACGCCTTCACTGAGTTCGACATGCCTGAAGCCAGACTCCTTCAGTGATTTCAGCGCATAATCAATCTTTCCCCTGCTGACGGCAACTTCCAGCAGGGTCCCTCCGTTTGAAACAGTGATTCCAGCTTCAGAATAACTGCCTATCCTCTTTTCCAGGTCTTTTACAGGCAATAACATGGGAAGGGTCCACCCGATCTTGACGTATCCAATGAATGGCGACAGCCCTGAGATCAGGTCCCATTGTATGGGGGCGAGCCTGTCAAGAACCATTGTGGTTCCGTGGTTCTTTTCATTCTTGTACATGCCTGATAAGAATCTGTCTGAAAGCATTCATGAGGTTTAGGCATTAAGAGGTTAAAAAACCAATTTATGGGAAAAATATGCCCGAAATCTCCCCAAATTACCCATAAACCCTCACCTATATAGGCCTACAGCATTATTTTTAAGATGACAGTTCAAAAGAATTTGCCGGATACGGCTGATTTTACTGCTGAAGATGCGTTGGAATGGGTTTGGAGACAGTTCGGCAAGGGTGCTATCATGACTTCAAGCTTTGGGGCTGAGGACATGGTCATCATGGATATGATTCACAGGATAGCCCCTGAAATCATGGTTTCGACCATTGACACTGGCAGATTGCCTGCCGAAACCTATGAGGTGATGGAATCAGCAAGGAATAGGTACAACATGAATGTGGCAACCTTCTTCCCCGATTACAGCCAGGTTGAGAAGATGGTCTCCAGGGAAGGCGTCAATCTTTTCTACAGGTCTCCAGAAAACAGGAAATTATGCTGCCACATCCGGAAAGTCCAGCCGCTTAACAGGCTCCTTGATGGGAGGAAAGCATGGATAACCGGATTGAGGTCCGATCAGACCGAATTCAGGAAAAACTCAGAAATGATTGAAGTTGACCGGTCCCGGAATATAGTCAAGGTCAACCCCCTCATCAACTGGAACACGGATGATGTGTGGGATTACATTCACAAGAACAATGTGCCATACAACAAGCTCCACGACAGGGGATACCCGAGCATTGGCTGTGCGCCATGCACACGGGCCATAAATCCTGGTGAGAATGAGCGGGCAGGAAGATGGTGGTGGGAGACCGATTTGAAGGAATGCGGCCTTCACGTTGGAAATGAGTCTGCGACAGCAGTCCCGGAACCAATCATGGGGCAGAGAGGGGGAAAGTGACATGTTGCCTGGGCCACATGGCGGAACGCTGACGTCAATACCAGACTTCAAAGAAGGTTCGCTGTCAACTTCTGATTCAAGAGATTTTGTGGAGATCAGCTATGAGACCGCAGTGACGGTCACGGACCTCAAGAATGGGATTCTGAGCCCACTGGATGGTTTTGTTGACCATGAGAACTACCAGAACATCCTGAAAGAACAGCGGCTCAAGAATGGAACCCCATGGAGCATTCCCGTAATGCTGACACTGGATAAGAAGGCAACCGGGGAATGGAAGGAGGACGACTTAATTGTGCTTTCATATAAATCTGCCCCACTGGCGGAACTTGAGGTAACTGAGATCTATGAATTTGACAAGAATCTCCATTCAGAGAAAGTCTTCAAGACAAACTCGCTGGAGCACCCTGGTGTGCAGAAAGTCATGGATATGGGAAAATATGCGGTTGCTGGCAGGATAAGGTACGCGCACGACGTTTCATTTCCATTCACTGAAAAAACACTCTTTCCTGCAAGGACAAGAGATATCTTCAGGGAAATGGGCTGGAAATCTGTGTCAGCCTTCCAGACTAGGAATGTCCCACACAGGGGGCATGAACAGATCCAGAGGCTTGCCCTGAGGGAGACTGATGGCCTCTTCATCAACCCGGTCATTGGGAGGAAGAAGAAAGGGGACTACACGGACGAGGCCATCATGAGTTCATACTCGGCGCTTATTGAGAATTACTACCCTTCCAACAGGGTGCTTCTCACACCACTCCACTATGAGATGATGTATGCGGGCCCAAGGGAAGCGGTGATGCATGCCATCATGCGCAAGAATTATGGATGCAGCCACTTCATCGTGGGCAGGGATCATGCAGGTGTGGGCTCATTCTATGGCCCGTATGAGGCTCAGGAGAACCTCAGGAATTTCGATGACCTCGGAATCACAATCGTTCCATTTGAGGAGACTTTCTACTGCAGAAAATGTGAACAGCTGGTCACAGACAGGGAATGCACCCACCCGGCTGAACTTCAGGAAAGGTTCAGCGGCACTAAATTGAGGAATATCATAAACTCGGAGGGGTCTCCTCCGCCTGAGGTTATGAGAAAAGAAGTCTACAATGTCATAAGGGCCACGAAAAACCCATTTGTTTGAGGTCGCAGAAGGTCAGCCAAAAAATGCCTTAACCTGTCCTGAACCTCCAGTATTTCATCCTTAAACTCACTGCCAGGTGATAATTTTCGCATCATGGTTCTGTTCTTCTGGATTTGGCTTGGCATTGAATAGTTGCGGATTTCATCCAGGGGTTTTGCAATGTGTATTCAACAGTCTGACAGAGATGAGGTTGCCTCTCCTTTGAATCCCCTCCAGAAACTCGTCCATGTTGCATGAGAATTCAGGCATATCCACCATAATTCTGGCGTGAAAAAGCTTAATTATTCAATGAATCATTGTCTTTCATGTCTGATTTGTTGGTCAAGGGAGGAAAAGTTGTCTTTCCGTCAAAAAAGGTTATAGAAGTCGACATTGGTATCAAAGATGGCAGAATATCCGATATTGGCAAAAATTTATCCGAAAATGACTATGAAAAAACCATAAACGCCGACGGGAAGCATATTTTTCCGGGGCTCATTGATTCCCACTTTCATGTTGGCATATACAGGCCACTTCCGGAGGATGCGAAGTCTGAATCGGCAAGTGCAGCAGCCGGTGGAGTCACCACCATACTCAGTTACTTCAGGTCAGGCAGGAACTATCTTAACGCTTCAGAACCCTATGCAACATTGTTTCCCAAAGTGCTTGATTATTCCAAGGGAAACTTCCATACAGATTATGGATACAATCTTGCACCAGTCCTGAAGGAGCACGTGGATGAGATCCCTCAACTGGTGAAGAAATCTGGAATAGCTACGTTCAAATTCTATATGTTTTACAAGGGGCTAAACCTGAAGAGTGAAGTGAGCAAGGGATCGGTTGAAAAGGAGTACCTCCTGTCCGAGAACCCATACGACCTTGGCCACCTTTACAACATAATGAAGGCAATCGCAGCATTGAAGGGGACGGATACCCCTGCCAGGCTGAGCATTCACGCTGAGGACTCAGAGATAATAAGGATAAATCTTGAGACCACAAAGGCAAACTCTGACCAGAGCAAAGACAATGTGCTTGAGCTCTACAGCAACGCAAGGCCCTCCTCATCGGAAAGGCTTGCCATCATCGAAGCCGTGGAGCTTGCGGCCCAGACCGGTTGCCCCATCAACATTCTTCACGTAAGCAGTGAGAAGGCCATTAAGACCGTGGAGGAGCTGAGGCTTGCTTACCCTGATTCAGACATAATGGTGGAAGTTACCGCATCCCATATTTGCATCACCTACGAGAACAACATCGGAGTCAATGGAAAGGTTAATCCCCCAATAAGGTCCACCAGAGACAAAGAGGCCCTCTGGGAGGCCATCATAAAAGGCCAGGTTAACACCGTGGGATCAGACCATGCCGCAATAGAGAAGAGCAAGAAAGGTGAGGAACTGTGGTCTGCAGAGAACGGGTATGGAGCCACAGAGGCAATGCTCGCAGCCTTGTTGACGGAAGGATACCACAAGAGGAATATACCGCTTGAGAAGCTCGCAGCCCTTGTTACCCTCAATCCTGCAAAGTACCACGGACTCTCAGGGAAGAAAGGGGACATAGCCGTGGGAATGGATGGGGACCTGACCATAGTCGACCTGAACGAGGAGAGAAAGGTGGATCATTCCAAGATGCATTCAGCCCAGGACTTCAGCCCCTTTGATGGCCTGACACTCAAGGGATGGCCCAAAACCACCATCCTTAGGGGAAACGTGATTTACCACGATGGTAAGGTCTTGGAAGAGTTCAGGGGCGAGTATATCAAACGACCCATATTCTGAAAAGGATTCAAATGAGCCACGGGATGATTGAGAAGATCCTTCTGAGCCATGACACTGAAGGGCTCAAGAATGTTGTTCCAGGAGACATAGTGAAGACAACGGTCGACCTTGCAATAATGCTTGACATGGCCGGACTCCACCCCGAATTCATGAACAATCCTCCAAAGAAGCCATTTGACCCTGAAAAGGTCGCAATTGTTTTCGATCACCTTGTGCCTGCCCCGTCAGTAGATGTTGCATCTAAAACCCACAAACTCAGAAAGCTTGCGGAAAAATGGGGGCTGACAAAATTCCATGATTACGGGAGAGGTGGCATTTCCCACACCCTGGGAGCGGAACTGGGATGGTTCCTGCCTGGCACAATAATCGGCAACACCGATTCCCACACCATTGCAACAGGTGCGTTCAACTGCCTTGGAAGGGGGCTTGGAATGCCGGAGCTCATGCAGGTGATTTGCACTGGGCAGACCTGGTACAGGCTTGGAGAAACTCATGATGTGGCCATTGAAGGCCAGTTGGGCATGGGCGTGGAAGCCAAGGATGTGTTTCTATCCCTTGCCAGGGACATTGGCGAGATACCAAACGAGAACATTGAATTTTCAGGGGAAGGGATCAGGAACCTGTCCATTGACGAACGCTCAGTTATTTCCACAATGTGCGCCGAGATCAGTGCAGAGTTTGCACTCTTTCCCTTTGACAGTAAACTGGAAGAATACATGGCTTCAACTGGAGCCGGGCAATACAGGCCCGCGGTTCCGGACAAAGATGCGCAGTACGCCTCACATCTGTCCCTGGACATGTCTGTTATGGAGCCTATGGTCGCACTCCCCGGCTCTGTGGTTGGCAATGTCAGAAATGTGGCAGATGTGCAGGGGAAAGCAGTGGACCAGGCCACCATTGGTTCGTGTGCCAATGGCAGGCTCAAAGATCTTGAATCTGCTGCCAGAATACTGAAAGGCCGAAAGGTGCACAAGGATGTGAGGCTCATTGTCACTCCATCCACACAGAAGATCTATGTGGAAGCAGAAAAGAGGGGTTATATCGGGACCATTGTGGAAGCGGGCGGAATTGTCACAAATCCAACCTGCGGATCATGCTTCGGTGGCCACATGGGACTCCTGGGGGATGGGGAGACGGGGATCACCTCCACCACAAGAAATTTCAAGGGGAGGATGGGTTCAAGGGAGGCGGAGATATACCTTGCGTCTTCCGCAACAGTTGCTGCCACTGCAGTGACGGGGCACCTGACAGACCCCAGGCCCCTCCTGGAGGCAGGAGCATGAATCACAGGATTACAGGGAAGGCATGGGTTTTCGGAGATTCGATAAACACAGACCTGATGTATCCCCACATCTGTTACACAGTTCCGGATGAGGAAAAGCCCAAGTACACTATGTGGGCAAACAGGCCGGATTGGGCCTCAAAGGTGAACCCCGGAGACATTCTTGTTGCGGGTAAGAACTTTGGAATTGGTTCCTCGAGGCCGGCTGCTGCAAACCTAAAGGCGCTGGGCATTTCCTGCGTTCTTGCCGAGACCGTCAATGGGCTCTTCCTCAGAAATTCCGTCAATTTTGGTTTTCTGACATTGAGCTGCAGTGGAATAACAGGTATGGCAGAAGAAGGAGACACACTGGATGTGGATCTGGACAAGGGGCTGGTCAGGAACCATGACAATGGAGATGAGCTCACCTTCAGCCCCCTGCCTGATTTCCTTCTGGAGATAATTGAAGAGGGAGGCATCATACAGGTCTTGAAAAATAGGGGTTACCTTGAGGATACTCCCCTATAATCAGTCACTGTCCACTTTTCTCAACAGGTCCTCTGCACCCAGTATTTCCTGAATTTCCCTGAAATCAGCCATATTTTTCAGAAAGTCTCGTGTGGTTCCGTTCTGCCTCAGTTCAGACAGAACATTTTCCATCGCCTTCACCGATGCACGCACGCATGCACCCGGATATATGACGATGGAATAACCGAGTGCTTGGAGTTCATCTGATGTCAGAAGGGGAGTGTTTCCGCCTTCCACCATGTTGGCAAGTTTGGGCCCCTTCACCTCCTTTCCGATTCGCTTAAGATCGTCTATCGAAAGTGGTGATTCAACAAAAGCCACATCAGCCCCTTCCTCCAGATACAAGTTTGCCCTGCCAATTGCCTCCTCTATCCCGAGAACGGTCAGGGCATCAGTCCTTGCAATGAGCATCATATCGGGTGCGGCTTTCCTTGCAGCCTTGAGCTTCAGTACCATGTCTTCTGGATCTGTAACCTCCTTGCCTGTGAGGTGTCCACACCTCTTTGGAGAAACCTGGTCTTCCAGTTGAATTGCATCTGCTCCGGCCCTTTGAAACATTCTTGCTGTCTGGAATGCGTTCACCTCATTGCCGTATCCATTGTCAGCATCGCAAATAAGGGGTATCTCCACAGAGGCACTTATCCTGGAAACCTGTGCTGCCAAATCCAGCATGCCGAGAAATCCCAGGTCCGGCAGGCCAAGCTGAGTGTACGATGAACTGGCCCCGCTGACATATGCAGCCTTGAAGCCAGCATTCTGCACAAGAATGGCGGAAAGGGGGTCGAAAACGCCAGGTGCTGTGATGATTCCCCCGGATTCCAACAATTCACTGATTCTGTTTCCCTTCATGCTATCCCTGAGTATTCCATCATAACTTGAAAACCCGCTCTGCATTCTTTCTGAGAACAAGTTCCAATGATTCTTCACGCAGGTTCAGCTCGTTCATCTCCTTCATTGCCCTCCTGAAATCAATCACGGGGAAATCTGTGCCGAACATTACCTTCTCCCTTCCGTGGCTGTTCATGAAATGAACAAGCGATGGATCAAGGTATCTTGGGGCGTAGGCATCGATCCCAATGAACACATTGGGGTACTTCCAGGCCACAGATATCATCTCCTCAGTCCAGGGATAGCCCGTGTGTATCCCGATGACCTTGAGTTCCGGGAAGAATATTGCAATATCATCCAGGGTTATAGGCCGGCCCACGGACGGCAGGCCTACCTGTGCGCAATGCCCCACCTGCATTTCTACCGGTATGTCCAGTTCTGCGCATTTTGCATAAAGTGGGAAGTAAATAGCATCATTTGGAGCTTTCCTGAACCAGTGGGGATAGAGGTGGGCCCCTACAAATTCGTATTTGCTCACTGCCTCCTCCAGTTCCTTGAGGGCTTTCATGCCCCTCATTGGATTGACCCCCAGTATGCCCTTGAACCTGTCCGGGTATTCCTTTGTTGCCCGGTACACGTCTTCAGGGTCAATCTTGAATTCATTTGTCTGTGTGGCAATAAGTAGCGCCATTTCAACGCCGGCTTCGTCCATCCGGCTCAACATGTCCTCGATGGAGATCCCCTTTTTGACCTCGTCCAGAACACGCAGGTTCTTCCATGAATCATCCCCTGTAAGATTCCAGAAAGCCGACGGCAACTTTGCTGTTATTTCCGGAGTGCGGAGATTGCATACTATGTCAATTGACTTGACCATGATTATGGTACTATAACAATAATATTATGATTTTGTTAACATATGTCCCACTATTGATGTATATTTTGAAGATAAAATCAGAATTACAACATTTTTCTAGAAATTATTAAGTACTATCTACTTTATGTTGTTAGGAAAATTCTATGGCGACCGAAGATAAGTATTACCTGAGAGTAAGCTTAGCCGCCTTGATTGGAGCCGCTCTGGCTGCAATGGACTTTGAGCTGTTTCTGGCAAGTTTGCCGGGAATTACTGCACTGTTCCACATTCCAGAGGCCCAGATCACAATCATGACGGACGGGGCTTTCATAGGATCCGCGGCTGGAGCCTTTATTTTTGGATATCTGGCCGACAAGTACGGCAGGAAAACTATTTTCATGCTCATGACAGTCATTTATGCTGTCGGAAGCTTTTTCACTGCTTTTGCGGGATCCGTTGCAGCATATGTTGGTGCAAGGGCATTCTCCGGATTTGGTTCCGGCGGAGACGAATCCATGGGTTTCACCATGGTTGCAGAGGAAGCCCCACCTGAGAAGAGAACCCTTATGATGATGCTGGTGAGTTTCAGCTTCGCAGTTGGAACAGCAGCAGGCGCTGGTATAGTGCTTCTGTTCGTTCACACTCACACTTACCTTCCATATGTGTTCCTTGTAGGTCTGATACCTGCCCTCTACGTGTTCTACCTTAGGAGATCACTGAGGGAGAGCAAGAGATTCACAGATGCCAAGAGTGCCAAGGTTCAGCTGGCAGAAGGCAAGAAGGAAGTTGAGACCGAATTTGGAATAGACAAGAAGGAAGCCCTGAAGAACACCATTCACCAGATGTATTCTGGCGAATTCAGGAACACCAGCATTCTCCTGACGATCTTCATCATATACATTGCAGGAATAGTTGCAGTTGACCTGATATACTTCCCGTTCTACCTCATAGATGTCAAGAATTTCTCATTCGCAACAACAGTACTTTATGAATTCATATCGTACCTGCTTGTGATAGTGGGATCTGTCTATGCATCACTGCTTGGGCAGAAGATAGGAAGAAAGGCCGTGCTGTACATCAACCTGATCATATCCGGACTGCTGGTGGTGGGCATGATATTCCTCACATCCACAGCGGGCATTTTCATAACGTATGCACTGTTCCAGGTATTCCTCTGGTCAATGTGGGCTGCCTGGCCGTTCTACATAAATGAAACATACCCAACGAGGATGAGGGCAACCGCCTCCAACTTCGGATATGGTTTCCAGTGGGTAGGTAACATAGTTGTTCCAACAATTGTTTCTGCGGCTCTCGCAGCAGGAATATCATGGAATAACATCCTTTACGGGATAGTTGTTTTACCCCTGTTTGTGCTGACTCTTTTCGTGGTTCCATGGAAGAAGTCAAGCGCAACCAGCGTGCTGGAAGAAAATGCCATATGAGTGAGAAGGCACAATTGCCCCTCTCCGGGGTAAGAGTGGTGGATCTCACGCAGGGACTTTCGGGTCCCTTTTCTTCTTTAATGCTTTCAGATTTGGGGGCAGAAGTCATAAAGGTTGAGACAAAGGTCGGAGATATTGCAAGAGGCTGGGGCCCTCCATTTGTGAAGGAAGGCATGTCAGCATATTTTTATTCCATTAACAGGAACAAGAAGAGCGTTCTTCTGAACCTGAAAAAGCCAAAATCCAGGGAGGTCTTTGAAAAACTACTGCAGACCACTGATATTTTGATTGAGAATTTCAGGCCGGGGATTCTGGATAAGCTGGGATATGGCTGGGAAAGAATCCACGCCGAATATCCCCGGCTGATACTCCTTTCAATTTCAGGATATGGTTCTTCGGGGCCTGACTCGAGGAACGCTGCCTTTGACATAAACATACAGGCAAGGAGTGGGCTCATGGATGTCACAGGAGACCCGGAAGGTGAGCCAACCAAGATAGGCATACCCCTGACAGACATTGGAGCCGGCATGTATGGCGCTTTTGCTGTTACAAGCGCACTTTTCCTTCGAGACAGAACCGGAGAAGGCACCTGGACAGACATTGCCATGTTTGACACGGCCATTAGCTGGTTGACTTACTGGGTTACAGGACATTCAGTCACGGGCAAGGACATGAAAAGAACCGGAAATGCACACACAACTCTGGCACCTTACCAGATATTCAACGCAAAGGATGGCCAGATTGCACTTGGTGTGACAAGCAACAGGCTCTGGGAGAAATTTGCCAGGGCAGTGAACCGGCCGGACCTGCTAGAGGATGAGAGGTTCAAGTCCAATGCAACAAGAGTGGTACATGCTGACGAAGTGGTGAAAGCCACTGCTGAGATAATAAGTTCCTACAAGAGGGATGACATTGTCAAAATCCTGGCAGACGGTGGAATTCCATGCGCTGCAATGCAGTCCATAAAAGAGCTCGTGAAAGATCAACAGGCCATTGCAAGAAACATGATGCTCCAGATGGACAACGCGGTTGTGCCGGGAACTCCAGTAAAATTTGAGGGGAAAGACCCAAGAAAGATGGAGGAGCCTCCCGCACTGGGAAGTTACACTGAGAAACTCCTTCTGGATGAACTGCAAATGGACAAACCTGACCTGGAAAAACTACTGGACGAGGTTGAAGAATCCTGATTCAACCGCCATTTCATTTTTTTAACATTTTCTCGATTAAGGCTGAAATATCAAGAAGCCCAGTGTCGTCACCCTCGTAAGAACTGGCCATCAGGCCAAAAGGCATTCCGCTTTCCATTTTTACTGGAAGGCTGATGGAAGGTGCGAAAACAGCATTGAAAAAGCCTGTATTCCTCACTAGAAGTCCCCTGTAATAATCAGGCCTCTTCTTCACTTCACTTATTGTTGGGGCTGAAATTTCTGTGGTAGGGCTGAGAATAACATCAAACTCGCTGAAGAGTTCCCTGTATCTCTCCCTCAATTCGCTTGATCTCCCAAGAGCTTCCCTGTATTCTGTGTCCGTGATTTCCTGCCCAATTTCCAGGAATTTCCTTATCTGGGGCTGGTAATCCTTGATGAGTTCCCCGTATTTTGCAAGATGGAAGTCTGCCCCCTCCTTCGCCACTATCTTTCTCCTGACGTCAAATCCCTCATTGATGAACTTTTCGAAATCAATCTCTATGGTTTCTGGCATGCTGTCAAAGACCATGTCCTTGAGTTCACAAGATTCCTTGCTGCCCCCTGAAGTGAAATAGGCTGCTCTCAGGTTACCTTTTACAGGAAAATTGCTGTTGTTCTGGAGATGTTCCTTGGAGAGGTTGCGGAAAACTTTCTTTACAGTGGGCAAATCCCTGGCCAGGATCCCGACTGTATCCAGAGTTCTGCTGAATGGAACAACACCATCCATGGGAATCCATCCTGTAGTAGGCTTGAAACCATAAACACCACAGAGGGATGCAGGAATCCGGGTAGAACCACCTGTGTCAGTGCCTATCCCCACATCAGCCAATCTGGTGCTGACTGCAACTGCAGAGCCTCCGCTTGACCCTCCGCAGATTCTTGCTGGGTCATGGGGATTGTGGCATGGCCCGAAGAAAGATGTGATGTTGGTCGCGTCCATCGCAAATTCATCCGTATTGGTTTTGCCAACAATGGTCCCTCCCAGGCCAAGTATTTTGGATGCAACATATGAGTCTGCCAGTGCAATATTATCCTTAAGGATAGCAGAGCCAGCAGTAGTCTTCTGGCCCTCAACGTCAATGATGTCCTTTATTGCGAAGGTCATTCCTGAAAATTCACCTTCGCCGTGTGGTTTGACTGTAGCCCGGGTAATGAAGGAATTGAACCTGTCTTCGCCTTGTAGAATTCCCTCAGACATATTGTTTTAGCCCGTCCATCAGCCTTTCAGATATTGTCAACAACAGTTGCATACTCAAGGGTGAAGTCCAAATGCACCTTTACAGCTCCCAGTACTTTTGCACAGTTGAGCTGGGAAAAATCGTCTTCACCATTGCTTCCGAATATGACTTTCCCACGGCCAGTTTTTCTCTCATGAACTTTGACCGTCTGTGAACCTTTATCGGGTGGCCACCTGGTAGCAATGACCTGGTGAATATCTGCACCTGGACCATCCGCCTTGGGGATATACCTCACCTGAAGCCTTGGTGCAACCGGAAGGCGTTCAACCTCAACCGGTTCCGAGAAATCACCGAAAATGGACAGGATGGGGGAACCTTTTCTGACAACGGCTCCTGTTACGTGATCCTTCTGCTCATGGTAATATACATTTGCGTGTTTTTTGGGAAATCCTATGATTTCCCTTCCAGCAGCGATGCCCGCATCTGAATCTAGGTATAAATTTGAAAAATGGGACGCGTGTATTTCCTTGTAATTGGCCGGGATTATGAGTCCAGCTTCGTTGTAACCACCGATCTCAGATTGCCCGTAGTAAGCAACAAATGCCTCAAACGGTAGCGTCTCGCCCTGTGGCATCTCAAGTGGTTCCTGCAGGTAGTTTTCCAGTACATCTCTTGGTGCTTCGCATATTACCGAACACCATTGTATATTTCTGTAGCTGTGTGGGGTCGGAACGTATAGCGGCGAGTTCTGCGGCATTACATCTTTGCTGGCCATGGTGCCTTATGCATGAGAACATATATCAAGGTATGCAGGCATTTTATAGGGTAAATGGGGACACTGGGATTCGAACCCAGATCTGCGGGTCTCTTCCGGTTCATAGTTCCAGTCACTCATCATGTATTCAGGTGACCCTCAGTTAATCATAACCTGACTGGAGCCCAATAGGATGCCTGACTACCCCATGTCCCCCTAATGTCGAAATACTACTAATGCCAAACAAATCAAATGACCATTTTGGGTCATCATGTTTGTGACTTAGCAACACACGAGCTACTCTGTATAAATTTAGATTATAAAAGGATATTTCAAGACCTATTGTCAAATGGGACTTCAAAAAGTAATAGGATGCCATATTACCGTTCAATCAGGCGTAAATGCCATCTTTCTTCGTTGCATATACAATCTCAGTCCAATCTGTTCTTCATTCCTTAGGCGAGAATGAAGTTTACAGATATTCATTCTTCAAAGACTGTAACGAGGCAAACGCACTCACGGGGAACGGATCTCCGCAAAGATCGAGACCACGATGGGTAATAGCTAATGACGCTAACCTATCCCTATCGTAATCGCGATCACAGTTTTTACAAGAAGAGATTTTCCACGAAGGGTGCTTGAGTTTTTCACCGCAAAAAGGACACACTGATGAGGTCCCGCGTGGATCTACATAGATAGTTTCATTTGTAGCTTTGTATTCTATCATTTTCTGGAAAGCATAATATGGCCAAGAGTTGAGGTAACTTCTGAATTTCTTATTTTTCCTGTCACCCTGTTTCTTTATTCCGGTCAAGTCTTCCAGTACAAACGACGAATGAGGGTATTCTTTGACCAGTTTTGAGGAAAGCTTATGCATACTATCCTTTAGTCTATGCTGTCTTCTCCTATTGAGTCTTAGTAGCTTTCTCTTCTTTTTATTTTGGTTTCCTACTCTCTTTTGTATTTTCTTCCTATTTCTAGAATAGTCGTTTTGAATCCGAGCAAAGTTGGAGGTACGGATCTCGAATACTCGAATATCATATTCCTTCTTACCCTGTTTGCCTTCAGAAATGGCTGTTCCAGTAACATTCTGAAAATTGAGGTCCAAGCCGACCTTCTTGTTGGCAATTTCTTTGATTGATTTGTCCGAAAAAGACAACACCACGATTCTGCCGGTTATCAAGACTTCAGATAACTTGAGATTGGCGTACTCACCCCATCTTTTATTTTGCTTTATGAGTGGTATCCATTCGTAGATTCCAGGTTTTATTGTAATCCTCAAGGAATCCTGGAAAACCCGGACTAGCATTGCATCCAATCTCATGGACAATTTGTTAATTTCGGGAGTTGGTTTCTTGATCTTCTTTTTCCTATGGGATTTCAATGCCCCAACAGCAGCCTGACAAACAGGATTTATGTGATGCCTTGCATAGTCAAACTGAGAGTCGAACCAGGGCTTCAGTTCCCTTCTAAGATTAATGGGTGTCGGTATTTTGCCATTCCTCCGGCGCATTCCCTCTGCCATCAGTACGCCATTTCTGATAGCATCCCTCATATCATGGAGATATTCCAGTACCATTTCTGAAGGTTCATATTTCCATGAAATTGTCCTCTTCGAACCTGTTGATTTCCATGGGTGAGAGGGTGGCATCCAATAATTTAGGTCAAGTTAAATCAAGT
>JBJKSX010000010.1:0-5524 GCA_046703545.1 Thermoplasmataceae archaeon | reverse complement strand
AGGCATTTTCCTTTGATCCGGGTGACATGGATACTGAAATGCATCACCTGGCACTGCCTGATGATGAAGACCTGAAGGATCCGGCAGAGTCTGCAGAGGAACTTTACCAACTTGTCATAGCGAGGGGGGGATTCTGATGTTTTTACAACAGCCAATGGAAGCCCCATTTCCTGCGGAGCTGCTAGGGAGAAAGAGGGAGGACGTGAAATTGTTGGTTGTGGACAGGAAAGCCCAGAATGCACACTCCGTCCCTTTCAGTGATATCAGTGAATATGTCCAGGAAGGGGACATGATTATTTTCAACAACTCCAGCCTGATCAGGGCATCACTTCCAATCTACGTCCCATCCCTTGGCGAGCACGGATTTGTGCATGTAGGGACATCACGCAGGGGAAAGGAGCAGCTCGTGGAAATCCGCCCGAAGGAACTCAACCTGAAGGTTGGAGAAGGGACTGAGATCCACCTCCTTGGAGTGGGAAATAAACTGGAACTCGGCAGCAGGCATGATCAGTTCGGGAGATTCCGGTGGGCAAAGTCATCGGATGGAGGGGACCTTCTGAAAATTGCAGGGGAATCCGGGAAATTTCTGAGATACGGCCACATTCCCTTCGACATTCCTGAAGAATTCTACCGGAACGCAACAGGCAGAGTTCCCGGATCAGTTGAATATCCCTCCGGGGCAAGGCCCTTCACAGAAGATATTCTAAACAGGCTGAAATCCAGGGGAGCCGTGATTCGGTACATAACCCTTCACTGCAATCTGGGCTCTCTGGAGCCTGAGGAGTTCTCCAGTGGAACTGCCCTTTTGGATGAAGAATTCACAATTCCACAAAACACGGCTGAGAGCATAACTGCTGCGAAAAATGGAAAGCACAGGATAATTGCAGTTGGCACTTCAGTGGTAAGGGCCCTGGAATCGGCTGTGAGGAATGGAGAGATAAGGCCTGGCAGCTATTCCACGGAACTGTTCATCAAGGGTGAATTTGATTTCAAGGTGGTCGATTCAATTGTGACCGGGATGCACGAAGAGCAGGGGTCGCACATAGACATGATATCTTCATTCGCTGGAAGAAAGCTGCTGGATTCATCTTATTCCCTGGCTGCAGATGAATGCTTTTCCTGGCATGAGTTTGGGGATCTGGCAATCATACTTTGATATCCAGCCTATTTTATATCTGACACAGTTTGAATAGCTAAAGTTAATATTTGATTACAAATAGCCCAAATTGACCAATGACATACGATTATGACACCATAGTTATAGGCGCCGGAACAGGCGGGCTTGCCGCAGGATGTGCCCTTGAAAAGGGTGGCGCGAACTACCTGATACTCGACAAGAAGGACGAGATTGGAGTTCCAGTAAGGTCCACCGGGGCCGTATCAATGGAATGGGTTAACAGGATAGGAATGCCCACGGACAAGAAGATCATCCGGTCTGAAATAAGGAACATCTGGTTCCGCACGGATATAGGGAAGGACATATCATTGAAATATGACCATCCCGTTGGCCTCGAATATGATTTCACACCATATGAGCAGTACCTGGCCAAAGAATTTGCCGGGGAGCTCAACATCAAACTCAAGACCCGCGTTGCCTCGGTTGAGGGGAACGAGGTCAAGACTGACAGTGAAACCCTCACAGCCAAGAATATCGTAATGGCTGCCGGCCCACAGTCCACTTTTGGGGAAAAGCTTCCAAGGGACAATGTGCTTGTTGCCTATGAGGAAATAAGGGAACTTCCCAGGAGGGATGATTATGAAATGATCCTCTGGTTCAGTGACAAAGTTCCCGGAGGATATTTCTGGGACTTTGCAGACTCAGACAACACGAGGAAGATAGGCCTGTGTTACTACCCTCTCACGGGAAAGAGGCCACAGGAAGTACTGGACGAATTCACAAAAATGTTTCCCGAAGTTGAGGGAAAGAAGCTGAGCACTATTGCCCACCAGATCCCGCTTGGCCCGCCGTTCAAGACCGTGGTCAAGGAGAACAGAATGTATGTTGGGGACATGATAAATGCAGTCATCAACACAACTGCCGGAGGCCTTCAGGGAGCATTCTGGAGTGGAATGGAGGCAGGCAAGGCAGCATTGAACGACAATCCTGCACAATACCAGCAGTCATGGTCCGATAATATCATGCCATGGCTACAGAAACACCACGACCTTCACAAGAGAATGAACAAGAAAGGCGTCAGGACCATTGGAAGGCTGATGACCATGGCCAAGTTCATGCCAAAATCAATGCAGAAGAAAGTTTTTGGCGGCCTCTGAGGCAAATCCCCCCCGGGGCACGCTCAATTCATGCTGAGAATTTCGTAGGCCGGAACACAGACATCCTTCTTCAGGATCAGTATGGTCTCGTTGGAACATGAAATGAGCTGAAGGATGTTTATTCCTCTCGCGTAGAGTTTGTGGGTTATCCTCATTATGAAACCGGGTGTCACTTCAATTCCCTTTGGTGAAAATATGTGGATCATGCTCACATGGCTGTCAATCGATATGTTCTCATCTTCCCTTGGGAGTGCCTGGCCCATTTCATCCACTATGTAAATTATGCTGTTTTCCAGGAAGGTTGCGGAAATGTACTTGATCTGCAGAACTTTTATGGATTTCACAACACTCACTTTGTCCTGAAGTGAAATTTTGCTCTTTCTCAACAAATCATCGGCCCGGTCCTTGGTCCCCGCATTTTGCTTTTTCTCCCTCTTCCTGTTCAGCGCGGCCCTGACAGAAATCAAATTCAGCTCTTTGCCTGAGTTTGTGATGAGCTTTGCCAGTCTACTGATATTGGCAACTCCCTGGTACAGGGCCAGAGATAACTCTGGATTTTCCGCGAGAAAAACATCTACTGTATCTTCCACGCTTGGTTGTTTGTTTTTTGGGGGGTGCATTTTTCAATATGTGTAATGTTTAAATTAACATTTCCTTACAATTTTTAACATATCTCATATCAATTGTACACTTCCTGACACTGATGTTTATATCGTGCACCCTATGAGGCGGGATAATGGCAGGAAAAGCTCTGTTACTCTATTCCGGTGGTCTTGACACATCGGTCATGATAAAATGGCTTCAGGATAAATTGAACTACGAGGTATCCACCTTGACACTGGACGTGGGCCAGGAGAAGAACAACCTCATTGAAATTGCCCAGAAGGCCAAAAGCCTGGGTGCAGCAGATACAATAACCCGGGATGTGACGGAGACATTCGCCGAGAAATATGTCTCGCAGGGCATACTGAGTGACGGCCTTTACGAAGGAGTGTATCCATTGTCAACAAGTCTCGCAAGGCCACTAATGGCCAAGGAGGCTGTTGACGTTGCACAGTATCTCGATTGTGACACAATTGTACATGGCAGCACAGGCAAGGGCAACGACCAGGTCAGGTTTGAGGTCTCAATCAGGGCACTTGATGACAGCATGAAAATAATTGCCCCTGTTCGCGAGATGAACATGAACAGGGACGAGGAAATTGAATACGCAAACAGCAACGGAATAGATGTGCCATACGGAGGGAAATACTCAATAGACGAGAACCTGTGGGGAAGGTCGGTGGAAGGCTCCGAAATCGAGGATATAGGCAGCGGCGTCCCGTTGGACGCATTCAAGTGGGTGTCACCACCAGAATTGGCGAAAGACGAGCCGGAAATCGTCAACATAGAGTTTGAGAATGGCCTCCCGGTCGGGCTCAATGGGGAGAAGCTGAAACTCAGGGACCTAATAATCAGGGTGAATGAGATTGCAGGGCGGAATGGCATCGGGGCCATCGACATGCTTGAGGACAGGCTTGTGGGAATAAAGAGCCATGAATTCTACGAATGCCCAGCCGCTATTGCACTGATATCTGCACACAAGTACCTGGGAAGGGCAGTCCTCAACAAGAAGGAATTCAGCCTTAAGCAGACAATGGACAGCATGTTTTCAGATTACGTTTACAATGGGCTCTGGTTCGATCCTGTGATGTCCCACATCTCAAGTTTTGAGCAGAGCATCAATTCAAACCTCACAGGGAACGTCAACATGAAGCTATACAAGGGAAACTTGGTTCCGATGGGCGTCGAGAGTGATTATGCAATCTACGATACAGGCCTCTCCAGCTATGGCAAGGGCCAGACATTTGATCAGGGCAAGGCGCCTGGGTTCATCTACATCTATGGGAACGAGACGATTCTCACCAGAAAAGCCAGAAACACCTGGAAAACTGAAACAGAACTGAAGGTAAAGTGAACATGAGGAAGATCTGGAGTGGAGGGGCAACTGAATCCAATGGCCCTGATCTTTCCAGCATAATGACCAAAGAAGATAATGCCGCTGACCAGAATCTGATTCGATATGAGATTGAGGGGCTGATCGCATACCATCTCGAGCTTTCAAGATCCAAAGTGTTGCCTGTACAGGAAAGCAAGAGCATACTGGCTGGCCTTTTGGAACTCCTTCACTCGGAACCTCGTATGGGCGAACAATATGAGGATGTCCACACACTTGTTCAGGAAAAGATAAAGGAAATCACACCTTCTGGGGACAACCTGCGGGTATTCCTGTCAAGAAATGACCAGAGCCACTTTGACATCAAGTCATTTTACATGGATTCGCTTCTAGGAATCTCTCTGGATTTGGTTCAGATTTCCACCACAATTCACCAGAGATTCGGAAGGGCAATGGGATTCATGCCAGGATACACACATTACAGGCAGGCAATGCCCATGGCGATTGCAACTTACTTTGATCACCAGGCCTCCTCCTTCGCAGAGCTGGCAATTGAGGCAATTTCGCTGTATGAAAAGTTCAGGCAGTTCTGCCCGCTTGGATACGGCTCAGGTTACGGGTCCGCCGTTAATGTGGACCTGCAGGCACTTGCCAAAAGGCTTGGTTTTGCCACATATTTCAGGAACCCAGTATTCGGGGCATCTCATCGGGGAATGGATGAGGTCCATATGGCTTCGTTCGAAAGCAGGATAATGCTCATCGTCTCAAGGCTATCCCAGGACTTCATCATGTTCAGTTCAGATGAATTGGCGTTCCTGAAGCTTCCGGAGGGCTTCACCACTGGGAGTTCCCTCATGCCCAACAAGAGGAATCCAGATTTTCTGGAAATGCTGCAAGGCTATGCCTCGGAATCCCTGGGAATACTCACAACTTCAATTTCGACACTGATGAACAAGGGCCTCGGGTACCACAGAGAATTCCAGCTCTCAAAGGACAGGGTTATTGCCCATACCGTGATTCTGTCCAAAATCCTGGAGGCGATGAACGAAATGCTTGCCATCACGGAAGTGGATACTGAAAGGGCACAGGCAATCACAGGAAATTCCACAAATGCAACAATGAATGCCTTCAAGCTTTTTTCTGGTGGGACCCCATGGAAAGAAGCCTACATGGAAGTGGGCTCCAAAGTGAAAAGTGGGGAATCGCTGGAGGAATTCCAGCCGGAGATCATGGAGTCTTATTCAACCCATGAAGTTGCGAAATTGTTGGAAAAGGTCCAAAATGAAATTTCCAACCGGGATAAGATCTTTCGTG
>JBJKSX010000009.1:0-24259 GCA_046703545.1 Thermoplasmataceae archaeon | reverse complement strand
GTGATGCACTCAGGTATATTTTGTCAGTGGGAATAACTGCTGTTGCAAAATTTCCAGAGGTCTCCGAGAAGGTGGAGAGACTTAAGTCTATGGAGAAAACTACCGGAAGACCACCCATCGAATTGTCGGGGAGTCTCAAAGTTCTTCTGATTGACAGGGACAGATTCAATTGAAATATATTGACACGAGTGTAATTGTCTCTGCCCTTGATCCAGTGGATCCATCTACCATTAGTTCAATCGAAGTGCTTCAGAAACGAGGAAAGGTGGTTTCAGAGCTAGTGATCACCGAACTAAGCTCAGTTCTGTCAAGAAATAAGAATTTTGTGAATCTCATGGATGAACTTTCTGGAGACAGAGCTTCTAGTTCATACGCCGTGATTCTCTATATTCTCCAGAAGTTTGATCTCCTGTTTCTTCCAGTGCAACAAACTCAGGTTGAAATGCCTATTGGGAATTACGGAAACATCATGTCATTCGCCGTTGAACTCTCAAAAGATATTCCAATGAGGACACTGGATTTACTTCACCTCTCTTACGCGCACGCAATGATGGAATCATCAAAAGCGGATATTGAATTGATAACTAGAGACAGGGAATTCGAAATTTACAAATCAGAAATAAACCGTGCCTCAGGAATCAAAGTGATGTATCTCGAATGATTCATTAAATGGGTTTGCTCAAAGTATTTTACATCAATGTGGTTGATCCAAACCCATGGGACATGAAGATTGCACTCTTGGTCTATATTCAACAACTTTCACACTTTCATTAATGTGATTTTGTTCCTACATAACTATACTGAAGCTTCAGTATAGCCACCCATGTAAATTTTTCCATTTTACTCAATGAAGTTCCTGCTCTTCAGATGTTTTGAGCTCCTATCAAATATAGTGTCACATTTTCTTTTTAATACTTTCGCATCTTCATTATTTGAACTTTATAAAATATTTTTTGATTTTCAGGCCATCACAGTGATCTCAAAACTGGTACAACGTAGTAATATTATTATAGCTATAGAAATTATATAATCATGGACTCTCTTTTTGTTATTGAAGTTGTCCTAACTATTTCTATTGCATGGGTAATGTCATTCAATGCATATGATTGGTTGTCAAGATTGTTTTCGTCAATGAGGATAACAAAGAAACAACTCTTGAAGTCATTGCCTACTGCTTTGATCCTTCCGGCGATATTGATCATAATCTTCATCCTGTTCAATCCCCAAAACCTGAATATGGGAGAACCACTATCATTCGCCTGGGAACTAATTTTATTTGCCGTATGGCTCTTTATAGTCACTTGCAGGACGTTCTTCTTACATTTCGGTAAAAAGAACCAGGGGAATTCCAGTGGAGAGAGAAGCACAGATAACGCCATATGAAAATTGAGGGTAGGGATTTTAAATTTATATCAAGCAGATTAGCCTGAATAAAAACTTGAAATCTGGAAAGTAATGAATTTTTGACAGAGAGTTTCCCCTGTCTAAAGAAGCATCTTATCGTGATTCGTAATCAGCAGGTCGGGGGCCCAAATCTTTCCAGCGGCGTGTCACGCCCTCTCTACTCTTGATAGTTAATTGAACATCCCCCTAACAATGAATGTAAGCTTTTGTCCAAAGCTATTTACCCATTCCAGAACGAATGAATTCCTTGCTTTGTTTATTAATATGGAATTTCTGATATTTATTGATAAAATATTGTGCCAGAGATGTAGTGATTCTTGCCTGACTCATGTTTCAATTCAGGCATAGTGGAGCATTTGGAAAGCCGGGAAGTGAAAAGCCTGGAAATACATTGTAAAATGGGAGGACCTATGAACTCCAACTACTGATTCATGCCAAACGAGTCTTCCTGTGTTTCACCGTGCTTTACACTTGTGTCTGGTTTAAACACAATTGCAAGGATTCCAGCAATCAAGGCTAACAAGAAGCCTATGAAAAACCCACCCAGAATGTTGAATACAAAACTCATCAGTGAAAAGATTATCAAAAGGATGCCGGCCAAGAGATGGTGTTTAGGCTTCGCGAATGCCAGTATCCCCATAAGAAGCGTCAAGATTCCAATCGCTAGGCCGATGGCGCCTATCTCTGTCACAGCGCCGCTGACAGAGATGTTTAGACTAGGGGAACTGCTAAAGCTTTTTGCAATCGAGACTGCCATCAGCTCCAATACACCAGTGCCAATAAATATGAGGCCCGCAAGAATAGCAAGTATCACTGCTCCCAGAGGCTTTTCATTTGCCATGCAGCTTTAAACCAATATTTATTAATAAATATTCACCTTTTATTATTCTTATGAATTAGCAATATCCGGAACTGCACTGACTGGATAGTATATTTATCGCTATTTCCCCATCTCATTCGAAGATAATTTTTAAAATATTAATATGTTAATGTAATATGAGGAAAAGCAGGGTCGCCATAATCTGCTTGGTAGTAGTTTTTAGTGTTTTGACAGGTGCCTTTTATGCCATAAACGACTCACGAAATCCACATCTTGGAGTGGTCTCCATGCAAACTCTGAGCAGGGTAACGGGGACAAGTTCCATAAGCTCCACAAATTACACCAACAACAACATCGTTCCCGGGATTCAAAATCCTGGCAATGTCAGCAGTATGCTTGGCGTTTCCTATCTCATTTATAAAGGCGGGTTTACCAACAACATAGTCATAATGAGTTATCACTTCAGCTCCAAGACACATGCTGATCAATATTATGCCAGTCATTCATCTGAGTTCCAAAAACCGAGTAGAAGCTATAATGATACCTACGGGGGCTTCACTTACACCTGGTACGGGAATATGTCAGGCTCAATGGCGAATTACGTCCCTTTTTACGCAGTCGGGGTTGACGGGAGTTACGCTTTTTTGATCTTCTCCTTCAGTGAAATGACTTCTAACAGTACAACTGTTTCAACCTTCATTCATGACCAGGTTGATTCAATGGTATGAGGCACCTGCTTGGTCAAAGACACCTATCAGAAATAGAGGTTCAACTATGGTTCAGTGGACACCAGAAGGGTTCCGGAGTGAACATTGCAGAAAAATTAATATATTTATAGTATAATACATAAGGGAGTTGTTTGATAGCTTTAGCCCCAGATTGAGGCGCCCACTTATCGAGATAATGGTTGGGGCGATAATATCATTGCCAATTTCAGTAATAGTTGCATTCCTAGAAGTTGGCTATCACTCGTTCATACAGGCTCTATTGGTGAGCTTCATTGCTTTCTGGTTCCTGAGCTCTGCAGCGGTATACTTCTACCTTCTTGCAACCAGGGTCAGGTCATCAATAAACAACGCCAATATGGGCAAGTTTGATCCATCACAGGATATGCGAACCATTAGGAACAAATATCAGGCAATGGTCCTGTTCCTGGTCATTGTTAACGTGGTTTTCATTTCATTCTTCCCCACAAACATACTGGGACTCTATGGTAACTTGTCAGTGTTCTTTGTCCTTGGATTTGTCACTGCCCTTATCTGGCGCAAGGGCCGCCAGATTGAAAGCACCAGGCAATGACTTCCTGTTGGCAGTCCATGGCACCCATCGCGGCAGCGCACAGGCTGTGTGATTCTCCCCTGAACCCGTGGCAAAAAGAACACTTTGTTCAGTGTAATCCCGGTTACAACAGATAAATGGCCAGAAGGAGGGTTGATAGAATCACCCTTCACTACACAGTTACCACCGAGACTGTCTATCGACTTCTCTCAAAGGTCCCTGATCCAAAACCTCCATGTATCGCCAGAAAGCAGCCTATAGTGCTCTTAACACAATCCACTCAACCAAAAGCAAGTGAGGCGAAGCTGCCCGCCAGAGACGCCAAAGCCAGCAGGAAATAAAGAATGTGTTTTCTGAAATAGTCCACCATGAGGGAAAAAACAGTCTTCTCGACTTCAGCCCTGTACCTGAAATAGAAGTCAGTCTCAAGCTTCACGATGATGGCAACCCCAATGGAGAACAGGATTATAAATCCAACAAGGAACATAGAAATCAATGTGCGGGAGAGTTAATAGCCCTTGAGCCTGATTATTCAACGTTTACATTTCTCACGCAGAACGTATAGATTTTCAAATACCTCCAAAACCTTTATTCATTTTTAAGCTCCTTACTTTAAGAATGAATACAGAACGGATCGCAGGTTCACTGATATTTATTGGCGTATTCCTGTTTTCTATGGCCTTGCTCCTCGGCGAGGCACTGAGATCAGGCTACTCCATGCATGCTGATTCCATAAGCAGCCTGGGAATAGGCACAAATGGTGAGATTTTCTATTATTCCATCCTGATAATGGGGGCTCTCGTGATTATTTCTGCCATCATACTTCTGTCCGGCAAGAGGAAGGAAGCGTGGCAGGCCACATTGATTCTGGTTGGAGTTGGCGCATTCGGGGTTGGCATTTTCCCCTATCTTGTAGATTATCCATCGCTGCATTCGGTATTCGCCTTCCTTGCCTTCATATTTGGCGGAATAACTGCCATACTTTTTGTGACACACAAAGGCACACCACTCAGGGTAATATCTCCCCTGGTTGGCATCCTGGTTCTTGTATCCATCTTCCTGTACGCAACCGGCAGGCTCTATGGGCTGGGGGGCGGTGGCATGGAACGGATGATTGTTTACCCGACACTGTTCTGGGCACTGGCATTGTCCGGGCATCTGATGGCACAGAAAGAGTGAAGTGTAGAGTGTATTGGATTTGACTGTTGAGCTTCAAAATGCTGGCATCCCAAGGTGATACTGAATCCTTGCCATTCACTGCCCCAACAGCACAAAACATGAATTCTGTTTTGATAACAGGCCCAAACTCTCTCTCAAGAAATAAAATTGAATGCAGGGACTTCCCTGCATATTTTCTCAAACTCAAGCATCACGGAATTGCGAATTCGGTCTCTTTTTCAGAAAAACCCTTCAGGGTTTCAACGTTTGCGTAGCCTTTTTCAGAATTCTTCATGGAGAACTTCAATGCTGCTAAATCGTCTGGAAACTCCACCACTTCAACAATGTCGAATCTTCCCAGCGTCATGAAGGCACCTTTGCTGCGGCCTCCAAGTTTCTTTATGGTATCCGAGAGCCCGATTCCCCCTTTTCTGATCTCCTCAAAATGGGATTTCCCCTTTTCCGTGAGACTTACCAAGAACACATAAGTTGCCATAATCAAATCGGTCAGGTTCCTTATAATAACACGATTGCTGAATCATTAGACAGATTCCTTGCAACATTCAGCTTTGTGCCATAATTCACATTCTGGGTTGATTGCACGCGGAAAAGGCCAGAGTTCCTGTCAACTTATGAAGAACTAAAAAAAGGAAAAATGGGGATTGTGTTTCTATCATTCCTGGGGGGGCTTATGGAGTTCCCTGTCCATCATCTGGTATGATTGAAGCTCGCCATACGCCGCCTTCATGGATTCCAACGAGCCGGCGAACTCATAACTCTTGCTCCCCATCTGGATGGTGACCAATGCCCTCTTTCTGGCGAGCCCCTTTTCCTGGTATGTTATGTTCTTCACCTGTTCAATGGGCACACCCACAAAATTGTTCTTCTTGAAGATCAGCCCCTTTGTCTTGTGCCATAGAATCCTTCTGTCGGTAATGTGCAAAGTGTACATATCCCCCTGAAATGTTACTGACGTTGGAGACGTATACCGTATATTTTCTCCCGGTGCCAAAAACTGTTCTACACCCATAAAGAATCCAATCATGCTACTCATTTCAGGTTATAAATTTTTGCGGGGTATATTACAGTGAATATAAATTAATAAAGCAAATTCTTTTTTCAGTATACATTCAGGCGAATTGCTCGTATTTCCTTATGATTTCCTCGTTGGAGCTTGGCTTTATCTTTGCGATGCAATCCATGATGTCCTCCTTGGTTATCTTTCTCTTCTTTCCATATTCGACAGCTTCATAGAACACATTTTCAGAGGACTGTTTCATTATGAAATCTATGTCCGAAACAGAAAATCCCTCTGTCATTTTTACTATTTCGGCAGTGCTTATGTCCCTTGAGAACGCATTGTACTGAAGCCTGTTACGGATCAGGGCTTCGCGGTCCTCGCTGTTTGGCAGTGGCACGTACACCTTGAAATCAAACCTTCCCGGCCTCAACATTGCTGGGTCTATGTCCCAGGGCAGATTCGTGGCCGCAACAAGGTAAGTCTGGCCCTCCTCGTCATTGAACAGCCTGTTAATCTCTATGAGCAGCTGGGTAACCCCACGCTTCACCACACTGTGATCCGCCTTCTCCCTTCTCGGGATAAGAGTCTCAACTTCATCGAAGAAAAGTATGTTCGGGGCTGTCTCTTTTGCAAGCCGGAAAATCTCGGATATGTTCTTCTCGAACTTGCCAAAGAATTCATTGTACAGGAAGGCCGGGTTAAGCTCCAGGAAACTGATGCCTGCCTCACCGGCCAGTGACTCTGCAAGGTAAGTCTTGCCGTTTCCAGGTGGCCCGTAAAACAGGATCCCGCCGCTGGTCCTTATGCCAAACTCCTTGGAAAGTTCACCGAAACGAAGGGGATATATCACATTGGTCCGCAGCAGCTTCTTTATCTTCTCCATGCCCTGGACATCTTTGAAATTCCTCACAGGGGCCTTCACGTACCTCACCCCGATCTCATTGAAGCGCTTTTCAAATTCGTCTTCTCTGCTGCCCTCATTCTCGGTGGATTTCAGGTTCTGTATCCTGGTCCTAATGAGTTCAGTGAGTGTATCCACCTTGTCGGAAAAGATACCAGCGTTATTCTGCTTGAAAATCTCCAGCTTATGGAGCACCTCCTCCAGGCAGCCTGACCGGGTTCTGCCAGTACCATTGCGCTCCTCAGAGACGCAGTCGATAAATGATGCGTAAATGGATTGGATTTCATCTTCAAGTGTTCCTCTTTGAGCTGACACTGTTCATTCCTCGTTATCGTGCACTTGCGCCTTGGGATAGACCTTCCTGGAAAGCAACCCACTCTTTACATTTGTAATTTCCACCGTGAGCGTATAATCATTTGGCACAATGCCAACCTTGCTGAGCTGTTGGGACGTATGCTTTGTGATATACAGGAAATCCCTTGTTTCATAAGCGGGATGGAAAATCATGGATATGGGTATTCCACTTACGGCTTCATACATGGAATTGTAAGATTCATCTTCTTCGTTGGCTTTTGAAGGTTCCGCAGAAACAATGATGCCGGAAACCCTGGAAAGGGGCATCAATCCATAGGGGCCCTTGAGCTTGCTGGGATGGACAAAGAGGTACAGGTTTGATGCGCTCTTGTCCTTGATCATCCCGTCTGTGTAATGAAGAACCGACTTCAATATTAGACTCATGTTTCACCTTGTGAATTGGGCCCGGAATATTTTTCTGCTGAGCCTTTGGAGCTCATTCCTTCTGGTCTGTCTTTTCTTTCTGGCTGTCCAGGCTCCTTTTAGCTTCACTGATCATTTCGTCAATCTTGGACTCACTGTCTTCAACCTTCTGTTTCCTGTCAAGGGTGAACCTGCTTATTATCTCCTCAACATTCTTGTCTGAGATGCCCTTGGAGTCCACGGACTGGGTAATCATTTCAAGTTGTCCTGATAGCCTGTCCTCAATCTGCTCCGATACCGATACAATGCTCTCGATATTCTGCTGGACCTGGGCCATCTGGGATTCAGACAGCTGGCTTGAGGCCAGGTCTTTGGCGCTCTGCTTCAAAGATGCCCATATGTCCTTGGTGGTTTTGGCAAATTGCAGGCTGAGATCTACATTTTCCAGGAAAAGCTTGTAATCCTTGAGGCCCTTGACAGCCCCTTCCAGATTTGCAATGTTTGAGGCAAATAGCTTGGCTTTTGGTGAATTTTCACTATCTATGGCTGTTCTTAAGCTCTGGACATTTTTCTCGTAATTTCTTTCGTATTGACGAATGGCCCGGTCGATGTCACTCTTCCATTTCGAAATTTTGGACCTCTTCTCAAAATTCTTTTCGTCTTCAGATTTTCTAAGTTTGATAGCCATGAATCTCTAGTTAGAATTAAGGGACTAGAGATATTTAAATTTACATGCATATGAAAATTTCTTCCCGATGTTTCCCCTCCTTCAAAATGTTCTGCTGTCTGCAACTGCACAAGTTCTCCACACAGGTCTGAAAACTGCCTGTATTGAAAAAATTATTAAGTCAGAGTGCCTATCAATATTGATGACTTTCTGGATAAAGGAAAAGCACCCCACAAAAGAAGTAACAGTCCATTACTGCAGCAAGCATGATTTCAGGTCCTACAATCCGCTTGAGATTGAGGAGCATGAGCGGATTCACGAGCTTGAGGATGTTTGATTATTCGACGTCCCATCACTTGACTGTTTTTTAAAAAAAAGAAGATTTCACTGGATTTCCAAATTTTATTCCAGTGTTGGTGTTTTTTCAATTCCAATCGGGGCTTTCCTCCTTTTGGTGGCCCTTCTACCAAGAACCTCAGCTCCAAGCGGGATCATAAGTGCCGCAGCCACAAAGAGGATTGCCGCTATAATGAATATGTATGTGTATGCCACACCCTCAGGTATCCTCAGGAAGAGCGATTCCTGCAATGCGTAGGTGGTGAGTATTGAACCTGCAATGGGGGCGCCAATGCTGCTTCCCAGGAACCTGAAGGTTCCATTCATTGCAGTGGCCAGGCCCATGTCTCTTGGATTCACTGTCAGAACGACAAAGTTGATAAGTGTCCCGTTCAACAGCGAAAGTCCTGCGCCTATGAAGAACTCATACGCCAGGACCCATGCATAACCAGGAAGAGTGGACTCCATTAGGAACCCGAGAGCTGAAAGGAGTGCGCCAGCTATGGCAAGCGGCTTCACCCCGGTCTTGGAAACAAGCACTCCAGCAATGGGGCCCAATATGAATGTGCCTATTGCAAATGGGACAAGAGATACTCCTGTTCCGAAAATGGACTCATGGAAATCGAAAGAGAACCTGTACGTAAGGGCCTGCATGGATAGGAACATGCCCAAACCGGCCACTGTGAGCACGAGATTTGCAATGAGAACGTTCCTCATGGAAAGCAGTTTGAAATTGAGTATGGCTTCTCCGCCCTGCCTCGTGTAACCTAGTTCGTACCTGATCAGCGGCACCAATATTGCCACACCGGCAAATATGAGGCCAAGAGTCTTGAAATTGAACCAGCCCCATGATGCACCCTCCGACATAGCCAGCACGAAGGCTGACAGGGCAGATGCAAGGGAAATAGCGCCGAAATAGTCGATTTTGACTTCCGGCCTCTTGAACCGTGATTCCTTAATGACGAAATAGCTCAATATGAGCAGGCTGAAAACCACTGGAATTGCTGTGTGGTATGTCCATCTCCAAGTGGCAACATTAGAAACCCAGGATCCCAATGGAATGCTGATGGCAAAGCCGGCTCCAAACATGGCGCTGATGAGGGCCTGCGCTTTTGGGACAAGTTCCTTGGGGAACTCTTCCCTCACAAGGCTGAATCCAAGGGGCATCACTGAAAGCCCGATTCCCTGGATTGTCCTGGAGATAACCATGTATTCGAACCGGGGAACAAAGCCTGTCACCGCCACTGCACATGCGTAGATGAACAGTGTGACCAGAAGCAGCTTTCTCTTTCCGTATATGTCACCCAGCTTTCCAACAATGGGAGTGAACGCCACACCTCCAACCATATACATGGATAGGATGAGGCTCGCCTGAGCCGCGGTTATGCTGAAGTCATGCTCTATGCTTGGAAGGGACGGTGTAAGCATGCCCTCAACATACATTACCGTGAGGACTAAGCCCACAAGTATTCCCATTACCTTGTAGGCGTACTTTCTATCGTATTCTTCCATGCTCACATAGTCTGGTTTGTTGTCATTTTGCGTCAATATTATTTCACCTTTTTTCTTCTATGCTGCTGTATTCCATGGCATCCCTGAGTTTATCAGCGAGCATTGTCATGGTTACGTTCAGTTTCATCTGTGAATCTTCGGGAATTGAGGAGAGGAATTCCTCGATCACGAATGTTGTCTTTGCCTCAAACCTCTTGAACAGTTCCAGGCTCTTTTCAGTTAGGATGATGTCAACCCTTCGCCTGTCTTCCTCATCATGGGCCCTCTTCACGAACCCATCCTTCTCAAGGGTATTCATGAGTCCTGTCACCGTGGGCTTGCTGACACCCATGAAGTCGGCTATGGTCGAAAGGTCCCTTGGCTTGTTGTAGTACAGGAACCTGAGGGTAAACAACTGCGGGATTGCAAGGCCCTCATCCCTGACAAATTTCATCTGGAAAAAGATCCATTCATGGAAAAGCTGCCTGAAATTTGATTTCAGTTCATCCTCAAGAGAGAGATTTTCAGTTTTCCCCCATTTCCGTGAAACAGAATCCTTGTGACTCACGACCGGTGATTAGTTAGGGATACTTAAAGATTAACCAAAGCTAACTATCATGCCCTCATTTCGCACCTCTTGAATACAACTGAATTCGATTGTTTTCGCCTCCTGCGGGATATTATATTATCATACTGCCATATTCCTATTGTGCAGACATGAAGAGGGTTGAAATATCCGTAGAGGAGGAAGATGCGGGTAAGATTGAGGATATCCTTAACACGGAGCAGATGACATACTCCAAGTTCTCATCATCTTCAGAGATAGGCAACATATTCTTCTATTCAACCACTGTTCCCGATGAGCAGCTGGATTCCACAATGGAAAAGCTCAGTGCAGCCATGGATATGAGAAAATCTGACAACCAGATCATCGTCCTGGACGTCCTTGCATACGTTTCCACAAAACTCAGGAATGTGCAGAAGAAGGCCACTGAAACCAAATCCAAGAATCCAATTGAGCTTATAGTCCAGCCGCTTGACCAGCATCTGAAACTCAAGAGGTACCCGATAATCATGGTCCTGTTATCGACCATCGTGGTCCTGGTTGGGCTTTTTCTCGAGAATATTCCCATCATCATCGGGTCCATGCTGCTTTCCCCACTTCTTGGCCCGGCAAGCGCTTCCATGGTAAACGGAAGCCTCGGAAGGACGAAGCAGCTGGTCAGGTCCGAACTGGTCCTGTTCACACTGGTGGGAATTTCTCTGGCCCTTTCTGCTGCCATCAGTTTCATAATAGCCAATGTTACATCCATAACACCCGGGCTTCAGATAACCAGCAGGACAACTGTATCTCCCCTGGATGTAATCGTGGCAATAGTCCTTGGCTTTGCAGCGGCCCTTGCCCTCACCACCAAGCTGCCGGAAACACTCGTTGGAGTAGCCATTGCCGCAGCGTTGTTGCCGCCACTGGGCGTTGCAGGCATATACCTTGGGCTTGGAGACCTGCATGACTTCCTCAATGCCTTCATTCTCACCCTGATCTACATATTTGGACTCAGGGTTGGCGGAATCGCCTTCCTGAGGGCTTCAGGCATCACTCCAAGGAAATATTACGAGAAGCAGAAGGCAAAGAGCATATCCATCCTCTTTTTCCTGATCTATGCGTCGGTGCTTTCCATACTCATAACCATCGCCTATTACTGACTATGGGAAATTATTGCGGAAGGTCCACTTCTATGAATCCGTTCTCTTCCCTGATTTCAAAAGTGTCTAGGCCCATGCTGTCCATCTTCATGTCAGGAGCAACAAAGGGGGGTTTTACCATCTTTCCAGTTTCCAGCTCGAAAAGTGCGTCATGGCAGGCGCACCTCACTTTGAGGTTCTCCTGGTCCAGAATTCCAAGTATGCACCTGAAGTGAGAACAGACGCCATTCATTGCAAACAGCTTTCCGCCAACATTTGAGATGAAAACAACATTCTCTCCCACCTTAACGCTGGCATGACCTGCCTTTTGCAGGGCTTTGGCTGAAATTGTCTTTTTCCATACCATGGCTAATGAAATGAGAGGTTTGAAATTATATTTTCTGTTCTGCGGGAACCGGAATCAATTGGGGAGCTCCTGCATCTTCTTCTTTCTGCTCGACCTGATATGCAGGTTCATCACGATCTGGATGACCGACCTTGCAACCAGCTGGGAACTGCCTATGGTGAACAGCACTACTCCAATCAGCAGGCTACCCTGCGGCATTCCCGGAAAGAATTCAATGCTCCCGATGAGAAATTCGACACCAAGTATGAAATCATTGGCAATCCCAAGCCAGTAGTAGAATCTCCTGAGTTTCTTCTCGTGGTGCTCAGCCTCATACCTCTTAAGGAATGCAGCTGATACAAATTTCTGCTTCAAGACCGTATTCCTGTTGAAGACCACCATTTCCATGGTTCCGTCAGAGATCAGGTTCATGATTTCCTGGGGATTCATTGTGTGTGCCTCTCTGTCGATGAGCTTGATGAATCCGCTGCTGGGATTCACATTGATCTCAGATTTGAGGATTGTCATGAGGTCCATGAACCAGTCGTTCCTCACCAGTTCCCTTATTCGCCCAAAATCCACTTCCATCTTTTTCAGGAGTTCCTTGACGAACCTGTTGGAGGCCTTGCTCTCAATGAAAGTGTCACTTGTGATTATTGGCAAAAGCGGGGAATCGCGGAAATGGTCCAGGTGGTGGCCGGGCTTTCTGAACAGGAACTCAAGCAGCGCGAGGGTGAAATCGTATTCTGTTGAAATGAGCATCAGCAGGTTGGTGTATATGGGGTCAGACCCTATTATGGAAAGTACCCTTGCGGATATCTTCTCTTCAACGCCATGGCCTACCGTTGCGTCATAGATGCCTGCAACCAGGAAGTCAGCGTCCTTTTCCTCCGTGAAGCCCACATTGGCTGTCTTCAGGGCCTCAATGACCGTTTCCCTTTTAATATCAAGGGCCTGTTCCATTATTTCAACGACACTGCCCCATTTCAGTGAAAGGCTGAAATGACCGTCGTCTATGACGCGGCAAACGAACCTTGCCATCTCAACTGTTTCCGGATCTGCTGGATTGTCAGGCAAATAAGTACCTCCGGTTTGTCATTACTTGAGGAAGGCTTTACTTCTTTAAAATGTAACACAGCAAATTCATTTGTTTTTGTTATGCTGTGCAGATTCTGCCTACTTTGCCGCCGAGCCGCTCTGGTTTCCCTTGAAAGATTCCACCATGCCTCTTGGAAGCAACAGGAGGAAAGCAAGGGTAGCAATGGAGAATGCACCGAGGTAAATCCAGGAGTATGTGAAACCGTATGCGACTATGAATCCAAAAATCAGTGGGACAGTGGATCCAATGCCTATCTGAACCGAATTGATCAGGCCCACATTCAGTGCCATGTACCTGCTGCTCCTGTCCATAAGGGCAATGATTGCGTATTCCAGCGATATGACCATTGTTGCGATGAGCCCTGTTAGTACCATAACGAACCAGTATCCGTAATGCGGCATCGCCGGTATCATGGCTACAAGAAGGCCGATCACTATGACCAGGACGGTTCCAAGCCTTATCGGGTTGTACCTCCTTATTGTTGAAACGAGGATGCCCCCGGCAATTCCGGCAATGGGGACGATGCCCCCCATTATGCCTGCTATGTTGGAATCTATTCCAATCAGGGTCGCGTAGGTCTTGAAATATTCAGGCAGGGTATAGTTCAGGGACCACAACCCTACAAAACCTATTCCTATGAACCAGGTCCTGCGGTCCAGGAGCCTTGTCCTGAGGCCGCTGAGGTCGAAACTTGTGTAATGGTTTCCCTTCTTTATTGCAATCTGCAGGAAGGCAGCTGAAACAAGGACAAGCAAGCCGGAAACGAGAAAATCCATTCTCCAGCCATATATGGGGATGAGGGGCGTGAACACAATTATGCCGCCGCCCGCGCCTATATTGAAAGAGGCATTGTAGTATCCGATCTGTTTTGCGATATTGTCGGGGTCCAGTTCGTTGAGCAGCGCAATGGCGGTGCTGAAATAGAAAGCTGCGCCAACGCCGACCAGGAACCTCAGAACCACGACTTCAACGAAATTGGCTGAAAGGGCAGAAAGCACCGCTGCTGCGGCCATCAAATAGAGGCCCAGCAGTGCGGTCTTCCGCGAACCAATCTTGGATGACAGGATTCCAGCCGGGAGCTGGAATACTCCGGCCCCAAGAAGAAAAGAAGAGAGCGCAAGCCCGGAGTATGAAAGCGGAACACCAAAAGTCTGGCTTATGGGCAGAAGCGCAGGTGAAATGTTGAACCAGTTCGTAGCATAAAACAGCCTGGAAACCATTATTGAGGTAATGCCCAAACTGCTGCGCTGTACCATGATTTTGGGTTATCGTTACAAAATATAAAATGAGCGATGTGACAATAGAACGCATTGGTGGCACGAAAAAACATATATCGGCACTCATCATGGTTAACAGATGTCAGTTTCCAAGGAGGAAGTTTTGAGCTGGTTGGGCGGAAAGGATGAGACATCGGGAAATCTGGTGGACATTCCATGGGAAATAAAGCGGTACAACTCCCACCTGGTTCTCGAGAACGAGAAGATACCATTCTCCATTTTCCTCAAATTCGACGGCGGCGTCATGAGGGTCTTCCTCAAGACAGGGATTGAGACCGCTGTCATGGAAAATAACGACAGGCTCTCCATATACAGGGTACTGCTGATCCTGAACCGGCAGATCGACCTTGTGAAGTTCATGATAGAAGGCATTCATGAGGAAGTCATAACCAGGGTTGACCTTGAACTCGACTCACTCAGCAAGGCCGAACTGAATGAGGGCCTGAACCTTCTTCTTTCCTCCATATACCTAATGGTGAAGACCCTTAACCTGGAGGAGCAGTTCCAGACAAGAATCACGGAGAGAATGCTCCTCATGGTCCAGGACATGATACGCTCTGGAAGCACCAAGGAAGACATTGAAAAGTTCCTCATGGAGAAGATAGGGCTCTCCAAGAGTGAATCAGACAGCATCCTTTCCCAGCTGATGGGAAAGGGCGACGAAAACGAATCGAGTGGAATGTACGCATGATATCACAGGACGAATTTCCGAAAATAGGGACGCTGGTTCCCGGCAAACAGAACTTAAGCTTGCATGCAAAAATAGTATCACTTCAGCAGCGGACTATAAAGAATGACAAGGGAGAGACGGTTTACTTTTATGGCATTCTGGGTGATGAAACGGGCACAATATCCTTCACTGCATGGGTATTCCCAAATACCATCCAGAACGGTGATGTGGTTGAGGTTAAGAACTGCTCCACAAGGGAGTACAACAATGTGAACCGGGTTTACATAGACTCAAGGTCAGAGGTTGTACTGAAGCCCGGTGAGGAGATGGAGGTCAAGAGGACCTTCAAGGACCTCAAGGTGAAGGATGTGACCACCAAGGACCCCTACGTGAGCATAGATGGAAGAGTCTCAAACGTCAGGCAGAGGGAATTTGAGAGGAATGGGGAGAAAAACCAGCTCTTCTCGGCCGATTTTGAGGACGATACTGGCAAAATCCGGCTTTCATCCTTTGGCAAGGAACTGAAGGAAGGGGAGACGATAAGGATTGAAGGCGGAAAAGTATCCGAATACAAGGGCCGGCTCAGGATCACCATCAACGACAATACACGCGTAATGCCTGCAAAGCTTGAATACGAGATCACTGAAAGGATAATGAACATAGCCGACGTCACGGGCCCCATTGGAGGAGTAACCGTCCAGGGATTCGCGGTTACTTTTGGCCAGAAGAGCGGCCTTGTGATGCGATGTTCAGAATGCAACCAGAGGCTGGAGGACCTCAGGTGCCCCGACCATCCAGAGGCACCGCTGGTTTACGACATGTTTGCGTATTTCACGCTGGACGACGGCACCGGCCATTTGCAGTGCACGGGCGGAAAGTATGCATTCCTCCCGCTTATCGGGCTGACCCAGGAGCAGTTTGTGCCATCCAACACTGCGATATCGCGGCGTTCAATACAGGCTGCACTTGAGGACCACATACCGGGAAAGGCGGTTGTCATCAACGGTGATGTGGTGAAGAGCCAGATGGGGCTCACACTCAGGATCAATTCAATAAGGTACATGGACGAGGAGTTTCTCAAAAAATTCTCTGCAATGCTGGAGGCTGATTTCCAGTGATGCCCAGAAAGCGCGAATTCGCATACTGGATCACTGCAAGGGAGCTGAGGGATTCTGTGGTACTGGAGGAGAACGCGGAAGAGGAGAGGTCCAAACCCTATGTAATAACTCCCCTTGGGTCCAGGGTCAGAAGGGTCCTCATAGCGGGTAAGGTCACTCAAAAAAACTCTGAAGAGAACATGACAAGGATGACAGTGTCAGATTCCTCCGGGAATTTTTATCTCAGCGCTTTCCAGAATGACTTTGGCAGCGAGGGGAAGATAGCCCTTGACGAGCTGGAAATAAATGACACCGTGATGGTAATGGGAAGGGTGAACTCTTTCCAGAACGAGGGCAAGATGTATTTCAACGTCAACCCGGAGATAGCCACAAGGATTGATGATGTTGCACTGAAATACTGGAACACAAGGTCGAACCATGTGGCCAGAAGGAAAATTTACGCAATCAAGGCTGCCGGCAGGAATGATTCTCCAACGGTTGAAGAGCTCACTTCAATGGGTTATTCAACCATAGAGGCGGAATGCGCCCTCAGGGCCCTAAAGAACTATCCAGGCTACAGCACCTCAGAGATTGAGGCACTGGTCAGTGGGGGGGCTTCCACAACGCTGCAGGATTCAGGCAATTCCCAGCATAAGGACTTTGTCCTTGATTACATTAGCAACAACGACGAGGACGGAAAAGGCTGCAGATATGAGGATATCATCGCCGCAGCCCAGAACGCATCCATAACGCAGGCTGATGTGGACGAGGTTCTGAACACGCTGGGCTCGGACGGGGAGATCTTCGAGGTTTCCCTCAAGAGATACAAGGCAATCTAGTCCAGGAAGATATTCCTTCCAAATTTTTCTTCCATTTTCGGTTCCTTGTGGAACGTGTAGTAAGAGTTCTCCCTGTTGAAGCCCACTGCAGAATACCCTTCTGAGAACAGGTGCTCAAAGATGTCTCTGGTGCTCATCCTTATTTTGTATGCAAGATCCCTGTCGTCTTTCTTGACCGAAACGAAGTCTTTGGGTATGTAGACCCCAAGGACCTTTTCACTGTCCTTGAAGCTGTAGCTGTAGAGTTCTGACCTCTCGTTCACGAAGACTTTTGGGTCGGTGAGTTTTGGCTTCTGGTATTCATTCCACCACTCGGCGACAAACCTGTCTGTGGGTAGCCCGAAATTGAGGGAATCGTCCATTTCGCCATAGAAGTTGCGGAGATAACTCCTTGAAAACACTCCGAGCTTGTTGAAATTGAAGTTGGCGTTCAGTGCCATAAGGGGGTCGTAAGTCCATGCAACGAGGTTATATCCGTTGCTGTTGGCCCATTCCCTCTGAGCCATCTTCATTGCCCTTCCCACACCAGAATACTTGAGGTCGTGGACAACTCCAGTCATGTGCGAGTATAGGTATACCCTGCCATTCCTGTATCCCGGAAAGCTGTAATGCATCCCCACTACCTTTCCGCCCTCCCTGGCAAGGAGGACAAGCCCGCCATGGAATCTCATGGATGCAACTATGTCCTTGATGAGCTGTTCCATGTGTTCCATTCCCCAGGCTGAACGTATGACAGGTATGATCTCATTGATTTCATCCGGGTCAGAAATGACATTAATTTCCATTCAAGGAGAGGCAGATTATGGTAGCATAAATAGGTTACACTCGAGCTGACACAGCAAGCGCGGCCAGGATTTTCAAAAGATAATTGAACGTAAAAAAAATGAAGAAAATTAAGAATGGTTCTGGAGTTATTCCAGATCCCATTTCAGGATAAGCTGCCTTGCAGCCCTGACTTCATCTATCCTCCCCACAGGGAGGTTTCTTGGAAGGCTCTTGAGTTCATCGTTGTCCACTTCAAGGCTCCTGATGAGAATGTCGGCATACTTGTCAAGGTCTGCCTTGGAAACAGACTCCGTGGGTTCAATCATCATGTCTTCATGGACAATGAGTGGGAAATACACAGTTGGTGCATGTATTCCATGGTCGATGAGGAATTTCGCAATGTCAAGGGCACGCTTTCCAGTGTTTTCCGTGGAAAGGACAAGCTCGTGCTTCTTCAGCGGCTTGAACGGTATCCTGAATTTCCCGGCGAGAAGGTGGGAGAGATAGTTTGCGTTCAGCACCGCATTCACGGTGTTTTCCCTCAGGCCATTTGATCCATGGTACCTGATGTATGCCCAGGCCCTGAGCATCATGTTGAATGACCCGAAGTAGGAAGAGATCCTTCCGATGGTCTTGCTGTGCGAATAGTCCAGGAAGTACCTGTCCCCATCCTTTTCCACTGTCGGGACCGGCAGGAATTCCTTCAGGCTCTCGCATACGGCCACAGGCCCGGAACCCGGCCCGCCTCCTCCATGGGGGGTCGCGAAGGTCTTGTGAAGGTTGAAGTGGACAATGTCAAATCCCATTAGCCCAGGAGAAGTGACGCCCATGATCGCGTTGAAATTGGCCCCATCATAGTAGAGCAGTGCACCGGCATCATGAACAAGCTTTGCGATCTCCGTGATGTTGTCCTCAAAGATCCCAAGCGTGTTTGGATTCGTTATCATGAAAGCAGCGGTCTTTTCTGACAGTGCTGCCTTCAGTGCCTCAAGGTCCACGGTGCCATTTGAGGCGGAGGGGATCTCCACCACATCAAAGCCGCCCATGGCCGCCGAGGCCGGATTTGTGCCATGCGCAGAGTCCGGAACGATGATCTCTGTCCTCTGGTCCAGCTCTCCCCGGTCTTCATGGTATTTCCTGATTATGAGGATGCCAGTGTATTCGCCATGTGCACCTGCGAGAGGCTGCAGTGTTATTGCTCCCATGTCTGAGAGCTCTTTCAGGTACTCCTGCAATTCATACATGACCCTGAGGGACCCCTGCACAGTGCTTTCCTGCTGAAGGGGGTGCATTTCGCTGAACTCTTCAAATGTTGAAACCTGGTCTGCAAACTTGGGGTTGAATTTCATTGTGCACGAACCAAGGGGGTACATCCCTATGTCGACGCTGAAGTTCATCTGTGAGAGCCTTGTGTAATGCCTGACAACGTCGTATTCTGCCACATCAGGAAGGTCCACTTCTGTTCTTCTAAGGCTGCCCGGAAGGTTATCCAGCACCTTCTCATCAAATTCTCCCGGAAGCTTGTAAGTTGTTCCGGACCTGAGCTCTCCAATGAATGGTTCATCATATGACGCCTGCCTGTAACTCACAGGATCACCTCCAGTTCTGAAAGGAGCCTGGAAATTTCTTCAGGCGTGTTCTTCTCAGTTACCGAGAAGAAATGTGAGTTCTTCGGGAAATGGTTGTTCTCAGGCAGGAATCTGCCAAGTGGGAGCCCGCCAAGAATCTCTTTCTGGAACAGTTTTCCCTGCAGATCATCAATTTCATGACTGAAAGAGACAAGAACGTCAGAAAAGGGCTGGCCTGTCAGTTGAACTTCAGATGAATTGTTCAGCGATACAAGTTCAGATTTCAACTTTCTCGCTTTGGAATACGTAACCGCTGCCACCTTCCTGAGTCCGGAAGCCCCAACTATGCTGAGGTATGATGCTGCAGCTATGGCCATGAGAGCCTGGTTTGTGCAAATGTTGCTCATGGCCTTCTGCCTTCTGATATGCTGTTCCCTTGTCTGGAGAGTCATCACAAATGCCCTCTTACCGTTGACGTCAACGGATTCTCCAATTATCCTTCCCGGAGATTTTCTCACGTGTTCATTCTTGAATGAGAGTATTCCCAGCAGAGGCCCTCCATAGCTTCTGTGGATGCCAAGTTGCTGCCCCTCTGCAACGACTATATCTGCATCGTATGTGCCGGGAGGGTTCAAAATTCCCAGGGAAATTGGGTCCACATAGGCAATGAGGAGCGCATCCTTCTTGATGTCCCTGATTCTGGGGACATTTTCATCGATGATGCCGAGGCCGTTTGGCATCTCGGTGATGATTGCGCTTGTGTTGTCCGTTATCTTGCTCTGGAGATCTTCCAGGTCCGTTAAGCCGGTGACAGGGTCTATCCTGTAGGTCACGGTCTTGAAATGAAGCCCTGCCATGTAACTCTCGATCACCTGGAGCTTGTCCCTGTAGAGTGTTTCCGGAACAAGCATCTCATGCTTTCCGTTGATTCTGTACGCCATCCTCACCGCCTCGCCGAGTGCGGTGAAACCATCATACATGGATGAATTGGTCACGTCCATTCCAGTCAACTGGGATACAAGGCTCTGGTATTCGAACAGGGACTGCAGGACTCCCTGTGACATTTCAGCCTGATACGGCGTGTATGAGGTTAGAAATTCTGTCCTTCCTATGAGCGAATCAACGGAAGTGGGAATAACCCTATCATAGATGCCGTTCCCAAGGAAATTTGCATATCCAATTCCCCTGTTGAGGGACGCCATTTCTCTGGCCTTTGACAGAACATCAAACTCAGAGATTCCTTCCGGAATATCCAGGGAGGTCTTCCTGACCTTTCCGGGAACATCTGAGAACAGTTCATCCTTATTCTTTATGTTCAGAACCCTGAGCATTTCTTCATGTTCTTGAGTTACAGTCATGGGAGTCAGAGGAGATATATTTTGACCGTATTTATTTTGTTTGAGAACAGACAGATTACAATTTCATCACCACCATTCAAAAATCCTTGGGGACGGGCTTTCCAGAAAAAAATTAATAATTCCGGCCAATGCAAGCATGTTGACTGAAGATCAGATTTTGGCTTATTCAGAATCGGTGGCGTATCCGACAATTGGAGTGGTGCTTCTGGGCGGAATATCAGACAAGATGAGGAGGGTGCCCATGCATACCTCGGCCGGGTTCGCATATGAAGGCATTGGGGAGGACATAAAGGTGGTCACGAAAGTCATTGTCAACAAGGGAAAGCCCTTTGGTTCACTGAACGGTGACCCGGTTGGCTATTCTGAAACGGGAAGGTCCCCCTTTGTGACCTTGAACAGGCACAAGGGCAGGATAATGGAACATCTTGGCCTTGACGCCAGGGACCTGGCGGTCTCATTCACCTCCAGAAATTACGGCGTGCTGAGTGGAAGTTCCGATGCCGGAGCAGCCGCACTGGGAAGCAGCCTCAATGACATTGCAGGCGGAATGCCTGACATGGCCCTGTTTGAAGATGAGCTCAGGTCCATTTCAGAAAGTGTTGGAAGAAGTTTCCATGGCGGCCTCACTGTCACGTGGGCTGACGGAAAAAAAGCCATGACCGAACGCCTGCTGAACCCGGAAGATTTCAGGGACTACGCGGTCATCGGATGCAGGTTCAACGTGAAGAGAAAACCATCGGACCGCATACATGAAAATCAGGTGAAAAGCCCTGAATATCCCCGGAGGATAGAAAGCACACTCGAAAAGGGAAGGAAAATAGTAGAGCTTGCAGAAGAAAGGGACATAAGGGGAATCTTCGAGATGGGCCACGAGGATACGGCAGAATACCACAGGCTCAATGAAAGCGTTGGAGTCAGGATAATCACGCCAGAAATGAGGAAACTGATGGGCCTGGTGGATGAAATGAGAAAATCACAGTGGCTCAGCTACATAGTGACCGGTGGGAGCAATGTTTTTGTGGCAGCGGAGAAGAAGAATTTGAAGGAATACATCGAAATACTCAGGGAACACTGTGATGGCATCTCACTTCTGAAAGTTGCAGAAAAAGCGCATGTGATCTCCCGCGCAAATCCATAAAATAATTAAGCACTATTGACCTAAGGTCTTGAAATGGCAGAGAAGAAATCAGAAGGATTCCAGTCCGGTGCAGGACTTATCAGGTATTTCGAGGAAGAAGAGATCACCGGCCCAGCACTTGATCCCAAGCTGATTATATACATCGGAATCGCCATGGCAGTAGTCGTGGAGCTCGCAAAAGTGTTCTGGCCAATCGTGGCTTAATTCTAATTGCTCCCATTCCCGGGCGACAAAGCTCTCCGCAAACATAAGTTATAAATGTCCATATCCCATTCTGCAGGGAAGCTCCGGTAGTGTAGTCAGGTCAAGCATTAGAGACTCTCAATCTCTCGACTCGGGTCCAAATCCCGGCCGGAGCATTTTCAATTATCTGCCTGGGCCACTCGCGTTTATTTTGAACCCAACTTTGTACAGTTAGAAAAATCAGCATTATGGGCGCTTTTTGATATAAATACCCTATTATGGGTTATCACAAATGTTTTTATATATAAACATTGTCATCTCGAAGTGAATACTAAATTATTGTCATTACTGGTGGCTGTGTTATCGGTCACTGGATTCGCAGTCGCTGTTGCAGTTGGCGGGGGCACCATTCACAACAGCCAGGAAGTGCAAGCATACAACATCCCGGTCACAGTTTACACCGGGAACATCACAATTCTGCCGAATGGGACAGTGTCTCTCAACGGACCCGGTACACCGTTCAATCAATCTGGGAATTACTATAATCTGACTGGCAATGTGAGCGCAACACTCACTGTTCAAAGGCCTGGTGCCATTGTGAACGGCGAGGGGTACTATATTTTCAACAACAGTTATACAGCGGGTCCGATTCTGAACATTTCACAGGTTAACAATGTATCTGTCAGCAATCTTCAGATTTCCTCCCAAAGCACTGCCGGCATTGAGGTCAGCAATGCTTCACACATCTCGCTGAACTACCTTAACATTTCAACAACACTTTTGGGGATACTGGTTTCATCAGAAACATATTATGTCAATGTTTCAAACAGCATCGTGGCTCTCTTGCCGCCGATTCTTGCCCCTTTTAACGCGTTTGATATAGGAATGGGAATTGCTTTAGGTGGGGGGAACCCACTTCCAACGGGCTTATCGTCACATAACAGCATCTATAATGACACTCTCTATGCACAGGATACGTATTTTGGTTCAGTGATGTTAGGTTCCAATTATACAAGCCTCGTAGACACCACAATTACTTCAAGCACAGCTTCACTTGGCGATGTCTTTGATGGGGCCAACAATTCCTTGATCAAGGGATTAATTCTGAATACTTCTGCTGCACAAACTGCTGCAGTTATGGTGTCCCCACCGACAGTGGGCACTTTGACAAACAATACATTTATCGACAATACTATTACAATATTGAACCCAACTTCTGGCACCGGTTCAATAAATGCAGTGATATTCAATAGCACTGGAACGCTTTCCGGGAACAAGATTATGGTCAATAATGCTGGTGGGGATTCCACTGGCGTGATTACCCAGGGTAACAACATTAAGGTGAACAATAACGATATCACCATGCAGCACGATTTACAGGCATACGGCAGTACTGGCATACAGACTCAGGGTACCAATCTGGATGTGACTGGCAACACACTCAACCTGAGCGGGAAGAATGTATCAGGCATTTCAGAACTTGCCGCTGGTACAACTCTTTCTCAGGTGAGTCAAAACAGTATTTACATCAACGGAACCGATTTCTCTAACGGGATTATTCTGAATGGATCCAGCCAGAATGTCGACAACAATTCCATCTTCATGTATACCGGATCAAGCAATCTGGGAATAAACGGTTATGCACAGGCTCCAACCAATTTTTCAGACCTTTCGGTTTTAGGCAACCTCATAGTTATCAAGAATGGTTCTCCCATGGGGATCTCCCTGAATGCTAGCACCCCGATTCAGAATGCACACATTCAGGGAAATGCGGTTGAGTTTAACAATACAACAAGTTCTGGGATAGGTATGTCTTTGAGCTCCTTAAACAACTCATTAGTGTCAATGAATACTTATAACAGCTATAACGGCGGTGCTTCGATAGCATTGAATGTATCCAACTCTACGAATTCTACAGTAACAGGAAACGTCCTGAACAGTGGAGGAGTACTTGGCTACCAGATCTCACGATCGAACAATATCACATTTTCTCAGAATTTTGTGACGGGTTTCGAGGGAGCTATCATTTTCTCTGATACTGGCAATTCCACCTTTTATGGCAACACAGCAAACGATTCAATCAACCCTTTCCTCGTCTTTGGTAGTGGCAACCTCACAATCTACCACAACAACTTCATCAACTACTCGGCTTCTCCACCCACAGAAATCGGGGGCTCTAAGAATATTCTCCTGAATCTTTCTTATCCAATAGGTGGAAACTATTGGAATTCGGCAACTTCTGACCTATACTCTGGACAAAGTCAGAATATCAAAGGAAGTGACGGAATAAATGACACTTCGTTTACGGCGACTCCTGGATACATTGATTACTATCCACTGGTCAAGCCTTGGACAAACCCACAGGCTGTGTTCAACGAGACAGGCCTTCTTTCAGGCTCCTCATGGTCTGTGACCTTCAACGGGCAAACAAAAACCTCCACCG
>JBJKSX010000008.1:0-9358 GCA_046703545.1 Thermoplasmataceae archaeon | reverse complement strand
CCTGTGAGTATGGTGTCGTATGCCAAGGCGTCAGACTCCCCTTTTCTCTCCCCAGATCAGCTTGTGCATCTGGGGCAGCACTCTTACACTCAACCGGTCATCGAGCACCTTTTCAGTCAGCCACTTCAATTCAGTCCCCCATGCAGGCTGCACAACTATGCCGCAATTTATGGAATCCCGGTTATTGGCAATAAATCCAGTGAAATATGAGTAGTCCTGCTGGTCACTGATGACGAACTTGATGTAGTCCGAGGGCCGAAGATGCTCGAGGTTGCTGAGCTTCAAGGATGAATCCTCTCCAGATGATGGTGTCTTGATATCCATGTCAATCACCGTGTTATCCTGCCTGGTGAATTCGGCGATATCAAGGGACCCACCGGTTTCTATGAGCACTTTCTTGCCAAGCTGGCCAGACCTGGCTACAAATTCCAGTGCTTCCCTCTGCAGAAGGGGTTCTCCACCTGTGAGGCATATCCAGTCTTCGCTGGAAGATTTCACTTCTTCAATGATCTTGTCTAAGTCCTCCTCATAGCCACCTTCAAATGTATATGTGGAATCGCACCACCTGCACCTGAGGTTGCACCTGTTGGTCCTGACAAAGAGCATGGGCAGTCCAATAAGCGGGCCTTCACCCTGTATGCTGTGAAATACTTCAGTAAGCCTCAACAGTGGAGTATATATGTTACAGGATTAAACGTTTAACTGAAATTCTGCTGGAACTTTGCAGAAAAGACAAACAAAAGATTTTATCACGTAAGCCATTGTCAATTGATACCATGGATTTTAACAGGATATTTGATTATGCAAGGGAGACAGATGCCATTTTAATAATACAGGGCAACGAAAACTCAGTTGACAAGACATTCTTTTACCTTACTGGTGTTGAAGGGGGCCTTTTCGAGGGGTCAGCACTGCTTGTTAAGCCTGATGAACTGAAGATTATCACTTCAGCCCTTGAGGAGGAAACTGCCAGGCAGACTGGGCTGGAAGTGGTTGTTGCCAATGGAAGGTCTGATTTCGAGAATGCCGTGAAGAGCGGGTTGAAGGATGCCAATGTCATCGGCCTTAATTACTCATCCCTGACACTGGAGCAGTACAAGAAGCTCCTGCGGATGATTCCAGACAAGGAATTCATTGACGTTTCAAGTTCAATCATGGAATCCAGGGTGATCAAGACTCCCGACGAGCTCAAAAAACTCAGGGAGGCTGCCAAGATCGGAAGCGAGGCATTTGAGAAGGTGCTTCCAAAGATAAAGGAAGGAATCAAGGAAAATGAGCTTGCCTCTGAACTTGCATACGAAATGATGAAGCTGGGCGCAGAAGAAACATCATTCAGCTCCATTGTAGCATTCGGCGAGAATGCATCCATGCCGCATTATTCCCCGGGCGACAGGAAACTCAAGAAGAATGAATTTGTGCTGATGGACTTCGGAGCAAGGTACAAGAGATACTGTTCAGATATAACAAGGACAGTTGTTTACGGCAAAGCAACCGAAGAAATGAAAGAAATGTATGATGTTGTGTTCAGGGCACAGAGCGAGAGCATGAAGCTCATCAAGGAAAATGTGAACGGAAAGGACGTGGACCTGGCTGCAAGAAAAGTCATCGACGAGTCCAAGTTCAAGGGCAGGTTCATACATTCGCTCGGACATGGTGTCGGAATGGATGTGCATGACCACCCGGCCCTTGCTTCAACCTACGATTTCCCGCTCAAGGAGAACATGGTTGTCACAAACGAACCAGGAGTTTACATTCCAAAAGTGGGCGGGGTCAGGATAGAGGATGACGTAATAGTCAAGAAGGACACGCACGAGGTAATATCAACCGCACCGAAGGACCTTATAGAACTAAGCTAGATGTTGAGCACCAAAGAAAATGAATACCTGGATGCCGGGGAATCCGGCATAACCCAGTTGCTCCAGTCAAATGATCCAAGATCGGGACAGATAAGGAGGCATGCTGTAAGGCTCATCATAGAGGCCATGGGGAATGAAAGCACAAAGGAAGTCACCACCATTGATGACCTCATATGCCTCCCGCTTTCCCTCTGGATATTGAGGAATGTGGATGAGCATCTTCTCACATCCAGGGTGCTGAACCATTCCAGGGACCTGGTGGACGATTTCATCAGGTCAGCAAAAGTCATTCCTGATTATGTTCCGGATTATGCAAAACGCTACGGCGTGGAGATGGAATACCAGGAGGAGGACGGAACCTATGCAATACCTTCCAGTGAATTTGTCACCTACACCTCCAGGCTTAGTGGATTCAAGTATCGGCTTGTGTACCAGAACGTAACTTCCGGAGTGGTCTACACCGACAGGGAAACCTCCGCCAAGGTGATCAGGGAGGCATTTGTGAGAAAAGCTTTCCAGGCCTACAACACCATAAACAAGGGAGACACCTTGAGGGTCCTGCAGCCAATAAAGGCCAACATTGAAGAGATCGTCCAGATCCTTGAATCCTCTGGAATAAAGAAGAATTTTGATCTGGGTGAGGTGGATTTCAACCTGTTTCCGCCATGCATAAAGGAATACATATCGCAGATGCAGGATGGAGTCAACCTTCCGCACATGGCCAGATTCACCCTTGTCAGCTTCCTGCATAATGTTGGGATGGGCAACGAGGGCATAATGGGGCTATTCAAGACAGCGCCTGATTTCAGGGAGAGCCTTACAAAATATCAGGTGAATCATGTCACAGGGGAGATATCAGGTACGGAATACTCACCTCCAAAGTGCACGGTTCTGCAGTCCAATCACCTTTGTTACAAGGGTGAGGACACTCTATGCGCACAGGACTGGCTCAACCATCCACTCAAATACTACACAATCAAGAAGAAGCCAAGAAAGCCCAGGAGTGCCAACTTCCGAAAGCGTAAACAATAGGGCAGTCTGATGGAGGCAACTTGAAATTGGAAATATCTCCCAGGAAAGGAACCAATTCAGACCTCCCACGAGTTGTCCGGATATACAACCATGGAATTGAGGAACGGACCGCCACCTTTGAAACAAAATTGAAGGAGGAGGCAGATGTCAAGCCATGGGTCGATTCCCCATATCCATTTGTTGTTGCAGAATGCAGCGGAATTGTGGAGTCATTCGCCGTAGCTTTCCCTTATAGTTCCAGGGACTGCTACAGAACTATTGCGGAATTCTCTGTCTATGTCTCCAAACCTGCCCGTGGCCAGGGGCTAGGAAGGGCCGTGATGACAGAGCTTATTTCTGAATGCGAAAAGAATGGCTTCACCAAGCTGTTGTCAAGGGTCTTCACTGATAATCTGCCAAGCAGAAACCTGTTGAGGTCTCTGGGCTTCCGTGAAGTGGGAATTTACGAGAAGCACGGAAAACTTGACGGAAAATGGCGTGACACTGTTATTGTCGAATACCTGATTTCCAGAAACCTGGACTGAAACTGCTTTACTGTTTCAGCAGCCTTCTTTCAATAAGTTCCAGAAGGGTTGATTTCTTCACGTTCGCTTCAACAGTATACATCTTGCTGGGTTCCCATGGCACTCTGGGATAATTTGCATCCCTGGCATCATACTGGAACTTAAGTGACCTCAGAATTTCCACAAGCCTGTCGTCAGAAAACTGCCTGGCAGCTTCAATGGAAACCCTTCTTCCCTTTGATTTTGAGAGTTTTGGGTTAAAATACTGGGAATAGAGTGTCAGCGTCATAGAAGTACTGCGTTGACAACCCCATCCTGCCCTGGCCTCGAAGTGACTCTTGCCTCTCCAAGTTCAGTCAGGATAACTGTCCCCTTGCCCAGTATGTTTCTCTGAACATAGTGGGGGTTGGATGGGTTTTCCTTCACGGTCTGTATCTTGACCTTTTTTGTGACCTTGTCTGCCGGAACATAAACATTGGCGTTCTCAGCTCTCATGAGAACCACCTTCTTGTTCCCGCCCATGGCCCTGAGAACCTTGCGTGCCTCTGGCCCAATTCTCGTGAAAGTTGGCTCTCTTCCAAGTTCGTATCTCTTCTTTGATCTGGAGGCTTTCAACTTTCCGCCAGACGGTTTGCTTTTGGTTTTTCCCTGAAATATTGTCATGTTAACATCACTGGTGATACCATGCCTCGTGGCAGTGTATGCTCTTCCATATTGTAAAGTTGGATATATATCTTAACGGTTTCGAAGCTCAACTGAACAGGTCTCCGAGATGATCCTTGAACCAGTACCTGCTTTCCACAGGTGAAAGAATTACTGAATTGTCGGTGGGAGACGTTTCCTTTATGGCTTGAAGTATCTGCCCATTCCTTTTTTCCCAGGTCTCCGCCTCAAGATCGTAAAAGACTGAAGAGAACAGTTTATGCTTTGCCCGGAAGAGAGAGTCTGTGACTTCGGAATTCACAGTTTCCGGCCCTTTCCAGTACTGTGCCAGATAGTTGTAGATGGTGTCATCTATCAGTTCGAGCATATTCCTCTTAATGGAGAGTTCGGGGGTGCTAAGGTTCTCCTCTATGTACCTCTTCCTGAATTCCTCAAACTCTGCAGAGTTGACGCCAACGGGGATCATCTTGAACCCAAGTTCCCCTATGAAGGTCTGATAAGACTGGTAGAGTTCATTGCTCCCTGAAAATTCATCAACCGAGAGTTCCGTGATATAGACGGCTTCCGGGTGTTGCTCCCTCAGCAGCTCCTTAAGGACATCCTCATTGTAACCTCGTATGGTTACTCCTAAACTGAAAACTGAGGATATTACTTCCATAAAATACAATAAAGGTTCACACTGAATTAATATTTCTGCTTGGGGGTTGATTTATTGAAGGGAATATGATATAATAAACGTTATATTCTCAACAATCTTGCACATGTGTATGGCAAAAAGATCATTGGATCAGCTGATTGGATTCGTCGGAGGAATCATTGGTGTCATTTTTGGCGCAATCGGCATGGTGCTTCACAAACTTGTGAGCTCTATTTCAATACCTGAATCAACAACCATGCTCCTGTTTTCACTGATTGGAATATTTGGGGCATTTCTGGTAACCTCACGGAAGAAGGATGGCGGGCTCATAATGATTGTAATAGGTCTGGCTGGCATTATTGCACTTCCAAGCTATATCACTGTAATTCCATTCATTATCCTGCTCATTGCCGGCGTAATCGCCAGGCTCTGATTTTTTTAGTGTGAGCCTGTCACAAATGCGCACCCTTTAATATGGGCGAGCTTATGCTTTTTTAATGCTGCCGTTACTCCTTATGAACACGGTTGCAGTTACTTTCTCAGTGGCTGCAGCTGCAATTACACTTTGGAGTGACTGGAAGAGGTTTGCCCCATCATTTGTTGCTGTGGTCCCCTTCAGCATATACCTGTTCCATCAGTATGGAACTGCCATGCCGTTTCTTGTGATGGTTCTCGCAATAATAAGCGCAAAGTACCTGTATTCCAGGTCATTCTTCTTCTTTGCACCTTTCATTTTTGCAATCAGCACTGCACTACTGTACCTGTCAGTATCTTCAGCTTACTGGGCCATGTATGACTTTTCAATAGGCATCGGGACAGCTTTTGCACTATTCACGGACAGGCAGAGCCTTCAGCACATCTCGGCCAACGACAACTCAAAGGGAGTGAACAAGAGCAAGGAAATAAGGCGGGATTTTGTTCAGATAGCGGGGGGTGTCCTCATACTTCTCATCCTGTACCTCTGGGGCGAACACAACTTCATCGTGATGCTGAGCCTTGCCATAATACCCCTTTACATGTTTGGAAATTATTTCTCGCTTCTTCCAGAGTCCAGGATCGGCAAAACCCTTTCAGCATTTGAGAGGCCAACAACGCCTCTTGGGCTTGGGGCAATATGGTTTGCTGCAGGAATTCTCATTGCCATAGGCATAGTGAATTCGATTGCCATACTTTCCATAATAGTGTTTGTCACGACCATTGGGGATCCTGCCGCCACAATCATGGGCAGCACAGTGCATTCTCCAAAAATGCCCTACAACCGGAAGAAATCTGTGGCGGGCTTTTTGGGCATATTCCTGGTTTCAGGAATTTTCGGATTCTTCATCCTGGGATTTGCAGGACTTGGCCTTGGCCTTGTCTCTGCTTTTGTGGAGAGCATGTCCTTCCATCCCCTGGATGACAATTTCATCCTTCCGGTGATTCTTGGGGCAGTATCATTCATAATATGACTGCTCAGACTGAGAATCGCTTCACGGTTTCCGGTAGTAAAAAATCTCCTTGGTCCTGGTGGTGCTGAATCCAAAGTCGTCGTACAGTTTCCTCGCAGGATTACCCTCGGAAACCCATAGGGCACATTTGCCGTAACCGTTGAGCTTAAGGGAATTCAGGGTGTGGGCAAGAAGGTGCTTGGCAATGCCCTTCCCCCTCAGTGATTTTTCAACAAAGAGTTCAGCAAGAAGGGCAGTTTTTGCCTCATCTATATTCATGTATTCTGTTGCAAGCGTGGATGCCACAATCCTGCCATCAAGGCCAAGTACCTTCGTGGCTGGCTGTATGGCACCTCCGTCATACTTCCCTGTGAGAAGGCCTCTGGTAACGTCGATTCTTTCCTGGCGACTATCCGAATTGAAGAGAATCACATCATCCGTTGTTGAAAACGCGTCATATTCCGCGTCTGAATAGTTTTCGTAATTCACCCTGTTGAGTGGCACGATGCTGAAGCTGCCATTGAGCGGCGCATCATATTTCCTCAGGTCTCCAAGGTCCATCACCATTCTGTTCCTGACAAGCTTTCTGTATTTCCTTGAAAACAGGAAAACATCCGAATTGTCTTCTGCATTGTATATCTCGTTCAGCATGAGGTATTTGTTCTGTATCCTGGCGTGGCCCTCAAGCCATCCCATAAGTTTGTCCACCCTCTCTTCGGTGGCAAAGTCCGGATCAGTGAAGCCAACGGTGGCATGAAGCCTGTCCTTGTGCAGGTGGCTCGGCATGACAAAGGCATAACCCGAAACATTGATTCCACTCAGGATCACCCTCGACTTGATCTGGTTTGAATTCAGGGATTCAATCAGTGGTTTGAATGTCTTCCTGATCGGGAGGTCTGGATAGGTTGCTTCCAGGCTCTTGATTTGCCCCTCTAGTATAGGAGCCCAATCAAGCTTGACGTTGTTCATGTCCATGCTCTACCCTATTCTGATCTGGGCATAAACTCTTTCAACTTCAATGGTTTTTGACAACTTCGGCAAAAACCGAACTCAACCTCGTTTTTTCTGGATAAGCTTAATTAACCCAGAAAAATTTTACAATTGATTCAATGGACGACTTTTCCAGAACTGAAGGCTTTAATAAAAAAGCCATAAGATATTCTGAATATTACAAAGGGAAGATACAGGTAGTGTCGAAAGTACCTGTGAGAAAGCTTGAGGATTTCTCAGTATGGTACACTCCTGGAGTGGCTGCGGTATCAAAAAAGATTGCAGAGAACACGGAGCTTTCCTTCGAACTGACAGGCAGATGGAACAGTATTGCCATACTGACAGACGGATCCAGGGTGCTTGGCTTAGGCAATATTGGTCCGGAAGGCGCTATGCCAGTGATGGAGGGCAAATCTCTCATATTCAATTTCCTTGGCGCTGTGAACGCAGTTCCCATACCAATAAGGACAAAGACAAAGGACGAATTCATCACAGTGGCAAAGGCACTTGAACCCTCTTTTGGAGGCTACAACCTTGAAGACATAGAATCCCCAAAATGTTTCTCTGTCCTCGAAGAACTCCAGAGCAGCCTCTCAATACCCGCCTGGCACGATGACCAGCTGGGTACCGCGTGCATAACACTTGCCGGCCTCATAAATTCCCTGCGCATAGTAGGGAAGAAGATAGAGGATGCGAAGATCGTCTTCCTCGGTTCAGGCGCTGCAAACATAGCCGCTGCCCATCTCCTGATCGCTGCAGGCTTCAAGGACAAGAACATCATCATGGCAGATTCCAAGGGCATTCTTGAGCCTGAAAGGGCTGATATGGACAAACTGATGATCAATCATCCGTGGAAATACAAGCTTGCAATAAGAACAAACGGAGAGAGGATCAAGGGCCCTGCAGAAGAAGCCTTCAAGGGGGCAGATGCAGTTATATCTGCCGCAAGGCCTGGACCTGACACAATAAAGCCTGAATGGATCAAGACAATGAATAATGATGCCATCCTGTTTGCGCTTGCCAATCCAGTTCCTGAGATATGGCCCGAAGCTGCAAAGGAAGCAGGAGCAAAGATTGTTGCAACAGGAAGGGGTGATTTCCCCAACCAGGTGAACAACAGCCTCGTGTTTCCTGGAGTTTTCAGGGGAGTTCTTGATGCCAGGGCCAGAGGTGTCAATTTTGACATAATGGTTGCCGCCTCCTACGAGATCGCCGATTTCGTGAAGGACCCTTCTGAGGACAGGATTGTCCCCACAATGGAGGAGTGGGAACTCTACCCAAGGGTCGCTTCAAAAGTGGCCTCCAAGACTGTGGAGATGGGCCTTGCAAGAAAGGCAAACTCAAGGGAGGGATTCTATAAGATGGCACAGGAATTGATTGAAACCAACAGGAAAATGTATATCCGTCTCATGGATGAGAAACTCATCAAGGAATTACCGGGTGGTGCAGATGCCAAAGAATAAATTTGAAATTAGGGAAATTAAGGAACAGGATATTGCCAACATGACAGATCTCCTGCTGAGGCTCAAGCGGCTCAATGGGGAATTCGACTCCATCTTCAACGTTGCAGAAGGTGCCGAAGCCACTGCAAAGAAGCACCTGAGAGCAATGATCGATGAGAAGGATTCCCGCATCACCTATGTAGTTGATAATGGTGAGAAGGTTGTGGGAATACTTTCAGTGCATATTATCCCCAGGAATTACTACCTGCCTGACATGGAAGCCAGGATTGTGGAATTCTACATAATGCCGGAAGCCAGAAGGTCTGGCATGGGAAGCCAGCTCATGAACAGGATGTATGAGGAACTGAGGAACAGGGGCGTCAAGCTCATTACGGCCGAGTTCCCAGCACTGAACCCCATTGCCCTCAATTTCTACAAGGAAGTAGGATTCAGGGAACTTGTCCAGGTTTATGGAAAAGTTCTCTAATTTCTAATTCTTACTTTATTTCCCGCGACATCATGATGTCAGTGGTTTCAAAATCCATCTTTTTATAGAGGTTCACAGCGATCTCATTGTGGGCAAATACGTGCAGAGACACCTTGTCCACCTTCATGTCTTTGAGAATTTCGAAGAGCGCGGATAAAGCAGCCTTTCCATATCCCTTGCCCCTGTGTTTTTCCTCGATTGTGAAATCCCATATGAACGCCCCTTCGGGCTCTACGTCCTTGAAGATTCCAAACCACATGACTCCAATTGTGTTGCCCGAATCGTCGATTATGGCCTTAACATACTGATTTGGCGTATCCA
>JBJKSX010000007.1:0-3299 GCA_046703545.1 Thermoplasmataceae archaeon | reverse complement strand
GGTGCCTGAATTACAGTTCTTTTAATATCACAAAACACTTACAATTTCAATGCGCCCAGGTATCTTTTTACAGTCAGGAATCAGGGGTTTCAGCGACCGTGACGAGGCATTGAAAAACTTGAGGAAGGTTCTGCCCTCCTCAGTGGTATTCTTCAGGGCAGATTTTACAGATCGTTCAGACCTGCTGTCGCTCATAAAAGAAATAAATCATATCTATAAGGTTGAAGAAGGTGTTGAACCTCCGGTTTTTGCAGTGGACCAGGAGGGTGGCAACGTGGTGAGGCTCCCGTGGCTGGATTACAACCCAAGCAACAGTTTTCTTGGCATGGTTGACAACAAGAAACTGACAAATCTGGTTGGGAAACTCACGGGCAAGCAACTTTCAGATCTGGGCATACACTGGAACCTTGCCCCAGTGCTTGACACTCAAAATGGGTACAACCAGGTTATCCTTGAAAGGAGTTTTTCGGGGGAGGTCCAGAAAGTTGCGGAACACGGCGTTGCATACATTAAGGGCCTGCAGGCTGGGGGAGTTGCTGCCACAGCAAAGCATTTTCCGGGCCATGGCGGTGTATTGGGCGATTCACATCTGATGCTGCCAAAGGATTCCAGGCCAAGAAGTGTTCTGCTCAATGATGCATATCCATTCAGGGAAGCAATAAGGGCAGGGGTTAGTTCCATAATGCTTTCGCATGTGCTTTATGAGGATATGGATCCTGAGCATCCTGCATCAATGTCCCAAACAGTTCAGGATATGCTGAGGAATACATTTGATTACCATGGGGTTATAGTTTCAGATTCAGTTGACATGAAGGCTGTCTCCAAGGGTTACTCACCAAAGGAACTGGTCCTGAATTCTGTGGGAAATGAAACGGATATGGTTGAATGTGCTGACCTTGCCACTTCCATAGAAATGGCTGACCACATGGGATTGGTCGATTCAACGAAACTGAAAGGCAAGCAGGAACGAATAAGGAAAGTCGTACCGGAAACCCGGCTTAAATTCACTCCTCCTGCAGATGTTATAGACAGCTATTCTACATTGTTTTCAAGAGTGGAAAGATGCAACGACATTTCACCTGAAGACCCTTTTGAGCTGGTGTTTCTTGACGTGCACCCGGAAAGCAAAGTATCAGAGGCGGGCAATCCCTTCACAGCTACAGTGGATCAAATAAGGAGAATGAATCTTGATTTCAATGTATCATCACTGGAAGACCTTGAAAAACAACCCACCAATGGCGGCCAGTTGATATTTGTTGGAAGAAATGAGCATCTCAAGGACAGATTCACAAGAATTAACCGGCTATGCCAGAACAACAAATGCGTCTTCATTTCCACAAGTGTTTCACAGGACACAGGAGTTTTGGACCCAGGCGTCGGATACATATCTGCGTATTCGTCCAAAAAACAGAACCTCCTTGGAGCTATTTACAAAGCTTTGGGGTTCTACTGAGGGGTGGTAAGGCTCTCAGTCGGATATTCTGTGATAAAGAACTCATAGGGCCAGACACTGAAAGATACAAATAGAACTTTGTTAATAACGGATAAAATCTGCCTCTTTTCAGGCATATAGATCATAAAATCTGCCCTCCAGGTATGCTGCTTTAATTTCCCCAGAAAGGTTGAAAGATGCCTGAACAGTATACCGGCATCCACTTAGGATAGGATGAGAGAATCTAAAGAAGCTTCTCCTTTTTAAGATATTATAATCACAATATAGAATTTTAATATTGCAACAAGATTTTTCAAAATGCTTATGAAAATATATTTTAGAAAATGATATAATAAGTCTATAAATTATTAGGTCTACGATGTAAAAATCGGCACACTATTTACGACAACTATATAGGCATGTATAGTCATACCACTACAATGAAACGAGTAATTATTGCAGCTCTAGCTGTAACTGCCTTGATGATCTTAGGAGCATTGGCAGTACCAGTACCAGCTTCAGTTGACAGGGCGAATTTTTCCCCCGCAGCAACTTCCGGAACCAACGGGACTTTGACTGTGGGCACCCTGCTTGGCGGAGAGACAGTAAGCAATCTGAACCCATTGTCCAATAACGGGCTCAGTTCCGATGTGACCGGAGTAATGTACGCCGATTCCATGGCAATGGAATTCGACAATGGAAGTTACATACCCTGGACAGCAAGCAGCTGGTCTGTTGCTAACGGCGGTAACCAGTTGACCTTCAACCTCGTGCACAACGCAACTTGGGTCAATGGCACAAGCACAGCAGGACAGTTCACATCACAGGACGTTGTTTACACTTTCCAGGTCCTCAAGGCAAACTCATCCCTCGACATCAACCACGTTGACGGCATGATAAAGAGTTTCTACGCACCAAACCAGTACACAGTTGTGTTCAATCTGACATCACCCAGCATCATGGCATTCTATTACATTGCAGGACAGACAATCATACCCTATGCCTGGCACAGCTATGTGAGCAACATATCACAGATTGGCAGCTATTACAACCTGAACATAGGGCATGAGATCACCATGGGCCCAATGTACCTTGACAGCGTCTCTGGAAACTACATAACTTACCTGGCAAATGACCATTACTTCAAGGGTACCCCCAAGTTCCACAAGGAAGTCTGGGAGCAGTTCAGCTCTACCTCTTCACAGATAGATTCACTGCAGACAGGCGCTATCCAGGCAACATACGTTGACTCAAACAGTGTTTACCCAACACTTCAGAACATCACTGGCGTTTCCACATTCGTGTTCAAGGAAACATTCAACCTGAACCTCTGGTTCGACAACAAGGTTGCACCTTACAACAACACAGACTTCAGAATCGGACTTGCTTACCTCATAAACAACACTGAGATTGCTCAGAAAGCAGAAGCAGGACTTGCAGGCCCAGCCAGCTCCGGTGGCCTTCCATGGACTATGTCCAACTTCTACAACACCAGCACACCATCATACGCATACAATGTCTCACAGGCTAACAAGTACTTCAAAATGGCAGGGCTTTCAATAAACAGCGGAACTGGCCTCTGGCAATACGCAAATGGGACAACAGTCACCATCAAGATGATTGACATCCCACAGAGCGACTGGGACACTGCAATGTCTCTCATACAGAGCGCATTGACTGCAGACAGCTTCTCAACCACACTGAGCATACTGCCAACAGGCACATGGGCAAATGACCTGTTCTCATCGAACCCCAACTTCACTTATCCGTACATGAGTTTCTTCAACTTCGGGCCTCTTCTCGGAAACCCGTGGTATGATCTGTGGGCTCTTGCGGACACAAACGGGTCATGGAACCTTGAGTACTA
>JBJKSX010000006.1:0-13889 GCA_046703545.1 Thermoplasmataceae archaeon | reverse complement strand
CTGGTCTGCCTTTTTGGATTATCTACACTGCAGTCTGAGTTAAAATTCTTCCATAAACTTGAACGCCCAGATTTCTCATCAAATTTCAAGTTAGCCGGATTTTCGACCCTTCTGATCATTGTTCTGCCGCCAATCTTCTTGTTTTTGGCCCGATCTCAGATTTACCCCACACCTGAAGTGATAACCGCTGCTGCAAAAGAAAGTGCCTTCAACATTTCATTTCTGGTTTACTTTTACCTCACAAAGATTGCATTTGTATTGTTCGTACTTTCATTATCCATCGCGGTTGCTAAACTATCAAACAAGTTTGAACAAAGAGTTATCCTCATTTCCTCGCTGTTGACCGTGGCAGTGATTATTTTCACCATTATTGCCTTGACTCCGACTTCAGTTCTTCCGTACAATGCTTGGAATGGGTTCCCTGCAGGACAGAATGCCTTTGTAAACAAGGAAATAATCTTTCCTTCAGAGTATCAGATCTACTTAGTGTTCCCTTTTGCAGTCTTTTCCTACGCCCTACTCTCTATCAGGCGCAGGATCATGTCTGCAGGAAGATCGTATGCGGGACCTGAAAGCTGACATCATTCATTTTAAATCCAAAAACAATAGGCTTGACTGAAAGGATCAGACCTATCTATGGGGACTATTCTTTCTCACTTTTCTACTTTTGATTCTTGCGTCTCAGAGTGTACAAGTATGCCAGTGAAATAACAGCAATAATCGCTATTCCGGATCCTTCAAAAATGTGGAAAATATTAGCCTGGGCTACAGGCCCATAATTCTCATGCACGATCAGAATGCCGCTTGGGCCACTGTATGGAAGGCCCCCAGTGGCAACATAAACTGCATTGTTAGATGAGACGTATGCCTGGCCTCCTGCACTGTATAATCCAAATGAGTTGAATATTTCACCATTGAAACTGTCCAGGGCGAATAACTGACCTACTCCGTCTGAGAGGTACAGTAAGCTGTTGTTCGGATCATATGTCATGAAAATCACCTCATCAAAGGCATTCAAGTTTAACCACAGCGTCGAACCATCAGGAATATCCAGAGCTCCTACCGTAGATAGGTAATTTGATTCTGAAAAGTAAATAATTTTTCCAGACGAATCTGTGGAAATGGTGTAGATGCTGCCATTTTCCAGGCTTAATCCTTTTGGCGTTATTGTCTTCACAAATTTGCCTGTGGTGCCATTCAATACCTCAATCGTGCCCTGATTCGTCCCAACCAGAAGGTCATTCAGCGGAGTATCAAAGTGAATGGATGTAACATAAGTGCCTGTTGATGTGTTGCCCAGCAGTTTCCAGCTTGTTCCAGAAATAACTGAAATGTTGCTACCTGAGGCTATGAAGAAATTGCCGTTTAGCTGGTCAATAGTCAACAGACGTGTTGAATTGAACACGTGTACCATCTTTCCAGTTGAGATATCGTAAACAGAGGTGTTTGTATACCCACCCAGAGGCAGGAATTCATTTGTTACTGCAAGTTCATTGGCATGAGAATCCACAACCACATTCAGTGGGTAGTAGAATCCACTGATGTTTCCTTCCACTTGATTGGTGGTTGCGTTAACAACTGTGATATTATGCCATTGATCGTTTGCAACATACAGATTGCCATTTATGCTATCGTAGGCTATCCCGTTGCATCCATAAAATGAGGGCCCTGTGAGCCAGCTCACAAGTTTTCCGTTGGTAGAGATGAATGGAGTTGCACTTCCTGCGTTTGAATAAGAAGAATCTCTTTGACCCAGATAAATTCCAGCGTGAACCAGAGTGCCCAGGATTATCAGAGACATTAAAACTCCAGCTGACAATGCAATGAGTCTTTTCTTATTTTTCAAACCGCGCGCCTAGTTCACCCCGTTTTCAGCAATGGTAAACATACATTGATCTTCGAATATATTATTTTAGCGAAATATAGCCTGGGCACCCGCATTGCACTGGACAATTGAACTTTCAATTGGGATTTTGCTCAATGATGAGCAGGGTGGATACCAGCCCCATTAACATCATTACTGACACTGAAACCACACCTGCATTGTCAAATCCAGTGAATGGAATGAGCAGCCCAAACATTGGCCCCCCGATAATTCCCCCCAGGTAGAAGAATGAGAACAGCACTCCTGAAACCTGGCCCAGATCCTCCGGTTCAGCCCAGTGCTGCACTGCTGCAGATACTGAATTTATAAGTCCGTTGTATGCACCCCCGAAAAGCAATGCAGAAACGATGACCACGATGTATCCCGTATGGAACGCAAAAATTCCCATGCTTGAAACAGCAAGAATTGCAAACAGCATCACAAGAGTGTATTTCTTGCTCCAGATGTCAGTGAGATGCCCGGCTGGGATTGTCATTAACAGCCCGCCAACGCCCAGCATTGCAGCGATCAGTGCAGAACTGGTGCTGCTGAATCCGAGACCAGAAATCAGGTAATGTGAAAAGTATCCCAGAAAGCCGAAGAGGCCTATGCCGAAAAAGAATATCCCAATAAATGTAAGTGTTGTATTCCGGTTGAAAAGCCTCCTTATGTCCAGATGTGTTTCGCTGCGATTCCCCATATGTATATCCGGGAGGAAAAGCAGGAGGAGTGCAACGCAGGCTATGCCAACCAGCCCTGTAATGAGAAATGGAATCTTGAATTCCGGGGCAAAGGGATATTCAACATAGGGCCCCATCAAAAGGCCCGCACTGAAAGTGATCCCTTTGAAGGACAGGAGAAGCCCTTTCTTTTGCGGATAAAGGCCCCCAAGCAAACTTGTGAGCAGGCTCTGCAGGAGCCCGTTTCCAATTCCAAACATGAACCGTACAGCCACGAGTTCAATGGGGTTGCTCACATAGGCTGTTAGAACAGAGAAAAAGGTCAGTATGGCGATTGAGAGGGTGAGAAGCCACTTTGATGAGTATCTTGAGAAGAGGTAACCGCCAATGGAGGCGAAAATAATCACCCCAAGGGTGAATGAACTTGCTGAGATGCCGAGATAGATTGTGGGTGCTGAAATGCTTCCGATGATGAATGGTGAGCTGAAGAAGTAAAGGTTTGAGTCGAAGGAAATGACGAAATTGGTAAAAGCGGAGGCGAAGACCAGCAGGGCCAGCAATAAGGGCCTGTTCCTGTATGCTGGAAATACCTGGTCAAGCTGAATTCCTTTGCCTGCTAAGTTCATGTCTGGGCTTTTCTGTTAGCTTCTGGGAACTAATAAATCAGACGGAAAATGGAACTTCTTTCCCAATGTAGGCTGATGAGTGCTGGCATAGCAACCATTATTATTGATTAGTGTTTGGTTTTAGATGAATGATATCCACATATCCTGAAGATCTGAGGGAAAGGTACCTGAAAGAAGGCTGGTGGGATGGCCGGACCCTTATAGGCATCTTCCTGGAAAACTGTTCCAAGAATCCAGACAGAACCGCAATAGTTGATCCTCCCAACAAAATGGATCTTGTGGGCCTTGAGCCTGAGAAGTTCAGTTATTCTGAAGTGCTGCACAGGGTTGACAGGCTTGCATCGTATTTCCTTGAAAAGGGCATCACAAAGGATAGTGTGGTCATAGTCCAGCTTCCCAACATTGCTGAATTGCTCATTTCATATCTGGCATCATGGAGAGTGGGTGCGTCGGTTTCACCTGTGCCAATGCAGTGGAAAAGCCATGAACTCAGGAAAGTTGTGGATGTTACAGAGGCTACTCTGTACCTGTCAACAACATTCAAGAATTTCAACCACGTGGAGATGATGAGGGCCATTGGAGAGGATGCCCCCTCACTGGAGCACCTAGTCTCACTTTCAGATTTGAGGAAAGCGATGTCAGAACATCCGGTTGATCCGGGGCTGGACGAATATACCGGGAAACTGGGTGGAGAGGACGTATCCGTGATACAGTGGACATCCGGGACCGAGAAGGAACCCAAGGCCTGTCCCATGACCCACAACAACTGGGGATTCCTGAGGTACTTCTACCGCAGTGAGCACAAGGGTGGAATCTTGAAAGACGGGGACGTCGTGATGAACCCTGCACCTCTGGTGAACATGACTGGCATTGGTGTTGGAGTTGTTCCCTGGATCATGGTGGCAGGCACTTTTGTCCTGCACCAGCCCTTTGACCCATCCATATATTTCCGCCAGCTTATTGGCGACAAGGTCAATTTTACTCTGGCAGTGCCTGCTGTGGCAGTGGGGATGCTCAAGCACCCCGACGTGGACAAGTTTAATCTGAGTGCCACCAGGGTATTCCTGCAGGGCTCTGCACCTCCGCCGCCCTGGACCTTCGTTGATTTCAAGAAAAGGTGGGGAATAGAATCAATAAACGTCTGGGGACAGAATGAAGGTACAGGCCTTTTCTCCACCAAGGACCTGATACCGGACCTATCGGACAGGGCAAGATCGTTTCCTCGGCCGGGCGACGGGAGGCACGAGGACCTTCCGTTCCTGAAACCCATTGAAACAAAAATCGTTGATATTGAAACAGGAAAGGAATTGACTGAGCCTGGAGGCGTTGGTGAACTCTGCTTCAGGAGCCCCATGACCGTTCCGGGATACTACAACCAGCCAGAACTTACCGAACACGCTTTTGACAAGGACGGTTTCTTCCACACTGGAGACCTTTTCAGCATAGTTTCAGAAGACAGGATATCTTTCTTTGACCGGGCAAAGGACATAATCATACGGGGTGGATTCAATATCAGTTCAGCCGAGATTGAGGACATTGCAAAGCGGGACCCCAGGATAGCTGATGCCGCTGCAGTTCCTGTTCCAGATGATAAACTGGGTGAACGTGTCTGCCTGTTTGTGGTCACAAAGCCGGGCGAATCAGTCGGGCTGGAGGATGTGAAGCAGATAATGAAGGAAAATGATGTTGCAATTTACAAATGGCCCGAGCGGGTTGAGATCATAGACTCTATTCCAAGAAATCCTGTTGGGAAAGCTCTGAAATCAGACTTGAGAAAAAGAGTCTGAATTGGGGGATGATACAAACTCACTTGCGCTGATTGAGAAGAGAGTATGTGCCCCCAATGGTTCATTTATTTCTCAGTGTAATCCAGCAGCTTAAACTATCCCGTCTGCCATTTATCCAGATTTGTGGAGAAATGTCCTTAACAACTCAATGCCACGTTCTCCAAAAATCCTAAGGGAATAATCCCTCAGCTTTTTTTCATCGGACTTGCCTCTCAGTACTGCCATTGTCTCTGGATCAATTTTCACATCGTAATAGACGAAATCGAGAAGAGTCTTTTCAATATCTGAAACTGGAACGAAAATACCCCCATAATTGATGTACTCGAACCCAAAAAAACCATTTTCATTGATTCTTCGAAGTATGACCCTTAAGCCCATGACCTGCCGGGCTCCAGGATTTGCCTTGCTGGTGGTTATGATTACTGGCACCGATTGCTGAGTCCATAATTTTCTTATTGTGAGTGCATATTGAAGTCCATAGTAGAAAGGCCTGAACGCAAATCCGATCACTGCCTCGTTCCTGGAGAATGAGTAAATCCCCTTCTTGATCCTGTTTAGTTTTCCGGATTTAACCATATTGTGAAGCATCAGTCTGATGTAGGCTTCGCTGGCCCCCAGTCCGGACAAGAATCTCCTTGCGTCTGAGGATGTAAACAGGTTCTGTTTTGAAAAGAATTCAGTAAAGGCAGTTTCATATTTCATTCAACCACCTTTTTAGATATTCTACGAGCCCGAGAAAACTCATGTTTCCCTCTGTCATGTACAGCAATGAAGTGAGAACCTGTTCATCAACGGGTTTCGGGATCGTTTGCAGGAACTTTGAGAGTCTTGACCTCACCACATAGTCTGATCTGTCAAGCCAGTTTGTCAAAATGAACAGGTCATAAATGTCCCTGATAAATCTCCTGCCCTGGTATGCCTCTATCTTCCTGATCAACAGCTCCGTTGGACTGAGAACACTGATGGTTTTCAAGGTACCATCAGTTCTGGAATATGCCCTCATCTCATTCTCCGCATATCCCTGTTTTGATTCCAGGAGGAGATCGGTAGTTCCATTTGATATCCTGACTCTTGAAGGCAGTTCTGGATCGCGCCATGTTAGAATCAACCCATACTGATCCAATTTTGAAATGAACTTATCAAGGGGTGACTTTTCCATATATATGTCTATGTCCTCTGAGAACCTTGATCCATTGAAACATCTCCAAATGGCAGTCCCCCCGTATAGAAGTGCGTTGGACTGAAATTCATCATAGATTATGTCGATGACGTAATCCTGGAGTTCTGCAAGTCGCAATCTTTCTCCGCTGATGAATGAACCAATTGGCTTCATGTTGATAAGTAATTGTTATATTATATTATAACTTTCACTTAGTCAAATATAAAGAACCAAAGAGTCACATCCCGTAGGGATGTGTGGATCGAAACTTCAGTCTTTCCCTGAACCTGTCCATGGGCATGTTTGACAGGAAGTATTGAAGTCTTGGCCCTCTTGTCTTACCTATGAGTATTTTATTAAAGGCTACGAAACCGTCCTTTGGCTGCATTCCTTGTGCCTTTATGAGTCGTGGATCGTATTGTGTATTTCTTCCTGTTCCTTCCCAATATAATTCCATCTCTAGCTTGGAATTTCCTGTTTTCCAATAAATTGAGTGATCATGAAGATTCACGGCTTGTTGATTATAGTAAGATTCCAGGTGATTGATACGTGGGTGGATGAGCCTGGGAGATAATATGGCCCCAGTTCAACAATTGGTGTGATGGTGAAATTGACCCAAAACTGCAATGTCTGATTTACCGGGAAACTGCTAAGGATAGGATATCCTAAGTTGTTTAACAAGACGAATTGTTCATTCTGGAATTGCGGGTGACCATTTACCGTATTTGGATAACTGACTTTCAGTGGTATGTAAACTAACGGATCACTGGTATGCATGGAGACATCACTCACTGAAAATGTCATACCTACCCCCGGCTGAGATATATTTTCCGAGAGTTTGCCAATATTAAGGGTGTATGCGCCCACAGTATGCCCCTCGTAACCAGAGAGATTGAGGTAATAATACCCCTGTGACGATGAATTCCCACTTGTTCTAAAATATGGAACAAACAGCCCGTTTGAGTGTAACAACAGGGTCTCATTGTCGTTGTATACGCTGAGAAGCATGGTTCCATTGGATATCTGGGAGGATGAACCGAAGAAACCTTGCTGATAAGGTTGCCCCATACCTTTTGTTGTAATATATTCCGGCCTTGTCAGTGCACTGTATGCTGTAAGGATAAAGAGAAAGGCGATCACCGCAGCAATAATTCTGACACTGTTCTTCCTCAAACTTCTAACACCTGCCTGAAAGATTGGGATATTGTGACGGGAGTTCCTGATATGTGATAAGAGCCGTAAACGAACTCGGGAACTATAGTCACAGTTATGGTGCCATTCATTGTGACGTCAGATGGCCCAAGATCCGGCATGGCGGTAGAGTATGAAGTCATCAGGATCCTGTTGCCGAAGAAAGAGTGGGTCCCAATTTCACTTATACCATTGTTATCTGCTGTGGAGAGGGTGAAGTTATTCATGACATTACCAGTTTTGCTTAAATTCTCACTGTAATTCTCATAAAACAGGGTAATTGCAGATATCCTGGCTGAAACATAGGGGGAAGAATTTGAAGAAGAACCATTCTTTAAGATGTAAACCCCGATACCAACACCACTCGTTTCTTGCATCGGTCCCGTAAAATAGCATATCTCCACGTCAAGATTGGAGTGCTGCCAAAAAACTGTGATATTTTCTTCCTGTTTTACCAAAGGTTTGATATTCGAGGTATAGTGGGAAATTTCCTGTTCTGTAGAAGGGGAAAGATGCTGCGGAGAGGTGTTATTTTCTATAATTGTGAATGTTGTGAAGATTAAGGCGAGCCCAATGAACATTGCAACTGGCTTCCAAAATCTCTTCATATAAATTTATAGACAAATATAGTATGTAAACCTAAGCATGCATTTGTTTCATGCCCCGCGCTGAAAGTGGAATTGTTAACCCCACGCACTCTGTTACACAGTATCCAGAATGAAATGTCATTCTTTAACAGCGAACTGAAACCTCTTTTCTAGGGAGTCCCTATCAAAATTGGAAAGAAAGTATCCAAGCCGCGGGCCTCGTTCCTTTCCTATGAGAATCTTGTAGAATATGGAAAATCCGGTCTTTGGTTCCAATCCCTGATTTTTTATTATTTCATGGACACTGTTGTGAATGCCCTCCGGTGTCCATTCCATCTCAGGCATTGCTTTGAGAAATTCTATTGAAAGATTTTTCTCCTGTTCATTGAGGGATACGGGGGAATTTTCGGCGAGCAGATGGAACTTCACCTGATCCGGAGCGTATTTTTCCAGCCATGCGTTCACAACGTTCACCTGGTTCTTGAGGTCGTCGGAAAGACTGTTTTCAGTGTAACCGCTTCTCTGGAGCGCCTGGAGAAGCTTGTCCTCATCCCTGTATATCTGCACCAGAGTCACAAGGTGCCTGAAGCTTATGTGCACTCCCTGCTTCTCCTCATGTATTCTTGAAAGCTCATAGATCCTTCCTGCATCCTTTTCGGGAGATTCTTCCAAGCCGAAAAAGACGTTCCTGAATTTCTCGTACTCGTCCACAAGATTGAGGAGCCCCATCCCTGGATCGAAGTTTATGTGCCTGTTGGGCTGGCTTCTTGCAATGAGGAACCTGATGATTTCAGGAGGGGCATACTGCACGAAGTCTGCTGCAGAAACAACGTTCCCCTTTGAGGAGTGCATTGCACCTGCGCCCTTTAGCAGGATGCGTTCATAAACCAGATAATCAGGTGCTTTCTTGTTGAATATCTTCTCGATGATCTCCTTACCGGTGTCGTAGGAGCTGCCTGCTGCAGCATGATCCTTGCCGAATGGCTCAACGGTAACACCGAGGACAACCCATTTTGCCGGCCATTCAATTCTCCACGGCATCTTCCCCTCTGCCTTCCTTATGTCTGATTTTCCATTGTGGCCGCATTTGCAGGAATACTCCACATATGGTTTTGAGTACCCTGTAACCTTGGTGCTGTTGATCCTTCCACATTCAGAACACAGTGGATTATATGGGGTCCAGTCATCAGCAAGTTCCCTGCCGGAAACGCGTTCAAGGATTTCCCTGATCTCCCCCGACCTGTTCATGACTGTGTCTATTGCATCTGCAAAAATGCCCTGATCATAGAGTTCCGTGGATTTGAGGACCTTCACCTTGACATTGATTTTCTCAAGCGTATCAAGGAAAGGCCTTAGAAAATAATCAGAATATGCTCCTTCTCCCTCTGGAGCAGGAATCATGCTGAGCGGCTTGCCCACATGCCCTTCGTATTTTGCCTTATCCAGAAAAGGATAGACCTTCCTGAGAGGGTCCATGTCATCACAGAGGTAGATGAACCTTGATTCCTTTTCACTGTCCTGGAAGGCCCTGTGAATGAAGTATCCTGTGAGGATCTCCCTCATGTTGCCCACATGGATGTGGCCTGAAGGAGAAATTCCAGTGGAAACTGTCTGTTTTCCTTCCAGGTCTTTAACGAATGCGTCTGCCCAGTGCATGCTTCCTTAAGACCCGCCCACTAGGTTAGTCCTGATGAGTGACCTGACTCTGACATCGGAAATTTCGTCTGTGCTCATCTTTGAAGCGAGAACCACAGAAAGGACAGGATTTCCACCCTCGTTTCTGGTGTCCACTATGGCCCTCTTCATTGTCTCGCCTGTGCTCACCACGTCGTCGAGAACTACCACATTCTTGCCCTTCACACTGGCAAAATTGCTGCTGAAGAATCCCTCTTTCCTTGCGGGATGAGGCCTGTAGACAATGAGCTCCTTGTCCATGAGGTATGACACCATTGTTGCAAATGGTATGCCGTTTATTGTTATTCCCAGGATCGCGTCCACTTCAAAGTCACCCTTGAGCGCCTCCTCCTGGATGATATCTGAAATGACTTCCGACATGGAACTGATCCTGTTTCCGGTTACTCCGATTGTCCTCCATCCTATCTTGACGTCCTGGACATTGGACTCCTTGAAGAATTCCTTGCTCAGAAGCCAGGTTACAGTTCCCACTGAAAGATGGAGTTCTGTTGAAATTTCCTTATCTGACATGCCCTTGTTCTTCATCTCCAGGGCTCTCTTGTATAATTCCTCTATACTCTTCATTTCCATCCTCTCTGCCTTCCTTATATATATGGGAATTGCTTCTGATAATATAATTTTGTTACTGGAATTATGTTGGCAGATTAGGCAACATTTTCATTTTGCTGACTTCTATGCTGAAATCCGCACTGAAAGAACAGCACCAGGCGCTGCCTGAAAACATTAAATTAAACAGACGTGTTTTTACATTGTGGATGAGAGTGGCACAGAGGAGATCCTGAAGAGGATTGAAAACATCGAGACAATACTCAGTGAACAACTCTCATTCAAGTCGATTTTCGGGAGTTATGACCAGATCATGAAGTCATACTTCAGGCTGGTCAGCCTTTTCCTGGCGCATGGAAAGATCACGCCCTCTGTCCTGATTGGGGAAAAGATGGACGTCATTTCCGAGAACATTCTTGAGATTCTCTTTAACCTGGAGAAAGCCAACATAACGCAGATCACGGATGAACTGCGAAAGGAAAGGGGCACGGCATCACGAACAACCGTAAGGAAGAAACTCTCGGACATGGAAGAGAAAGGGTGGGTTTCGCCAACCGGTGACAGCCCTGGAGATTATAGGATTTCCAGAGAACTGGTCAGTGAGTGGCTAAAAATGGTCGGCATGGATATTAGGGCTGACAATGATATTAAAAGTAGGTGAGAAAAAATGTCGGAAGAAGATCTGAAAGACATAGAGGAATTGAAGAAAGTGCTGGAGATAGTGGGCGAAAAGGTGCCTCCGCTGATATCCGGGCTGCTTAACAGCGTGCTCAACAAGCAGGATGCAGAGGATTATGCCAAGCAGGTGAGTTCATTCTACAGTTCTCTCAAGGAGAGCGGAATGAGCGAGGAAAACGCAATGAAACTCACAAGGGATTTCATGGCGAGCAGAGACCCCATGTCACTGGTGAAGAAGATTCTCAGCGGCTCTGACATTGGCTCCGAAATCTTCTCCCACATGGGGAAGAAAGGCAGGCATGGAGAAGGCCACGAGGAAGAAGAAGATAGAGAAGAATGAGGCCCCTTTTCCACGTTCTCCTTATGGTACCCGGACTGCTGTTCAAATTCGTGGGTGTCTATTTCAGCTTCAGGAGAAGGAGGTGGAGTTACCTGAGAAGCTTCAGCAGGACAGTGAAGGCTTCCATTGGGGATAAGGTGGCTGCCTCGGAAATAATAAAGCATCAGAAGGGCATTCTTAAGATACCCTTCTCTAAATTGATCACCTCAATGTTATCAAAATAAACCGCTGTAATATTTTACGGTAAAAAATTTGGGCGGAACCTGGATGCCGCCAATTGAATTGTCAATCATGAACGGGATCAGGGACCTACAGTGCCCTGGAAATCTCAAAAACCCTGTTCTTGGTGGGAGGGTTGACCTTCCCCAGAAGTTCCTTCAGGGCATTCAGGCCGGGGGCTTCCCAGTTGCAGATTGCCCTGTTTTCCCCGTTCAGGACTATTACCGACTTGAGATTGAATCCTTCGGGTAGGGACCCGCTCTTCTGCATACCAATGATATCTCCAACCGTCTTCATTACACTGTCGCTGTTCTTGTTCTTCCACTCATGTTCCACTACCAGTTCTGTCATGGTTATCCCCATACGATTGAATGGAAAGGCATATATTTGATACCGGCCTAGAACGGTAGTATGGAAGAGATAGAACTCAGTCTTGTCAATTCAACGCTGTTCTGCCAGTTTTCCAGAGAATTCCCTGGGATCACCATATTCAGGTGGTGCAGCTCCATAGTTGATTATGTTGAACTTTACGGTGAGGGAAGGGAGATCAGCGAGGCCCACGAGCGACTGGCACAGGTTGCGGCGGACATAAACAGCGAAGTGGTGTCTTCCGGCAACTTGGACAAGCACGCCTCAGCCGGAATATCGTGCAGATGCACAACACACAACTCAACAATACGGCTTGCAGAGACAATGAATTTGCTTTGGGAAGCCCCTGCAGTATATTCAGAAGGAAAGGAAAGGCTGAGGCTCGTATCATTTTCTGCGACCGACTTGGAGGAGTTCTTCAGGGAAGCCAGCAGGAACGGGGAGGTTGAAATTGTGAGAAAGCGCAGGATTGAGCCGGATTCACTCAGGGATGTTTACAGCATTTCACTAAAGGACCTTTTCGGCGACCTGTCAGTAAAGCAGGCAAAATACCTAAGGGAAGCAGTGGACATGGGGATGTTCTCCACACCTAGAAGAATGAAAATTGAAGAGCTTGCAAGAAACCATTCCCTTTCAAAGTCAACCATGCAGGAGCATATTGAAAAAGCAAGGAACAAGCTGGTGAAGGCAATAGAGCCGTACCTGTCACTCTACATTCACTCAGACCCTTCGTTTGCGGAAACTGATGGAGAGGGCCCCTCGGGATCTGGGAATCAGACTATTTGAGTTGGGGGATCTCGCCGTTTGGGTTTTTCATTTCATCCCTGATCTTGTCGGCTACAAGCTCCAGTTCACTTTCCTTTACATTCCTCCTGCTCCATTCTAGCCTCCTGTCACAGATTCTTGGAATGATGTGGAGGTGGTAGTGGAATACCCTCTGGTTTGCACAGGCACCGTTGTTCTGGCCTATGTTCACCGCCTCAGCGTCAACTGCGCGTATGATTGTTGGAGTGAGCCTTTTTGCCACCTTCTGCAGTTCCAGGTAAATTTCCTCCTCAATATCCATTATGTTGACATAGTGCTCCTTCGGGATAACAAGCACATGCCCTGCCTCAACCGGCGCAATATCCATGAAAGCCATGACATTGTTGTTCTCAAATACGATGGACGCTTTCCCATCCCTTACAATATCCCTGCAGAAGACGCAGTCTTCCTTGTACATTGTAATGTGTAACGAACAGTCACTTAATAATTATTGATCCAGGACAGATAACTGTCATCAAACTCAAATATCTATCTGCAATCCTGAAACATGCCTTCGGGAAACATCAAGATGAACAAGCCCCCGCCACAGCCAGTGGTTGGGCCGCCGCCAAAATCAACCAAGTACAAGGGTGTGAAGCACACAATCATGGTAATGAGCGGAAAAGGCGGTGTTGGAAAATCAACAGTTTCAGTAAACCTTTCGGTGACGCTTGCCAAGAAATTCAAGGTCGGCCTCATTGATGCAGACATAAATGGCCCTGATGACCCACAGATGCTGGGAGTCTCTGACGCGGAGGTTTCCGCAAATGACAGGGGAATAGTGCCGGTGCCTTCCAAGTATGGAGTGGATGTCATATCAATGGCCTTCCTTCTACCCACGGAGGATACTGCCGTCATCTGGAGAGGAGCTCTCAGGCATAAAGCCATACAGCAGTTTCTTGAAGATGTTGATTGGGGAGAGCGGGACTACATTATCCTTGACATGCCTCCAGGAACTGGGGACGAGGGCCTTACGGTTGCACAGCTTGTGCCGGAGGTTGAAGGTGTTGTGATTGTTGTCACACCCCAGGACGTGGCACTTCTCGACGCCAGGAAGGCCATCAGCTTTGCAAACCAGATGAAGCTGCCAGTCCTGGGAATAGTTGAGAACATGAGCGGCTTTGTTTGTCCGCACTGCGGTGAAACCGTTGACATCTTCAAGAGGGGTGGGGGAGAAGAAGCCGCCAAGAAATACGGAGTGCCTTTCCTCGGAAGGATTCCACTTACTCCTGAAGTTGTTGAGAATTCTGACAGCGGAATTCCATCTTCAACAACAAATGAGGCTATAACAGAAGCTTTTGAAGAGATCACAAACAATATGATAGAAGCTATTGAAAAGAAGAA
>JBJKSX010000005.1:0-48410 GCA_046703545.1 Thermoplasmataceae archaeon | reverse complement strand
AAATGGCATCCTCATTGACGAGCGATTTCAGGGATTCTCTTGGCATCTTCCTGTTGTACTCCCATTGGGCGTTTCCAGACATATGCCTGTCCGATTTACCCTTTACAAAAATTCCGGAGAACGTCTGCAGGCCTCTCTGAATTTCACTGTTCCATCCAGTCACCTCTACTGTGGATCCAGCTTCGATGTACTTGGTGCTTCCAGGAATGGATATGAAGCCTGATGTTGAAGTGAATCTTGTAATGGAACCGGAGAGGCCGGTGACAGGATATATCCGGGGGTCATCCCTGCTTGACATTGACACCGGTATCAGGTTATGCCTTCCCACATCCAGCCTGAGGTTCATTCCCAGCTGCCCCTTCCTTTTCGACGGAACCCTGTTTGAGCCGGCCGCCCTCAGCAGTGGTGTCAGGAAAATGGACCTGAAAATCATTAGTGCAGAAACAGGAAAGCCTGGGAGCCCTATGAGGAGCTTCTTACCATTCTTTCCAAAGACAGTTGGAAGCCCTGGCTTAACCAGAACCCCATGAAAGATCATCCCGGGGTCGAATTCCTCAATTATCCTGTACACAAGGTCTGATTCCCCAGCGGAGCTACCCCCGGAAAGTACTACGACATCGTTTGCTTCAAGCGCCTTGTCTATGGATTTCCTTATTGCACTGTAATCATCCTTCACGATGCCTGAATACCTGGATTCAATGCACTTGAAGGAATTCAGTTCAGAAGTTACCACAACTCCATTGGCATCGTTTATTTTCCCTTCTTCATAAGGCTTATCGTAACTGATGAGTTCGTTGCCGGTTGAGATCACCTGGACCTTCAGCTTTCTGAAAACTTCAACTTCAGCTATGCCAAGAGACGCAAGGACAGCAATGTCATGGGTCTCAAGTTCCTTCCCCTCTGCGAGCAGGAGCTCATCAGCCCATATGTCGCTGCCGCTTTCGGCAATATTCTCCGAAGGGCCCACTGATTCATATATCTCAACAAAGCCCCCAGCCTCATCTGTGCTTTCCACTTTGACGACAGCATCCGCCCCTGATGGCACAATTGCACCCGTGGATATCCTGAAGCAGTTCATTTCCCCGGACAGCGCCTTCCTTGCCTCTCCTATGAATGCTTCTCCTGCCACTTTCAGTTTCACCGGATTGTCCTGGGACGCATCGGCCACAGACCTGAAATGAACAGCATAACCGTCCATGGTTGACCTGTTGAAAGGCGGGTTGTTTCTCGGGGCGTATATATTTTCAGAAAGGATTCTGCCAACGGAATCAAACAGTCCGCATTTCTCAGTTTCCTCAACTCTTTCAGCTTCCTTCAATGCGATTTCCACCGCATCCTTGAAATTGACCAGTTTCTTGTATACCGATTTCATGCTGCATCTCCATACAATTTCACATTGACCGTGGTCCCTTCCGGATAACCTTCCACATCATCAGGAACCAGCAGGGTTGCATTTGAATTCAGGATCGAATTGATGGGGCCAGACCCTTTTGCCTTCACCAGATCCACTGTGCCCCCATTTTTTCCAGGAGTGTATTTCACCCTGAGTATCCCTGTATACCCTGCTGTATTGGTGATCTTCGTCTTGAGGGTTCCAGACACCTCCTGCCTGTACGAAACAATGCCCAAAACCTGTTTCAGGTATTCTTCAAAATAGGTGTCGAAGGAAACAAGGGATGGCACAGGTATGCCTGAAACTGAGAATACTGGCTTTCCCTTTGCCTCATAAAGTGTGAGTGTTCTCCCTGGCCTGATCATGGACCCGGCAAACACAATTTCTCCAAGCCCTGCCATGGCTTCAGGAACCTCGTCCTTGCCGCCCAGGCTTGTCCCCCCTGTGACAATGACGCAGTCATGCTTATCCAGGGCCCTGGAAATGAATTCCCTTATTTCATCCCTGTTGTCATGCGAAACGCCCGCAGGCGAAGCTGCAAGGTAATGGTGGTTGAGATAGTCGATGAAGATTCTCTGGGTGGTGTTTGGAATATATCCCTCCGAGCCTTCAAACAATTCATTTCCGGTTGATATGACGCCGATGTCAAGTCTTCTGTAGACCTCTATTTCTTCCACGCCTGCGCTGATCATTGCTGTGATGTCCCATGGGCGAATCAAATGGGATTTTTCAATTATGTTCGAACTTTCCCTGAGTTCCTCCCCTCTCTTCTTGACGTTTTCCCATGCTTTGGGGGTTTTGAAGAACCTGATGGACGTTCCATGCCTTTCAACATCCTCCGCCATTATAACGGCATCATAATCGGAAGGCACAATGCCCCCGGTATAAATCTCTGTGGCGGTTCCTTTCCTGTAGCCTTTGTATGAAGAAGAGCCCGCCTCCACCACACCATTGATTTCCATCTCCATGGGGTTTGTCTCAGAGGCGCCTGAGCAGTCATCCAGACTGACTGCATAACCATCAACAAGGCTGATGTTCCACATCGGCACATCCTTCTTTCCATCCACCTTTTCAGAAGCTATGCGCCCGGCCGATTTGCCAGTCTTGACCTTTTCATGCGGGATGGGCCTCCAGGCTGTGGAGTGAATTCTTGAAACCGCTTCCCTGTAAGGTATGAGTTCAATGAACCTCCCCATCTTCTTCCTGACTTTCTCCAGACAAGCACCTACCTGTTCAATTCATGATAAATGTGGTCAATCTCCTTGAGTATTATCCTGCTGACTCCCATTTCTGAACCTCTAGGAGATCCCGGCAGGCAGAAAACTGGCTTCCGGAGCACAACATAAGCAGACGCCCTTGAAAGTATTGCGGATGTCCCAATCTCCTCGTAGGAGAGAAGTGCAAACAAATGCCCGAATCCTTTCATCTCATACTGGGCCAGGCTCGAAACGGCTTCAATGGTAACATCGTTATTGGTGATGCCCGTGCCGCCCGAGATTATCAGGGCATCTGATTCCTGAAGAAATTCCACAACATTTCTCCTTATGGCGTCAACGTCATCCTTGACCACTTCATATCTCGAAACCTCATGGCCTGCCTGCTTCACAAGCGAGATGATCTTGGAGCCGGCCTCATCCGATCTTGAATCTCTGGTGGTACTGCAGGCAATGACGCCAAACTTGGCCTTGAAATTCTCTATCCTGTGTTCATGCATGGCCTTTCTCCTTCCTCTCTACTTTCAGGTCATACATCTTGGTGGATGGATAATTGCCTGTTTCATCCTTCTCGATATACTTGACCATGTCCCAGACTGTGAGAAGGGCAGATGAAACACAGCTCAGCGCATCCATTTCAACACCGGTTTTCCAGTTTGCCATCACCCCGCAGCTGACTTTCACTTCATCATCCGAGACATCCAGGTCGAAATCAACACTCTCAAGGGGAACCTGATGGCAGTAGGGCATCCTGGCCCACGCTTCCTTGGCCCCCTGGATGCCTGATATTTTCGCAGAAGTGAAGACATCACCCTTCTTCACGGTGCCTTCTCTAATGGCATTGATTGTTTCTGGTTTCAGGAGTATCTTGCCTGAAGCCCTGGCATATCTCCTCACTATGGACTTCTCTGAAATGTTTATCATTATGGCTGTTTATGTTGATAACAGATAAAGATATTATCGGTACAGGGGAAGAAATTAAGCTTTGTAAACCCTATTCACTAGCGGATGAAAGCGATAATTCCGGTAAAACTCTCGCAGAGGCTTCCAGGCAAGCATCTGCTCCCATTCGGGGATTCCACCGTTATTGAAGAGGTTTACAGGAAGACATCGGAAGTTTTTGAGACCCTTGTTTACTCCAAAATTGAACTTCCCGTCCCCTACATAAAAGATGATTCGGAAAACATAATGGAGCTTGTTTACAGGCTGAGGCAGAAATACCAGAATTTCGCGCTCATCGGAGGAGACATGGTATTCTTCACTCTGGACGACCTCAATTTGCTCAAATCATCATTTTCGGGCAGCCCGGTGGTTCCAAGGGGAGATGACGGGAGCGTGGAGCCAATGTTCAGCATTTACGCGGGCAGTGGGGCCCTTACCAGAAATCTCAGAGAGGCCCTGCTTTCTCCTGATACGGTGTTTGTCCAGAAGGGTAGGTTCAGCAAAAATGCATTCTTCAACATAAACACATGGGATGATTACCAGGTGGCAAAATCCATGAGAGAAGAACAGCAGAAGAAATGAGAATTTTAAAATAAAGAAAAAAATAAAAATTTATACGGATTTATGCCCAGAGGGAGAATCCTGCAGCCAGATTTAGGGTAACTGCAAACATCAGGTACATAAGCCAAACTCCAGTTATGAGGTGGAAGAAGCCTTTTCCCCTTGTCCACATTTTTGATTCGAACAGGCTGGCTGGGATATCGCAGATGTATACGAAGGCCAGCAGAACGAACAAAATACCTACGGGCGTGTCTGTTCCGTTGTGCAGGAAAACTATGGCACCAAGTATGGAAATCGCGAGGAAGGCAAAAGCCATGTATCCATCTACTCGCATATCACCGTTCTTGTACCTGTTGTATCCTAAAGCAAACCAGTGGACACCATAAGCCGTGAAAGCAAGTGCCGCCATATAGAGGGCATTGGCTTCACCGCTGGCGGCTCCAAAGGCATTGGGGAATATGGTCAATCCAAGCCACAGATATGTTCCAGTAAGGAACTGGAGGAATCCTGGCATCCATATGCCCCATTGGCCAAGCGATACGTTGAGTGCTGGCGATTTTTCTGGTTTTCCTAGGAGTTCCCACGGGCCATAAATCAAATAGCCAGTGCCGAGTCCCATGAATCCCAAAGCAACGGGTGCTAGTGAAACAACCGACATTTTTAAACCGAGATATAATGTAGTAGGTGTTATTTATAAATTTGCTTTAAAAATTACACCACAGGCGTTATTTTCTAGGTTGACCTAATTTTACACGCCAGAAAACCAATTAAATGCTGCTTTATGGAGCATCTATTATTTGATTTTTCCTTAATAAACTAGCATGGTCAAAATATTTTTCTGAATATTCCCGGTTCAGTGATTGACAGGCTCCAATGTTAATCAATCCCGCCATCTAGATTTTCCTTCCGGGGTATTGTCCTTCTTCCAGATGGGGACCCTGACCTTGATTTCGTCAATGACATACTCACATGCCAAGAATGCCTCCTTCCTGTGAGGCGCCGAACAACAAATTGCCACGGAATCCTGTGTGAGGTCCACCTTTCCTATGCGATGAATTATGTTGATGCCAATGACATTGAATTTCTTTTTTGCGTCAACCACGATCTCCACAATCTTCTTTACCGCCATTTCACCGTAGGCATCATAAGTGAGGGATTCAACCTCAAGGTCTCCTGTCATTTTCCTTACGGTTCCCTGAAATGTGACCAGCGCCCCTGCATTTTCATCCCTTGTCCTCTCAATGAGCTCATTCACATCTATGGGCTTCTGGGTGATCTCCACTGTCATTTGTGAGAACCTATTTTTGTGGGATTCATAAACTCTTCGTGATTTATCACTAGAAAAACAGATCATTGCAAAAAATTGCCCATTATATTCCATTAATGGATATATCCACCTTGTAATGGTTATATAGTAAAACTTCTTATTGATTGATAAGGCGTATTTCTGTGGATTTCAATCACCAAATACGCTCTGGCAAGTTTAAAGATTGGAGATGGAGAAATTTGGACGGAGATAAAATAAATTACAAGGTGAATGGAAAAGACTTCACTGCCCTTGAAGGGCAGACAGTCCTGCAAGCTCTAATGGGGGAAGGTGTGGATGTTCCCCACGTCTGTTATCAGCAGAATCTCGGCTCAATAGAAACCTGTGATACCTGTATAGTTGAGGTGGACGGAAAGCTTGTGAGATCATGCGCAACTCCCCTGAAGAATGGCTCACAGGTAGACCATTCCTCCAAGAAAGTCAGGGATATCCAGACAGAGGCAACGCAGAGGATACTTCAGAACCATGAACTCTACTGCACTGTCTGTGAGAACAACAATGGGGACTGTTCTCTCCACAATTCAGTCCACACCCTTGGTATAGAGGAACAGAAGTATCCTTTCCAGGAGAAACCGTATGAGGTGGATGATTCCAACCCATTCTACCGCTATGACCCAAACCAGTGCATACTCTGCGGGAGATGCGTAGAAGCGTGCCAGGATGTTCAGGTCAACGAGACTCTGAGCATAGACTGGAAGAGGGAAAAGCCCCGGGTCATCTGGGACAACGATGTTCCGATCAATGATTCATCCTGCGTTTCATGCGGGCACTGTGTCACAGTGTGCCCCGTTAACGCGCTCATGGAAAAGAGCATGCTGGGCCAGGCCGGATACATAACCGGCCTCAACATGAAATCCAAGCGTGACATGATCGATTTCACAAAATCATTCGAGCCGGAAGTGTCAATGTCACCGGTCATGACAATAAGCAATGTGGAGTCCAAGCTGAGGAAATCACAAATCAAGAAGACAAAAACAGTGTGCACATACTGTGGTGTCGGTTGCTCCTTCGAGATGTGGACCAAGGGACGGGAGATACTGAAGGTCCAGCCCATGCCAGAATCCCCTGCCAATGGAATTTCAACATGCATAAAGGGAAAATTCGGCTGGGAATTCTCAAACAGCCCGGAAAGGCTTACCAAACCGCTCATAAGGGATGGGGGCAAATTCAGGGAAGCCACATGGGACGAGGCAATCAACCTGGTTGCCAGCAGGCTCAAAGACCTCAAGGAGAAGCACGGTGGGGATTCAATCAACTTCGTGGCATCTTCCAAGGCTACCAATGAGGAAGCCTACCTGATGCAGAAGATGGCCAGGCAGATCTTCGGCACCCACAATGTGGACAACAGCTCCCGGTTCTGCCAGGCCCCTGCAACCACTGGACTCTGGAGGACGGTTGGATACGGCGGAGATGCAGGCTCAATTTATGACATATACCATGCAGACCTCATCATCGCAGTGGGCACAAATACCGCAGAATCCCACCCGGTTCTCGCAACAAGGGTGAAGAGGGCCCAGAAGCTGAATGGGCAGAAACTCATTGTTGCCGACCTCAGGAAGCATGAAATGGCGGAGAGGGCGGACTTATTCATCCACCCCAAACCTGGAACAGACCTGGTCTGGCTCAGCGCAGTCTCAAAATACATAATCGATCAGGGATGGGAGGATGAGGATTTCATTGCCCAGAAGGTGAATGGCTTTGATGAGTACAAGAAGAGCCTTGAACCCTTCACTCTTGAATACGCATCACAGAAGACAGGCCTGAGCAAGGAAACTCTCATCAAGCTTGCTGAAACGGTGCACCAGTCAAAGAGAGTGTGCATCCTGTGGGCAATGGGTGTTACCCAGCACCAGATGGGTAGTGACACTTCCACTGCCATATCAAACCTGCTTCTTGTTACAGGAAACTACGGAAGGAGAGGCACTGGGGCATACCCACTCAGAGGGCACAACAATGTCCAGGGAACCAGCGATTTCGGCGGCATGAATGCTTTCTTCCCGGGCTACCAGAGCGTCAAGGATGACGCCATAAGGGAAAAGTTTGAGAAGGCCTGGAACTGCAAGCTTCCCAGCACTCCCGGAGTCGACAACAACACCTGCCTTGAGGCCATAGAGGATGGCAAGATCAAGGCCATGTTCATTGCCGGAGAGGAGATCGTGGAAACAGGTTCAGACTCCAACTATATAAGGTCACAGCTTGAAGCACTTGATTTCCTCGTGGTCCAGGAGGTTTTCTTCTCGGAGACGGCCCGGTACGCAGATGTGATTCTGCCAGCCAGCACCAGCCTTGAGAAAGACGGGACTTTCACCAATACCGAGAGGAGAATACAGAGGATATACAAGGTAATGGAGCCTCTCGAGGGAACCAAGCCAGACTGGGAAATACTTCAGCTGATAGCAAGAAAGCTGGGGACAAAATGGAATTACAGGCACCCATCCGAAATCATGGACGAAGCTGCCGCACTTACGCCACTTGTTGCAGGCGTTTCCTACGACAAGCTTGAGGGATTCAACAGCCAACAGTGGCCAGTTGCAGAGGACGGAACTGATTCACCATTCCTGTACGAAAATGGATTCCATTTCCCCGACAAGAAGGCCAAATTCTACCCGCTTGAATTCACTCCTCCACTGTCAACCGACGAGGAGTTTGACCTGCACCTGAACAACGGAAGGATCCTGGAGCATTTCCATGAGGGCAACGAGACATACAAGACCCTGGGAATTTCAGCCAAGGTCCCAAACACATTCGTCGAACTTTCTCCTGAACTGGCAAAGGAAAGGAATATCGAAAGCGGAGATGTGGTGAGGCTGGAATCCAAGTTCGGGAAGGTAAGAGTCAGGGCCCTTGTCACCGACAGGGTTTCAGGAAAGGAGATGTACCTGCCTATGAATGCAATAGGAGATGAAGCAGTGAACAACCTGACCGGAAGGACAATGGACCAGACAGCCCATACACCTGCCTACAAGGAACTTTCAGTGAAGATGGAAAAGCTTGGGGAACCAAGAGGGGAGTCGCCACTTCCGAAGACCAATCCACGGTTCGCCCATCCAAAGCCACAGAAGGGAGTACTTGTGGAAGAGAAGTGGGCGAGAGAGGATTACAAAAAACTTACTACGGAGTGATTGAACATGGCGAAACTTATTGAAGAAATTGAAAAGATGACCGAGGAAGAAGAGAAGGAGAACAAGGGGCAGGATATTTTAAAAGTCCTCTCTGAACATTCCCAGGAGATCTCCTCCCTTCTGGATCTTGTCAAGACCGCAAGCGAGAGTGGTTTATTCACCATAGTAAAGGCTTTCCTCGAAAACAAGGGCGAATCCATGACCGACATCACAGAAGAGCTTGCAAAGCCGAAGAACGTGAGGTTTGTCAGGAATCTTATGTCCATTTACACACTTCTGTCAAACATTGAGCCAGACATTGTGAGAAACTTCATGCTCAACCTGGCCAGTGCTGTGGACAAATCACCCAGCTTCAGGGGTCAGGGCGGAATGGGCCTGCTGGCTCTCAGAAGCAGCATGAAGGATCCTGACGTTTCTGTTGGGTTTAAGGTGCTTTACGAGGTTGCCAAAGGTTTTACCCGTGGCAGTGATAAGAAGGAATGAGCCTGAAGGAATCCAAAACAAAATCCTTCAATTTTTTTGATATTACAAAATTTTCCGAGGAACAGGGCACTCAGCCGTCCAGGGACAAGGTGACCGTAGAGGAGCCCCTTGAGATACGCATAGTTGAAACTGACGGGGCTGAAACCACGGTTTCCATAATAATGAGGACACCTGTAATGGACGATCTGCTAGCAGTCGGGTTCCTCTATTCTGAAGGGATTCTCAGAGACCGTTCACAGCTTCTGTCAATTGAGAACACTGATGAGGATGGAAATGCCCTTGACAATATCATCAGGCTGAGAGTCTCAGGTGAGGTCCAGTTCAGCAAGTCCAGTTACACCAGGAATTTTGCCGTGAACTCCAGCTGCGGCGTGTGCGGCAAAAGCAACATCAATGATATCTTCGTGAAATCGGGAAAGCTTGTGAAATCGGACATCAGGATAAGCAGCAGGATTTTGCTTAGCCTGCCCGATAGAATGAGGAAACTCCAGGGCATTTTTTCGGAAACTGGCGGGATTCACGCGGCTGGGCTTTTCAATTCCGATGGAAACCCTGTGTTTGTAGCCGAGGACATAGGCAGGCACAATGCAGTTGACAAGGTGGTGGGATATATGTTCCTCAATGGCCTGCTTTTTGGCAGAGACCTGATACTGCAGGTCAGTGGCAGGGCTGGTTTCGAGATACTTCAGAAAGCCGCCATGGGGGGCATCCCGGTGGTCAGTTCCGTTTCTGCGCCTTCCAGCCTTGCTGTGGAAACTGCAAGATCAATGAACATGACACTGGTGTGTTTTGTCCGTGGGAAGAGATTCAATATCTACACAAACCCTGAGCGAATAACTGCAGATTGACCTCTATCCGCCGCTGACAACCGGGAAGAGTGCAAGTTCGTCCCCATCCTTAAGGGCAGCATCCTCCGAAGCATAATTCTGGTTCAGTGCAAAAAGGACCTGGCCTTTCCTGTTTCTGAGGGCCTCATGCCTGTCCTTCACCCAGGAGATAGCATCAGAAACAGTGATTCCGTCCTTCAGTTCCAGGTGTTCCAGGTCTGTTCCAGCTTCATCCTTCACTGACCCAAAATACTTCACCGTTACTCTCAAGTTCGTCCTCCTTCTTCCAGTATGGTTCCCGTGACTTTGCAGCTTTTATGAAAATGCTGTCAATCTCTTCCTGGGGTTCACCATCCCTCAGGCTGGATATTATGTTCGTAAGGTTGTCGTTCCTCATCAAACAGGGCTTCAGCAGACCTGTGGATGTAAGCCTTATCCTAGTGCAGTGGTTGCAGAAGTCCGAATTTCTCATTGGTTTGACAAACTCCACCACAGCATTTTTACCTTCATACTCCAGGTGGTAGCGGGGCCTGCGGTGAAGTTCGTTGAATTCAACCTTGTAAGCCTTGGAAGCAACCGATTCTTCAATTGCATTCAACGAAACATGGTATTTCAGAAATTCCTCTGAGTTTTCAGTTTCCCTGGTTGTTTCGAACTCTATTAGCTGCAGAATTATGTTCTCCTCGGCAGACAGCTTGATCATAAGAGGCACCTGGTCCTCGTTGAGCCCTTTCAGCACAACGAAATTGACCTTTATTGGTGCAAAGCCCGCTTCATGAGCGGCCCTTATTCCATCAATTACTTGCCCAATGGCATCCACGCCTGTAATAAATTCGAATTTCTCCCTTTCTATTGAATGCAGGGAGATATTGATGCGGTCAAGCCCAGCCTGCTTGAGGTCCTTCGCAAGCTTGGGCAGCATGATGCCATTGGTGGTCATGGAGATATTTCCTGTAATGTGCTTCCTTGTCCTCTTTACAATGTCAAGAATGTCCCTTCTTAGGGTCGGTTCTCCGCCAGTGAATTTTATCTTATTGACTCCCCACCTGCTCGCGGTGATGACAACCTTTTCAATTTCATCCGCAGAGAGGGATTCAGAATGAACACCGGTTCCTTCCATATGGCAAAAGAAACACCCGAAGTTGCATGTGGTGTTGACCTGTATTCTCATGCTTCTTACGGTCCTGCCGTAATCATCTGTTACCAGCGCCATTGGAATTTGATAACGATACATTAGTTAAGTTTTTCCCACTGGAAATGTAAAACACTTCTGTTTACAGGGGGATCTGGGAGGGATTTTCAGTGATCCGACTTTATAAGAAATGTCAGGTACCTGAGGCAAAGTATTGCTTCTATTGTGACGTACTTTCAAATATATATGATCCATGCAGACAAAAGTGCAAGAAACGAGTTCTGGTTTAAAGCACTTGAAGAAGGATCAGCTCGGCCTGAGACACGCTGTTTCTCAGGCTGTCGCTCTAAATGCACCTGGCGGGACAATTGTTCTTTACGTCACGACCACGGCTGCATTGATGTTTTTCACATTTGGGCAGACATACCCCAATGGTGCATTCGCCATACCGCTCATACTTCTCCTGTCCCTGATCGTGTACGGTCTCATGAGTTTCTCAATGTATGAGTTTTCTAGGGAGCTCTCGAGCTCCGGGGGATATTACACCTTTGTGTCCCGGGGGCTTGGGAGTTCAGCAGGGTTTCTCACCGCAGTCTCATACATATCATACCAGCTTCTGAGTTTCACTGGCTTTGGCATCCTTGGTTTCATAGGCTTCATATATGGGGTACTCCCATCCATTGGAATCAATGTGCCGGATGCCACTTATCTCTGGATACCAATAGTCCTTGTGTTCATCGCCCTGGTTTCGGGCCTCATCTATTCAGGAATAAGGCCATCGCTGAGATACGTTCTTTACACAATCATCATTGAAATTGCATTCTTCATAGGCACTTCTATCGCGCTGCTGGCCATCTTCCACAACAGCCTGACACTGGAGCCCTTCACCCCTGCACCCGTGGGCAACAATCCGCTGCTGGTGAGCACAATGATGGTTTATGCCATAGGCACATTTGTGGGAATTGGTGGGGCACTTCCGGTGGCTGAGGAAACTTCAAACCCCAAGAGAAATGTCCCTCTTGCAATTGTTACAACAATCCTGGTCCTTGGAGTGACTATAATTCTTTCTTCCTACGCACAGGTAATTGCGTGGGGTTCCACCAACATGTCACAGTTCGGTGTCAGCGTTTATTATCCGGTGCTTAACATCTACAAGACAAGCTTTGGCCATTACGGGGAACTACTTCTTGGGATTCTGGTCATAATAGTTGCCAATTCATACTTCACAGCAACAGTTTCACTGGGGACAAATGCCAGCAGAGTCTTGTTTTCGCTCTCAAGGGAGAAGGTTATTCCAAGCCAGGTTTCAAATACCCATGTCAGGACCGGCGTCCCCACAACAGCAGTTCTAGTGGTCGCTGTTGTGGCAGCAATCGTCGTTGTGGTCACCGGCGTAGTCTTTCAGGGGCTTTATCCAGGGCAGCCCGTTCTGGCACTCACATATGCTGCACTTTTCCTGCTGATCTTGGAGAGCCCAGTTTCATACCTGATCCATATCCTGACAAACACATCCCTGTATATCTACAGAAAAAAAGAGGGGAAGAAGATCAATTATTTCACTCACCTCATCGTGCCTTCCATTTCCACTGTCCTGCTTATTTTCGCCATTGTGGTTGCAGTATACTTCAATCTCAGTGCGCCTTATATCTACGGAATTTACGGGGCAGTTGTGTGGATCGCTGCAATAGTGGTTCTAACGCTGGTGGTCAGGACCAAATTCAAGAAAAAACTGGACCTTCTGGGAGACTTCTCCCTTTAATTTTTAAGGTGACCGGGGGCAACCCCAAAAACAACATTTTTCCCCTTCTTTGGACCTCTAAGCCAACTGTTAATTTCTATATTATAAAAAGACAACTAATTTAAATATATAAATCCGATATCGCTTCCGATATCGAATGTCCGATGAAAAATACAAGGGAAATTGGGGCTTTGGAGGTAATTTCGGGCAGCATTATGATCCCGGTTCCTTCAATTTCGCACGTTCCTTCAGGCGCCATGGGGGAATGAAGTTCTACGTCCTCTGGCTGCTGAGCAGAAAGCCCATGAAGGGTTCAGAGATAATATCGGAAGCTCAGGAGCAGACAATGGGATGGTGGAGGCCGAGTCCCGGCACTGTCTACCCATTGCTTAGTTCAATGGAAAAGGCTGGCCTCATTCGCAGGCTCGAGGACAACAGGTACGAACTAACAGACTTGGGTGCGGAAGAGATAGGCCTCAAGCCCGGAGAACCAAGGCACAGAAAAAATGATGCCTGGGATGCGGACAGGATCCTTACGGACATGGAAGGTTACGTATCTTATCTCGAGGAAGAGCCAGAGGGCCTGGCTGAATATAGCCAGAGACTTGAGGGCCTTATTGAAAGGCTGAAAAAACTTAACAAAAAGGAGTGAAACAGACAAATGGCTACTGTAATAAAGACTGAAAATCTGAGTAAAATATACAATGGAAAAGTGAAAGCCCTTGTGGATCTCAACATTGAGATTGACGAAGGTGAAGTTTATGGGCTTCTGGGGCCAAATGGGGCAGGGAAGAGCACAACAATAAACCTTCTCACCACCAGGATCACCCCAACAACAGGAACTGCAACACTCAAGGGATTTGACATCAACAAGAACTCAATGGATGTCCGGAAAGTTATCGGGGTTGTTCCCCAGGACCTCACAACCGATGAGGACCTGACCGGCATGGAGAACCTGCTTATGGTGGCGAGGTTCTACGATGTCCCAAAAGAGATTGCCATGGAGAGGATAAACAAGCTCCTGAAACTGGTTGATCTCGAAGAAGCTTCCAAGAGGTATGTAAAGCAGTATTCCGGAGGCATGAGGAAGAGACTCGAACTCATAGTGGGCCTTGTCCACGATCCCGACATTCTTTTCCTTGATGAACCCACACTGGGGCTTGACGTCCAGACAAGGACACAGATGTGGGAATATGTGAGGGATGTGCAGAAAAAGCTCAATGTAACAATCATCCTTACAAGCCACTACCTTGAGGAGGTTGATGCACTTGCTGACCGCATTTCAATCATAGATCATGGAAAAGTCCTGGTCACCGGCACTCCTGAGGAATTGAAGGCAAACCTGAAGGGAGATGTGATTCAGGTCACCCTGAAGAGCCAGGAGGAGGCAGAGGCCATAAAGACATTCCCCGGTGCCACGGAAACCAAAGATTTCGGCCCGAACATAGTGAGGATCACGGTGAAGAATGCCGACGAGTCACTCCCAGAACTCATACAGTTCGTGACGGAGAACAAGCTTACCATTCAGAGAATGACAGTTCAGAAGCCGTCCCTGGATGAGGTATTCCTTCAGTATACCGGCAGGGACATCAGGCAGGAGGAAGCAGGAGATGCCCGAAAGATGATGATGAACATGAGGAGGATGAGGAGATGAGCGGATTATTGCCCCTCACATCAAGGGAAATAAAGAAATGGTACAGGAACCCGGTTTTCCTGCTGACCGGCCTTATTCAGCCTTTCTTCTGGCTGGCACTTTTCGGAAGTGCGATCGATTTTACCAAATTCCTGAGTGGTGCGCCTCCAGGAGCTGCTGCAGCCATATTCCAGGGTGCCCCAAATTACATAACATTCATACTTGGTGGGGTTCTGGTCATAACCAGCCTCTTCACAGCAATGTTCTCTGGTGTGAATATCATCTGGGACAGGAGGCTTGGCCCCATGGGAAGGTTCCTCACGTCACCAATAAGGAGGAGCTCTATCGTTTTCTCCAAGATCCTGTCAGCCATGCTCAGGATACTTATCCAGGTGGCCATACTGATTGCAGCGGCTTTCATCGTCCCAAATGGGCTCAAGCTTCCCAATGGGTTCTCCATTGAGGGTGTTTTCGTCCTTCTGGTGGCAGTTATACTGGTTGCACTCATATTCACGTCCATTTTCAGCGTGATAGCTGTCAGGCTCAAGGATATGAACACAATATTCGGAATTGTCAACCTGGTGAATCTTCCACTTCTCTTCATGAGCTATGCAATGTTCCCTGCGGGAATGATGGCCAACTGGCTGGGAGATGCTGCGAAGTACAATCCCGTTTCATGGGCGGCCGAGTCCATAAGGTCCGTGATTATAAATGGAACCATCATCCCCTCAATGGCAAACCAGATTGCGATCTGGCTGGGAGCACTTGCCCTGCTTGCTGCGGGACTTGTTGCCCTCACTTACTTTGTTGCAGAAGGGGAAATCAGGGAGTGAATCCCTAAAATTTTTTTATTTCAGATTACGGAAAGGTAATAAGAAAAACATCAATTAGCAGTGGAATGAGCCGCAATCTTTTCAGATTAAACAATGGGATACTTACACTTGCAGATGGCAACACTGAGATTGCCAATTTTGATTACGAAGGCAGACTGTTGTTTTTTACAAAGGCAGGGGTGCTCCACAAGAGGTCTTCGGACAACAGGATGTTCATTCTGAAGTGGGAGAATGATGTGAGGCAGGTTATACCCGTTCCCGACGAAGAGGCAAGAAAACTCGTTGAACGTTCTTACGAGATGGCCAGGAACATTCCCGCTGAATCCCTGAATGATCAGGAGAGAGAAATACTGGAGAGGGTAAGAGGCAGGGACCCTGATTGGCTAAGCAGGGATTCGGAGGAACTGATGAAAAATTACTGGACCATGCCTATCATGCCTCCTGACCAGTCCTCAGCACTTTACCTTGAACTCGCTTCAGGATGTAAATGGAACAGGTGTTCCATATGCAAGTCCTATTCTGGCAGGGAGATAACCGAAAAGACTCCCGAGGAATTCCTGGATCATGTGAGGAAGCTGAAAACGCTCCTTGGCCATGGAATAAAGGCAAAGAAGGGAATATTCCTGGGAGACGCAGGAGCTCTTGATGTGAACCAGAAGGATCTGCTCCCCATCCTTGACACGCTGAAGGAAGAATTCAACATGCCAATTTTCAGCGCTTTTGACATTTTCAGCACACCCAAGAGCAAGAACATGATAAATTACCAGGACCTGAAGAAGCACGGCCTTGAGCGCATCTTTGTTTTCGTGGAATCAGGGAGCTACAAGGTAATCAAGCTGTTCAACAGCAAGATAAATGTCACTGAGACCCTGAACCTGGTGAACAACATCAAGGATTACGGCATTGCAGTATCAATTGTTGTGATGGTAGGTATGGGAGGCAAAAAGCTCAGCGAAGAGCACATTGAGGGAACAGCCAACATAATTTCACAGATGAACCTGGCAGAAGGTGACATGATATTTCTTTCTCCAGTGGTAGAATCTGATGATCCGGAATATGTTGAAATTTCCCGCAGGGAAAATCTTGTAGAGCTCACACCTGAGGAAAAAATGGAACAGTCAGAACAATTCACCAAAGCCATAAAGGAGAGCTATTATGACATGAACCTTGAGCCAATGTCAATTCCAATCGTGAAATACGACCTAAGGGAAGCCCTGTTTTAGGAGATCAGGGTACCCTTTGTTTTACCGTTCAGGATAATATTTTCGTATTCGCTCAGGTCAATCCCAGAAGTCACGTAAATTTTAATTTTTGACCTCTTTGCAATATTGAGTGCTGTGAGGTCCATGAAAACATTTGGCCCTGCCCCGATGGATTTCTCAAGTGCCAGAGAGATTGCCTCATCGTAGGACATCCTGTCAAATTTCTTTGCGTTCGGGTCCTTCTTGGGGTCATCAGAGTATACTCCATCCACTGAAGTGGCATTGATGAGTTTTGTTGCACCAATCCTTTCTGCCAGAAGGGTGGCCACAGTGTCAGTTGTATGGCCTGGCTCTGTTCCCCCCATGATAGTGAAGGGATAGTTTCTTGCCAGCTCTGCTGCATCGTTTACCGTTGTGGGAATTTTTGAGTTGGAGTCTGGTAGGAAGGATGAGAGCGCAAGTGCATTCATCCTTGTGGCATTGATTCCAATTTCGTCCAGCACATTGTCATTTACATGATACTCTCTGAGGGCTGAAATATAAGTTCTGGCAAGCATTCCACCACCGACGACAATGCCAAAGCGGCACTTGTTTTCCATTTTCCTGATTGTAGACACGAACTCATTCATGAACTTCAGGTTGAGACCATCGGACGAAATGATTGACCCACCCAGAGAAATTACTACTGATTCCATAAAATCAGTCCAAATAGGTTATATACAATTATAAATTTTCTTAGGGATGGCAACAGACGATCTCCAGCTAAGGAGATACGAATTCAAGAAAGCCCTTCAGGAGCTAGAGACACTCAAGGGCAGAGGCACTGAGCTCATATCGCTCTATATCCCGCCTTCCAAGCAGATATCAGATGTGGTGCAGTACCTCAGGGAAGAATTCTCAACCTCAGCGAATATCAAGTCAAAATCAACCAGAAAGAATGTCCTGGCGGCCATAGAATCCATCATGTCAAGGCTGAAGGGTTACAGGTTTCCGCCAGACAACGGTCTTGTGTTCTTCGTCGGGCACGTCTCAAAGCGAGGTGACCAGACTGAAATGTACACAAGGATCGTGGAGCCTCCTGAGCCTATTCAGACATTCTCCTACACATGCGATTCTAATTTTCACCTTGACCAGTTGAGGAAGCAGCTGGCGGTGAAGGAATCCTACGGCCTCATAGTGATTGACAGGAAGGAGGCCACAATTGGGTTCCTGAATGGAACAACGATCAATCTTGTGGCTAACCAGCAGTCACTTGTGCCGAGCAAGCACCATCAGGGCGGTCAGTCCTCGCGAAGGTATGAAAGGCTAATTGAGATCGCCGCACACGAGTTTTTCAAGAAAGTGGGGGAAATCGCCAATGACGCATTTGTCCCGGTTATCCAGGACCTGAAGGCTGTCTTCATCGGCGGCCCGGGGGCAACCAAGGAATACTTCTTCGAGAAGGATTACCTGAGGAATGAAATAAAATTCAAGGTGAAGGACCTCTTTGATCTTGGCTACACCGATGAGACCGGTTTGAGGGAACTTGTAGACAAGGCCGCTGACTCAATGAAAGAAATGCAGATATCAAGGGAAAAGGATCTTATCAACAGGTTCATGATGGAAATCAGGAAGCCTGATGGCGGCCTTGGAGTTTACGGCGAGGCTGCAATAAGATCTGCACTGGACCAGAAGGCAGTGGATCTGCTTCTCATATCCGAAGACCTGAACATGACACATTACTTCTACGTATGTCCAAATGACGGCGAGCAGAAAATATTCACAAAGGATCCTGACGAAGCTCCGGACTGCCCTAAATGTGGAACTGCAATGAATCTGGATCACGAAGAGGATGTCGTGGAGACATTTTTCCAACTGGCGGAGGAAGCTTCTACCAAGGTTGAGATAATTTCAGGCGACAGCGAAGAAGGCCAACTCCTTCAGAAGGCCTTTGGCGGAATGGTGGGAGTGCTGAGATACGTCCCCAATGTGGTTGGCTGAGGCTAATCACAATTTACCCATTGTTTTTCAGATTTATTCCTCTGGACTGCCCCAAGGGCCATCATTAAGTTTCAGCTAGAATTATATATTCACTCTCCTTGTTAAAATAAGGGAATGTTGTGGCTTCAAAGAGAAAGAACGCGCTTTTGTTTGGGTCTTCCATTACAATTGCTCTCGTGTTGTGCTTCAGTCTTTTGCTCGCGCCAGCCACACACGCATCAATTCTTTCCGAAAAAACTGCGAAAAACATTACTGGAATTAACTACACCAATTCTACCATGTTCAACGGGTTTGTAAACGGAGCTGTCCTGGGAATCCCCTATAATTTGACTTCTGCCACGTACAGGTCAAATTCAAGCTATTTCGAGGATGACGTTTTCCATTTCCACAACTCTACCGATGCATCGAACGTTTATGGCTATCTTTCCATTAGCGAGCCTACTTTCTTGAGCAACATCGGCAATTCGACTTACAGAGGATTCCAGTACTCTTTTGTGGTCAATTATAAACCGGCCCTCTCACTTAACCTGACCTATCTCTGGGCGGCCAGCGGCGTCAGGGGGAGTTATGTCTTTGACATCCACGGTAGTTCACAGGCACCACCATTGGTCAATATGTCCACGGTAGCAATGGACCAGATAGATGCTATGGAAACCCCACTTCTGTCTTTGTGATATTTTCTTGAAATTCATTTCAGATTAATGGACCAAACTGGGATGACTGGCCATCTGCTGGCAACGCAACCTGCTCCTTATGTCACTGGATATTTTTCTATATAAACTAAATATATATTGACTATTAAATTTATATGGAATGAATCATTCCCCAATAGGAGGCGATTATTGGTTATGGGCAGGAGGAGATTACTCATTTTTGGGGTTCTGGCAACGTCCATTTTGGTGATCGCCATGGGCTTTCAACTTATCCCCACGCCGCATTTGGCTGTGCTGACAGAGAAAGCTGCAGAGAAGATATCGGGTGACAATTACACAACATCAGTCCAGGACAATGTCACAGGACTTAACCTGAGTGCCATGGGCGCAAGCTCCTACAAATCAATACTCCTCAATTCAACGGGACCTTCAATAGACCGTTTCAATGATGTTGCATTAAAATTCAACAGTACTTCCGCTGCAGGAAGAATGTTTGAGAACATCTCAGCAAATCTTACTGGAAATCCTCTGATTCTAAAGCACAATTCCACTTACAGGGGATTTGAGTTCAATTACGTATATCCCCGCCACATCTTTGCCCAAGACTTTGTTTATTACTGGGATGTGTGTGGCCTTGATGGCCACTACCTGTTCGTGATCGTGGGATATTCTGGTTTAATGCCACTCAAGAACATAACCACAGTGGCCAAGGAACAGATCAACGTAATGGAAACGCCTGCATGGTAATTCATAAGGCAAATTGCGCCGCGGAGCAAAGTTTTCGGGGTTGGGTCAGTTTGTGACCGGTGTCCCTTCTGAGACTTCAACCACAAAAACATCCTTGAAGGATTTCATGGCTTTAAGGGGGATCATGTATCTCCCATCCTTGTCGGTCTGGAAGTCTGAATACCTGTTGTTTCCCTGAGGTTTAACCAGCACGGTCTTGATCATCCCGGCATCAGTGTCCACAACGATGTTGCTGACGGTCCCGATGAGCTCTCCATCAACAGTCATTACTGATTTCTTGATCACGTCTGTGGCAAATTTCCTCATGGGCATGCCTCAATAAATACTGGTCTGAATAAATGCTTTTGCCTGAAAATGAAAAAATTGGAATGGAAAAGAAATTTTGGGAGGGTTACTGGTAAAGCCCCAGCTCCTCAACCGCCTTCTTCTTTTCCTTCATTCCTTTTCCAAGAGTCTCGGAAAGTGTGTGGTAGAACTTGATCACTTCTTCATCCACCGATGCCCTTATGGTCTTCATTGCGTCAATGAAATTCTTCTGGGAAACCTCAATGGCATCCGGGTTGTCCCTGTAAGCCATCATTCCAGCTTCCCTGCACAGGTTCTCCAGGTCTGCGCCAACATACCCCTCTGTCTTCTCAGACAGGCTTTCAAGCGAAACATCCTTTGACAGGGGCATCTGCTTTGTGTGCACCTCAAGAATCTTCTTCCTGCTTGAAGCGTCAGGTGCGGGTATGTATATCATCTTGTCGAACCTGCCAGCACGCAGCAGCCCAGGATCGATTATGTCCGGCCTGTTGGTTGCTGCAAGGACCACGACTCCCTGAAGAACTTCAATACCGTCGAGCGATGTCAGTAGCTGGTTTACTATTCTCTCCGTTACGCCTGAATCACCATACTGCCCTCTCTTTGGCGCAATTGAGTCAACTTCATCAAGGAACACAATGGTTGGAGCAACCTGCTTTGCCTTCTTGAATATTTCACGGACCGCTTTCTCGCTCTCTCCAACCCATTTGCTCAGGACCTCGGGGCCCTTAACGGATATGAAGTTCGCATTGCTTTCATTTGCAACGGCTTTAGCCAGCAGGGTCTTTCCCACTCCTGGCGGGCCATAAAGCAGGAATCCTTTCGCTGCCCTAATTCCCAGTTTCTTGAATACCTCAGGCTTCAGCAGGGGTAGTTCAACCGTTTCCCTGAGCTCACTCTTCACGGTCTCAAGCCCGCCTATATCTTCCCAGGTTATGCTCGGGACTTCAACAGTGACTTCTCTCAGGCTGCTTGGCTCTATAGCTTTAAGAGCCTCCCGGAAATCGGAATCGGTGACCTGCATCTTCTCAAGTATGTCTGTGGGGATTGGCTTGTCAAGGTCAATTTCGGGCAGATACCTTCTCAGGGCATTCATTGCAGACTCCCTTGCAAGTGCCGCAAGATCAGCTCCCACGAAACCGTAAGTCAGACCCGCAATCTCGTCAAGGAAGGCGCTCTTCTGCTCGTCATCATCTATTCCAAGTGGCATTCCTCTGGTGTGGATGGATAGGATTTCCTTCCTGCCCTTCTTGTCAGGCACTCCTATGTCTATTTCACGGTCGAATCTTCCAGGCCTTCTCAGTGCGGGGTCAACAGCATCAATCCTGTTGGTGGCACCTATTACAATAACGTGCCCTCTTTCCTTAAGTCCGTCGAGAAGGGTCAACAGCTGTGCAACAACACGCCTCTCAACTTCTCCCTGGACTTCCTCCCTTTTTGGGGCAATGGAATCAATCTCGTCAATGAATATGATTGATGGTTCAGTTTCCTCAGCCTTGAGGAAAATTTCTCTGAGCTTCTGTTCACTCTGGCCGTAATATTTGCTCATGATTTCCGGGCCATTAATGGAAAAGAAGTTGGCGCCCGATTCATTTGCAACTGCCCTGGCAATCAGTGTTTTTCCAGTTCCAGGCGGGCCATGTAGCAGAACTCCCTTCGGCGGGTGTATTCCAAGCCTCTCAAAGAGTTCAGGGTGCTTCAGTGGAAGCTCGATGATCTCCCTCACTCGCCCGAGCTGGTCTGAAAGGCCCCCAATATCCTCATAGCTGATTCTCGATACATCTTCAAGAACCTCTGAAGCGGGTTCTTCCCTTATCTCGATTTTGGTTTCCTCGCCAACCTCGATTGCAGTTTTGGTGGGCTGGGATTTCACCACCTTGAAAATAAGACCAGAATGTCCTGCAAGGGTCAGGCCCGGCACGCTGATGTTGTCCCCTTCCAGCATGGGCCTTCTGATCAGTGCCTTCTGAACAAACTCATTTATGCCTTCTCCGAACTTGAGGCGCTGATCTTTCCTGATAATTGGTGCAAGTGTTATTCTTTTGGCTTCCTCGGTCCTGACTTTCTTTACCCTAACCTTGTCGCCAATAGATGAACCACAGTTGTTTCTCATGACGCTGTCGATTCTCACAATGCCCTTGTTCTCGTCTTCAGGCCTTGCCCTATAAACTCTACCGACAGTTTTCTTGTCCTTTTCAATTTCAACAACGTCACCAATTTCAGCTCCAAGTGCAAGCCTTGACTCTTCATCAAGCCTCACTCTTGACATGCCAGGATCGGTGGAATTTGCTTCAGCGACTCTCAAGATTATGCCGTCACTGTACGCCATAACACCCTATTTCTAAATAGGTATAAATTTAATGCGTATCTTTGCACGAAACAAAGCATGATTTTGATGTGATTCTATCTACCAGGCAACAGAAAACTTCAGCGGGAAAAAGGTCATGGCGCTTCTCCCGTGGCAACTTCGTTTTCCGGGTAGCTTATCCAGTCGCTGAAGCTGCCTGCATACAGCCTTGGGTCCTTTCCTAGTATTCTGGCGGCTACAAAGCTGACGCATGATGTGATGCCAGAGCCGCAGTAAAACACAGGCCTCTCACCAGACCTTCTGTAAATCTTCTCCAGCTCATCCCTGTCCCTGAATACGGCCTTGTCCCTGATTGCTTCCGTATACGGTATATTGATTGCCCCCGGAATGTGTCCGGCCTTGAAATCAATGGGCTCAACCTTGCCAATGTACCTTTCCCATGCTCTTGAATCAACAAGGGTGCAATCGTTATCCGTGTTCCTCAACTCATCCACCTTGCAAAGGATTGACGGGTTCACTGAAGGCTTGAAATCTCCGAAGCTGCTCTGTGGGACTTCTTTTGAAACAGGAAAACCGGATTCTTCCCATAGAGGGAATCCCCCATTAAGGATCCTGACGTCTTCATGCCCATAGTAAAGGAGGAGCCACCATAACCTTGCTGCGCCAGATCCATCATTGTCGTAGGCAACGACTGTGGTGTCGCCGGTAAGCCCGATTCTGTTCATGGAATCCCGGAAACTGTCCATGTCAGGAATCGGGTGCCTTCCGCCATGTTCTCCAACAGGGCTGATAAGCTCTTTCTCCATGTGGAGAAAATACGCACCCGGGATATGGCCTTCAGCATATTCCCTCGCACCCAGTTCGTGATCAAAGAGGTTGTACCGGCAGTCTGCCACAATGAGTTTTGCGTCATTGAGATGTTCTTTGAGCCATTTAACTGAGACAAGTGGTCCTTCAGGTATCCGGTGAGTCATCAATTCGTGAAAGTATCTTTTCCCTTAAATATATCCTCATTCGCCAAGTTAATTTATGAATGTTCAATTCAGGGCCATGAAGTCCCCCGGAATAGCCAGGAACATATTGGGCCTCATTGGCAAGACTCCCATGCTGAAGATAAACAACATGGCGGGCCCAGGTTCTGCTGACATATACGCCAAACTTGAAATGTTCAATGTGGGAGGGTCGGTTAAGGACAGGGCTGCACTTGCACTCATTGAATTTGCCGAGGCCAGCGGGGAACTCACGAGAGACAAGACAATAATTGAGGCTACTTCCGGGAACACCGGAATTGCCTTGTCGATGATTGGCGCAATGAAAGGGTACAGGGTCACCATTCTCATGTCTGAATCCGCAAGCATTGAAAGGCGAAAGATCATAAAGGCGTATGGCGCTGAGCTCATACTGACACCTGCAGACAAGGGGACCGCAGGGGCAATAGACATCAAGAACAAAATGGTCAAGGAGAATCCAGAAAAGTACCTTCCCCTTGACCAGTTCAGCAACCCTGCTAATATTTTTGCCCATTACAGCGGCACCGCAAATGAGATAATCGAGCAGATGGATGGGAAAATAGACATGGTCGTCATGACGGTGGGCACAGGAGGCACCAGCTCAGGAATATCATTAAGGATGAAGGAGTTCAATCCAAACATCAGGATCATCGGCGTCACTCCCAAACTTGGCGTCAAGATACAGGGCATAAGGAATCCCCATGAACCAAACCCTTCCAAGCTCGTTAGGGAGGATTATTTTGATGAACTCATTGAGGTGGATGAGGCAACAAAGCTGGAAACCTTTGAGACAGGGAGGCTTGCGGCAAGCAAAGAAGGCCTCTTTCTTGGAATGAGTTCTGCTGTGGCACTTCATTTTGCCATCAAGAAAGCAGGTGAACTTGGTGAAGGCAAAAACATTGTAGTCCTCTTCCCGGACAACGGTTTCAAGTATCTCTCCACCCCGATGTATGAATGACAAGGTGGGGGAATTGGAAGTTTCTGACATCACCCCTATGGAGCACCGAAGGTTTGCTTCTGCTCTTTACAATTACACCTGGAACCTCATGGAACAAACCGACAAATCACCTGAAGATGTTGAGCGGATGATCAATTCAGCCCATGCCTCCCTCTTTCACTGGACATACATAGGCCTGCCGGAAAATCTTTCGAAGGGCGAGTGGCTCATATCAAGAGCGTACTCCATAGCCGGAAGGACAGATTCGGCACTGTTCCATGGGCTGAGGGCACTGAAGATTGCCATTGACAATGACCTGAGACACCTTGACAAGGGTTTTGGCTATGAGGCCCTTGCAAGAGTTTATTCCATGAAGGGCAGAACCAGGGATATGCAGGAAAACCTCGACCTGGGATACGAGGAGGCTAGGCAGGTCAAGAGTGAAGAGGAGAGGAACTTGCTGTTGCAGAACCTGCGTTCAGTTCCGTACAAGAATGTTCCAATCTGAGCTTTCAAACTGCCATACCCGATGACAGAATATTCTGGCAGGGCTCGTATTACGTATACTCCCCGATATATTTTTTAACAAGATTTTTAAAGGTAGGAATGTTATCCCAATGGTGCCTGGAGAACGTTTTGATGTCGTTATTATTGGTGCCGGAATCGTTGGGCTGACTTCTGCTTATTACCTTAAAAAGAACAACCCCGACCTCAGTGTTGCCGTTTTAGACCGGTTTCCCACTTATGCCCAGGGGAACACTGCCAGGAGCGCAGCAGGATTCAGGGACACATTTTCCTCAGAATTGAACTTCAATCTGTCAAATTCAACAATAAGCTTCTACAGGCACGTCCAGGAGGATCTGGGGTATAATCTTGGCATGGATTTTGTTGGCTACCTGTTCCTGATGAATGAGCAGGACCCAAGGCTTGAGGTGCTGGAAAAGATCTCCAGCAAAACACGTGTCAGGAAGCTAAACGCCGGGGATCTTGAGTCCTATGATTTTCTCAAGACAAAACTGGATCCGGACACAAAGGGGCTGATGAACCTTGAGGACATTGACGTCGGCATCCTGGGGGAGAACTGTGGAATAATTGAGCCGGGCAACATCGCTGATTTCTACTACAACTCGGCGTTGAGGCTTGGTGTTGAATTCTTCTTCAATGTTGAAGTCAAGGAAATGAAGCTTCAGCCGGTAAATCCGATGGATTACCCCGGGGAGCCTTTCCTCTGGCAGAAAATGAAGATCAAGCATATTGAGTCCAACAAGGGCATTTTCGAGGCTGAGACTTTCATTGTTGCGGCCAATATCTGGACCACCGCCCTCCTGAACCCCACCGGGATAGACAGCCATGTGAGGCCAAAGAAGAGGCAGGTTTTTCAGATCAGCGGCCCCACGGTTGAAAGTGTCCTGTACGGATGGGACAGGAACGAGGAAGGCATCATGCCATTCACCATCCTTCCCACGTATGGAATATACATGAGGCCCGCCCCCAAGGAAAAATCATTCTGGGTTGGAACCGCTGATGAATACAATCGGGACTTCAGTATGGAAGAAGATCCAAAGGCTGACAATTCATATTATGAGAACAGCATTGCGCAGGTGATACAGGCTTATTTCCCCACACTCTCATACCCAAAGGTGACAGCCTCGTGGGCCGGGTATTATTCATACAACACAATTGACGGTGCGCCCTACATCTTCAAGGAACTGAACATAATTGTTGCAACCGGCACTAGCGGAAGCGGCATTCTGAAGGGGGATGCAATCGGCAGGTTTGTCGAAGCAGTCTATTCAGGGAGGGAATACGTTGACCTTTACAACGGATCCAGGCTCAAGACGTCCCTCGTTGGGATTTCAAACAGGCACATAGAGAAAGAGAAATTCATCATCTAGGCCAGAAGGTCAGAGGAACCGTCGATCAGGAACCTGACCTTGTTGTTCAGCCCCGAAACCTGGGCGTACAAGGTTATGAAATCTGCAACCTCATGCTCAAGTATCAAACCTGATACAAGGCTCCGATAGTCTTCCAGCAGAACGTTTGCAACCTGTATCTGCATTCTTGAATCCTGCACCGGGACAACCCTGTACCTGTTTTCTGCCTGGTCGAACACCCGGTCATACCCCTCCAGGTATCCCTGCAGCACGTTGATGCCCATGCCCTCGCCTGTTCCCGGAGGCAATGCAAAAAAGATCTTCTGTTCAAAACTGAACAGGTCACGTTCTGTTTTGGGCACGCCGGAATAACCGTTGGAGAAGGTTTTGTGATGGCATTGCTCACAAAGCGTTATGAGGTTCTCAAAGGAGTCGCTTCCACCGTCCTTTCTTGGGATAATGTGGTGCACTTCAAGCTGAAAATGTATCTTGTCAAAATCTGAGGAGCTGTCAACGGGCGAAAAGGTGCTTTTCCCACACACCCTGCAGGCATAATTGTCCCTTGCCATCACCGCTTTGGAGATAGTTGGCCATGATACAGACCTTCCAGCCCTGTCGCCTGCAGGCTTGAAATCCTTTACGTTTTCAAGGTTGAAGTTCCTGGACACCGAACTGGTCCTGGATACAGGGATCTGTGGGATATCCTTGTAAAAACTCTCAACAAGGGCTGGATGCTGTGGCAATTTCTGATCAATTTATGGAAATTGTTTAAACTATAAAACTCTCTGTGGAGCGGTTGTCCCTAAAGGAAGTCCAGTGCTCGTTTTTCAGCATCCTTGTCTGGTTTTGCTGGCCCTATCCTGTTGGAGCTCCACAAAAACTCTTCCTCTCTTCCTGATACGAACTCCTCAATGAGTTTTTTATCCCTGCTCAAGAGCACAATGGTTGGCCCGGTATCAGCAGTGTAGTAAAGATCGGGGTTCTTTTCCCTGAAGTCATTAAGGGCATTTATGATGGAGAGGCTTTCAGGTGTCTGAATGAAATGCCCCCTGGAGAGTATGACTGAATTCAAAGTGTACATCTCCTCCTGTGCCCTGTTCATGAGATGGCCCATGTCGAAATCATTATCAAATTCCTCAATCAGGTGCTGATATTTTGAAGAGACCCACCTTCCATAGAAATCAGAAGATTCTGCAAGCCTGTGTGCAGAATCCGTAAGGATGTGCGAAGGTTTTGGAAACGCTCCAACATGAATCTCTTCACCAGGGTCCCTGATGAAGTAACCCGCGGATTTCTCTTCTTCCATGTAAGGATAAGACAGCCAGAGGGATAGCCCGCCAGAGACTGACCTGGTACCTGAGCCAGATACGAGCCTGGCAAACCTTGAGGTCAGGGTTATGTCACCTGATGCGCCTTTCCCAAAGGCGTTTTCCATAAGGGCTCTTGATACTGCAGCCGCTACTGAGGCAGATTCTCCCAAGCCTTTTGCATCCCTGTAGCGCTTCTTCCTCTCAACATAAAACCTGAATGATCCGGAAATGCCTTCCTTTGACTTGAAGAACTGAAGAGCCTTCTTCGCCTTGTCACTGTATTTCTTGCTCTCCTTCCCATCCAGCATGACTCCGTCCATCCCAGGTTCCCTGATGTACCTGCAGTAGGCGTGTGCAACGCTGAAGTCGGTAACAATGGATATTGAGGGAAAATTGGCAATATTTATTGTCTCATCAAAGTAACCAAGGAATTTTTCCAGGCCTGTTATGGGGTATCCATACCCGTGGGTTATGCGCCCCTCTTCCAGGTCGGCGACATGGCTTTCGCTGGGCCTGAAGATTCCTTTTGCTACGAGCTCAGACTCCAATATGCGTCCTATTTCTCTGGGTTCCGGCACCATTTCAATACAATGATTTAACGTATTGAAGTATTTGTTCTCTTGTGTCTGTATAATTCAGGTTGTCAAAAGCCCTCAATCCGAATTTCCTGCACTCTTCAAGGGAATAATCCATCATGACCCTGTACCTGTCGAGCTGGTCACTGAGCCTTTTCCCCGGAGAGTTGAAATGTGTATATTTTCCCCTTTCAAGTAACCTCTGTGAATTGATTTCCTTGCTTGATATGTGAATGTAAAGCGCCGTTATTTCCTTCAGAATCTCGGGTTCAATCTGTGATGGAATGAAATACAGCGATTCAACAATGAGAGGCTCCCCGTTCTTTATGGCCCTTGACAGCACGGCGTTGAGCCCCTTGTTGAGAATTTCCCCCTGGGACAGAAATCCTCTGGTGATTGTATCCCTGTCCTCCTTGCCAAAAAGCTTCCACGCTTCATACACACTGACCCCAATGATCTTGCTTTCTTTTTCAGCAAGTAGTGGCCTTGCAAATTCACGCAGGTAGTCACCCGAAAGAACAACATCTATTCCCAGGTTTCTCGCAATATATCCGGATATGCTTGACTTTCCAACTCCGGGAATTCCTCCTACCAGCAATATGACTGGTTTCCTTTCTGAAGCTTCATCTTCGGCCATATTTCTTCAAATCCCTTATTCATTGGTCTACGTGATACGGGACATAAGATCAGGTGATTCATAATAAATTCTCTCTGGAATCCCACATCTCAGTTCACCCATTGAGTATCCAATTTCATCGGCAGAATAGAACTAAATTCCAGTGCATTCATTCCGGCAGGCAATCCCGCCTGAATGATTTTCGGATGCCCGAAAAATCATCTTTTGGCTCTAGGGGGAATTACCCTATCCGGTAAAATATCGGCAAAAAGTAAGGAACTGACTTTATAAAACAGGGGTATATTAACTGACAATGTCTGTGCAGGTGGATTTACTCTTCGATTCCCACAAGAAATATAATCGTATCACGGAAGAGGTCTGCGCCACCGATCCAAACCTCAATGAGGTGTTCCAGGACATTTTCAAAGTTATGATCCGCCACGAGCAGATTGAGGAAGATCTGGTATACCCACTCTACCAGGACTTAATCAACAGGCTTTCCAACAAAGTGAGCCCAATGGAGAATGGCCTTGAGGAGAAATATGAATTCTTCATGCAGGCAAGGAATCAGCTGTTCGAGGATCATAGAGTCTTCCGCAGGGTCCTTCAGGACGCGCGCGTAAGAATATACCGTGTTGAATTTCTGACCGCATTTGAAGAAATGCTCAACCACATCAGGCTTGAGGAGGAGCTGGTCTACCCCTCTATCGCCGCCCTATGGAAAATTGTCAGGGAAGGGGCGCCTCTTTATCTGGATTTTGGGTTAACCAACAGTTCGGAATAAAATTTTACGGGAATCTCAGAGAGATTCCAGGGCATTCTTCACAATTGTCATGTGCATCAGTGCCGGTGAGCCCGCCATCAGGACCGCCACATAAGAAGCCTCAAGAATCTCCTCATCCGTGGCTCCATGTTCCTTTGCCACCTTGACATGGTAGGTGATGCACCACTCACAGGTGCTGGAAAGGGAGAGGGCCAGCGCTATGAGCTCCTTCGTTTTCGTGGACAGTTTGCCTTCGTTCAGTACAGCTGAGCTGAAATTCATGAAAGCCTTCTGAATGCTGGGCTCCTTTGAAGCGCCAAACTGCATTGTATCTGATACCTGCTGCAAAAGTTCCTTTGATTCCATCACTATTCAGTTCCTGCCATAAAGTGCTTGTTATAAAGTGTTTAGATACGTGCAAAAATGACACCTAAAGAATGGGGTGCCCATGCATAGAAGTCAATCTTATGTGAAGTTCTGCGATAAACCATGCATGTATAAATTTGAGAGGGAACTTGACCTGGAGATAGACAAGGCATTCCTTAAGACAACCAAGGAACTGAAGGAAAAAGGCTACGTGGTACTTTCATACGTTGACGTTAAGGAAATGTTCAGCAAGAATTTTGGAGATGACTTTCCGGGATACTATATCCTCAACGTCTGCAAACCTGCTGCGGCCAGGGAGATGATACCAAGCAATTCGGATTATGGCCTCTTCCTCCCCTGCAAGGTGGTTCTGGCTGCGAATGGCAATAAGACCACCCTGAAGATGCTTCTGGTTTCTGAACTGGTTTCATCCTATATCGATGCGGACCCCTCGGTTCCGGAGAAATACGAGCAAGAGTTGATCGGAGTGCTGCAGAGCCTCTGATTGCCATATCTTTATGCCCCTTGAATCGAAAAAGCATTTAGGATTGATTGCAATTTGAGGATCACATGTCCACGGATCCATATTTTGACCTCGAATCTGCCAGGAAAGCCCTGAGATGGCTTGTCCCAAAGCTGACCCGGATCAAGGAGCTCAGCATCCAGGGAGACAAAGCTATGGCGGAATATGACCTGGACGCCGCGGATGAATACACCAAGGAGATTCACCGGATTTTTGGAACAATCCGGGAAAAGGGCATTGTTGTTCGGGACAGGGACGCAACTCTTTTTGACTTTCCCGCAGTCATTGACAACATCCCGGCTTATCTTTGCTGGAGCGTTGATGAGGATGAACTTGAATACTGGCACTTCGCAGACCAGGGATTTGAGGGAAGAACAAAGATAACCGGCGAAGAGAACATTCTGAGCTATCTCTGAGCGCATTTGCGAAGCTCGGGGCCGGAATTCGTGCAGGTTTGTACCAATAGGCATTTTAAATCTGTCATTGTAAAGCTGGATAACGGTACATGCCAGCTGCAAGGGAAAGAATTTCTATCATAGGCCTTGACTTTCGATTCATGCACATCATTCTGATTCTAGGCGCTGCCTTTCTCCTTTACAGTGCCCTCGGGCTTGATGATGAAGAACGATTTGTCAGCAGCGGCCTCAACCTCTACTATCTACACAGATACGTGGGCCTGATATGGGGGGCCATCATCATTTTTTATGGGCTTTATGCCCTTGCCAGAAGGAGAGTCAGGATTCTTGAACCAATTGGCAGGCCCATAGTTGATCAGATAAGGGAGGGTTTCTCAGTGGTGGGGAAGTACTTCCTGAACATCCGCATTTCCGACCGGGTGAGGTCAGGCATGGGCCGCCATAATGTCATGGCTTCGTATGCCTTTGTCATGCTTATTTTTGCTTTTCTCCTGCTTGGGATAGGGGGGTTGGGACTGATCTACCTTCCCGGCGGCGGGGAAGAAAACGATTTCTGGCTCGGAATACACCTTGCTGGTGCAGGGCTTCTGGCCCTGTTTGTCCTTGCACATGTATTCGCTGTGCTGAACAGGGTGAACTGGCCACTGGTTGCCGCAGTGTTTTCCACTGGAAAGGTCAGGAGGGAATGGGCGGAGAAATCCATGCCCAGGTACACTGCTGAGGCAGACAAGGCAGGCGAGGGTAGAAGGTACAGGCGCGTTGTGAGAAAAACCAAGGTCCGCTACAGGATTATAAAGTAGGCCCGGAGCTCATTCCAGGTATTTCTTGATCTCCGGAAAGGATTCTATCTTGAGGAATGGGTGAAATTTTGAAGGTTCCTCGCTCCAGCTTCTCTTGACCCACACACCCTTTATTCCCAACCTTTGCGGTGCGGTCACATCCCAAAGAGGGTTGTCCCCTATCATCCAGGTGTTACTTCTGCTAACCTGCAGTTCATTTACAGCATCCAGGTAAATCCTGGGATCAGGTTTCCCATAGCCAACTTCCTCCTCTATGAAAATTCTGTCAAAAAGAGACTCCAGATTGAACCTCCTTATCTTGCTCCTCTGGCCCTCTGAACTTCCGTTGGTGAGAAGAGCCAGCTTTATCCCCTTATTTTTGAGGTGCATAATGGTTTCCACGCTTCCAGGCACCAGAGTGAGGAGGTTCTCTCCCTTCTCCCTGAGCTCGGTGAAGTCATCTGCTATCTGGAAAGCAAGTTCGACATTTTTCAGGCCCAAGTCATCAAAAGCAAGGGCAACGATGTGCCTTCTGGCTTCCTTCAGGTTCAGCCTCCATTTCATATTCCTGCCGCTGTCATCCCAGAACCAGTCTCCCCATTTAATGATGGAATCGGAAAGGGTTTCTGCCTTGACAGGCGCAAAACAGTCCTCATGCTTCGTTGTCACAGCATTCCAGTATTGTATTCTGGGGCTGCTGAAATTGACGATGGTGTCGTCAAGATCCAAAAGAACTGCCTTGGGGCACTTCATACCCATTGTACAAGATCAAGGGATTGGTGCTATATATTATTTTTTAGTTTAGATTATAAAGGTTATAATTGAGAATGCTTATTATTGCACGTTAAATGATGTTTCATGCCGATGCATCCCCACGAAGGGTACATGAAGGCGAATCAGGAAGCCTGGAATCAAGTGACCCCCATACACAAGGGGCACAGGAAGGGCGAGGCTGAATTCTTCAGATCTGGGGGTGTGTCCCTTGACAGGATCGAACTGGAGAATCTCGGTGACGTCAAAGGGAAGAAGATCGCCCATCTTTGCTGCAATTGTGGCCAGGATACACTTTCGCTGTCCAACCTTGGTGCAGTATGCACTGGCTTTGACCTTTCAGAGGAGGCCATAGGGGAAGCGAGAAAACTTGCATTAGATTCAGGGGTTCATGCTGAATTTGTCCACAGCAATGTGCTGGAAATCCCCGAAATATATGGCGGACAATTTGACTTGGTGTACATGAGCAGAGGAGCTCTTGTCTGGATTCCGGACCACAGGTCGTTGATGAAAAGCATATCCCGGCTTCTGAGAAAGGGTGGTGTGGCATTCATTCATGATCAGCACCCGTTTGTGCACATGTTGGATGATGATGGACATCACCTGGCACACGATTATTTCAACAAGGAACCAGAAGAATACAGGGGTCTTGATTACATTGGCAACTCCTCGTACGAGGCACTTCCGAACTACCAGTACATGGTCAGGCTGGAAGACCTGATTACGGGCATTGCGGAAAATGGCTTGTCAGTGACCAAATTCCTGGAGCACCATCGCACTTTCTTCAAACAGTTCGAGGGCATGGTCAGAGACAAGGATGGGTTCTTCAGTTTTCCAGAGGATTCCGGAGTTCCAGGATTCCCATGGATGATGACCCTTGTGGCCATGAAGAAGTGATGTAGATAGATTTGAGGGGTAAAACACTCCTGCCTGTTCTTATTTCTTGAGCCATCGGCCCCAGCCTTTGGGCAAATTATCCCCGAATTCTACCTGCTCGGCGCCTATAAATTCTGCAAAATTATGCAACACTTCACTTAGTTTGCCCGGTATCTCATACTGGTGCTCATATCCCGGCTCAGCGAATATCGAAATTATGTTCAGGACGCGACTTCCTTTTTGCAGTTTCGCATCAATTCTGCCAGCAAGACGGTCTTTCCATAAGTAGGGAAGTACATATGTGCCATATCTTCTCTTCTCTCTGGGCAGGAACTGCTCAAGGGCGTACTTGAAATCGAACAGCCTCTCAGCCCTTTCCCTTGTGCTTATTATGTTGTCGAATGGAGCGATGATCTTCATGTTACTCTCCCAGTCGTATGAATCCAGGCCATCAACCGACTGAAGGTCAGCGGGCAGAATGTAATACTTCCTCCTTCCTTTCTGATTCTCCAGATTGATCTCGGTTATGAGGTCGTCAGACTCCATTTTCCTGAGTGTTTCTCCCAGATTTCTGTATCTGCCCCTCACAAAATACCGGTTTATGTCAAAGTCAGAGGCAACGCCCAATGCTTTCAGGGATCTCATTGCTGTGCATTTCTCCAGTTCATTCACTGAAAGGACATCCTGTTTTGCCCAAGCGGGGAGAAACTGATTTGTCAGGCTCCACACATTCTGGTTTCCGCTGTGCCCGGAAACCATCACATCTCCAAGCATGTGCAACTGGGTGAGCATTCTTGTAACTTCATTTCCGGTTGTCCACCCATCCACGCTCTTGCTTTTCCGTCCCAAATCATTGAGAGTTCTCGAGTCCACAGGGCCATTTGCCAAACTTTTCAGAACCCTACTCCTTAGTTCTTCATGGGAATCCAGGAATTTTCTGGCAGGTTCAATGTGATTTCTCCAGGCATCACCTAGGGATTCCGGGTAATCCTTCATGAGCGAGTTGAAAATCGGGTAGTCCTCAGTCAATACTATGAAAGCAACGGGGGCATAATAAAGGAAAATCTCCTTTGATTCCCACATCATTGATTCAAGGTCATCCCAGTCGAAGTTTCCAATTCTGCTCCAAAGAGATATCACATGGGATGGTGCGACAATAGTCACGGGATCCCACTGTATGAACCCTATATCACTGATGAGAGATTTTACATGTTCATGAAACCCGCCTGGTTCTGGTTCCCCAACCAGATGTTGCTTCACAAGAAACAATTTTCTGGCTTGTTCTTTGCTTATGGTGATCATGAGATCTCTTCAGGCTGATCTTCTTCAGATCCGGCGACAGGCTGGTCCAGTTGGCATCTCATTATGGGTCTCTTTTCCGATCTTCTCGCAACTTCCCTGAATCCAGACTTTTTGAAGGCGCTTGCCAACCCGGTATATGCATACGGGTCTGGATATTCATTGGATTTTGGTTCTATGGGGTACCCCTCCAGTATTCTTGCCCCACGTTTCCTCGCCTCTTCCTTCGCCTGGCCAAGCAAACCCGTCATGATACCAGTTTTGCGGTGCGCCCTTTCTATGTAGAAGCACACAATCGACCAGACCTCTTCGTTGTCAACTCTTTTCAGGATTCTTGAAGTTTCAAGCCGGGTGAATTCTGTCCTTGGGCCGAATGAGCACCACCCAACTGGCCTCTCATTCCTGTAAGCAAGAATTCCCGGACTTTCTCCAGATCTGATGAATGACTCCATTGCCTCCTTCCTTTCTATAGGGGAAAGGCTGTTGAATTCAGAAGTCTTCATTCTCCAATACATGCACCAGCAACCCCCATATGCGCCCTTCTCACCAAACAATCTCTGCAGGTCTGACCAATTGCCCTCATTGACTTGCTTGAAGGACAGCATATTCTGTGAGGAATTCATGTTACTCTCAAAGCATTACAATTCTGGTCTTAAAAAATCTTCCAGAGAGATGAACTCTTTTGAAACGGCATATCATTCATTTTCGTCAGGAGTAAAGCTGTTGATAGCCTTCAAGAGCTCATCCACGAAAGTGAGGCCCTGCACTGTCGCAAAGGTCCTAATCTTCCAATTTTTTTCCAATCTGTTGGAATGAATTATGTACGAATCCCGGTCAAATGAGGAAAGCATGGCATAACCAGTTCCAACTGTTAGAAACGAACTAATGGGGAGGACTGCTGCGAGGGTCAAACTTGTAGGTTGGGTGAGTTCACCGATTATGAAGACCAGTGCTAAAATGATGCCTATGCTGGCAAAGGACAACTTGAGTTTCGTCTTCCTGTTCTTCATGATAGAAATATCAGAAAAATCAGTAAAGATGAATTCAGATTTCAAAGTCGTGTAAATTCCAAGCCGCGATGGAGTGAGGAAGAAGTTCCCGAATCTGAGCTTTACAGTTTCTCCTGAACCAAGGTATCTCTCGATTCCATCCCCTCCCCAGTTCCTGGCCATAAAGGATCAAGAGCTAACTGTATTTAATCACTTATGTGGATAATAGAAATACAGGCTGAAATCAAACAATCAAATCACTACTTGGGAAAGATCATCTCAGCCCCGTCAATGTCGAAGGAAACGGTGTATCGCTTGAGAAAGTCATGCCCAATGAGGCCATCATATATTATGTCCTGAAAAACAACTCTTGGGTCTTTCTGGAAAACTTCCGCGCCACCTTCCAGAGAAACCCTTCCTTTGATTTCAGTCAGGTATCTCCTGTAATCATGCCCCGTTTCATCGATTCCTGAAAAAACCTCCAGACCCGGGCCTTCTGGGGACACACCCAGTTGCTCCATCAATCCTGAATTGAGAATCAGTGTATCAGATCCTGTATCGACTTCGAATCTCCCAGTCTTCCCGCCGGGAAGAATGACTTTCACATAAAGGGAGACTGATGGGCCATCATTTTCAACTTCCACGGGAATTCTGACCCCCCTAATTTCAGTTGCATCCAGAGACATCCTTTCAGCAACGTTCAGGAAAGATGACCCAAAATCCATTGTGATAACCGCACCTTTAAAGAATCCAATGGAGAGTATTCCTTTTATCTCACTGAGAATGTCAGGAAAGCCTGCAGTGTCAAACACTCCAACCTCTAAATCAGTCCTCACTATCCCTCCCACTTCAATGGATGGAACTCTAACAAGTGGTATTTGGAGTTCCTGGCCTGACATTCTCTTCCCATTCATGACCCCGGTTTCTTCCAAGTGGAGTTCCTCCGCAAAATTCTCGGACAGAACAGTAGGGCCAATCCCGGTGTCAATCAGGAACTTCACATCCTTTCCATTGACTCGGACGGGAATCTGCATGATGTGAGTGCCAATAATTGAAAACGGTACCTTGGCCATAAAGTAGAATATATAGAACTGATTATAATTTTATTCACAAAACTTGGGTGAAGTCTTGCCAATCAATATCTCCGAAGTATGTAGAAGGCATTTCCTCAGGACTGGAGAATACAAATTTCATTTTGTTTGTACTTGTGACAACCTTCAAGTGCAAATCGCAGCCCCCTCTTTTTATGGGTTGGAAGGATCGGCTGGGTCAGCCCTGCGGCCACTCCAACTTCGATAAAGGAAGATTCCAATCGCCAATGAAAGGATTAGAAGAGGAACTCCGTACAGAGGACGGGCGAAGGTGACAAAAACTGCACCTATTGTGATGGATGCAATGAACCACCCTGTGGGAGTCATGCCCAGGAAAGTCATGAAATCGATTGTGTAGAATATTACTCCACCCACGTCGTACAATGCATTCTTGCCCCTATTTTTGAGATCTGAAACATTTACCTTGTTTTCAAATTCACACATTGGGCATTTGATCTTGAAATATTCTGCTCCCGGGGAACTGTCAACAAGTTCCATCTGATCCTGTGAAGTATAGAAAGTCTTCTTGCAGTTCTTGCACCTAATCTTTTGCCTATCAGGCATCTCAATGAGGTAACTTCCTGGAAATTATTCAATCTTTCCTTTTTTATGAAAACTTGGAAATCCAGGAAACCAGGGAGGGTTTGGGAATCTATAGTTTATTCTCAACATAGGTTTTGACCATTTTCTTGGTGCCTCTCCTGAGAACATCAGAAAGTGAGGGCGTTGAGACTTTCATCATCTGTGCAACTTCGGTCATTGATGCTCCCCTTTGCGCATCGAAGTATCCGTGCCTGTAAGCCATGTGGACAACTTCTTTCTCCCTTTCAGTGAGCAACGACTGGTTTTCATACTCAGTTCCTAGTACGACCGGATTCAGGCCAGCCTCGTCAAGCTTCCGTTCAAGAATCTTGAGCTTTGTCTGGTTCTGTATGAGTATCCTGTACAGTATCCTTCTGGAGTCAATGGATTTTGTTGAAAGTACGACTGAGTAGTTCTTGGCAAAAAATTTGCAGGAAGAGCAACTTCTGCACTCCGCCCAAAATCCATTCTTTCCGACGCGTGTAATGCTGTCAGAAATTTTCTTTAGATCTGGAAACAGCTGGTGTGGCTCAGCGATGGAATGAACCCTATGCAATGTGGATGTTTCACCCACCCTCAATGTTTCAACCTTGGCCGCCCTGTTCTGCCCGATTACGTTGTTGGTTATATGGCAATCTCCCCTTGATACTTCTATGAGCGCCAGGACTGCTCCCTTATCTTTTTGTGACATTTGCACCACATAAGGAAAAACCCTCTCAGGTAGTAAACCCGCAGGAAGAATTTTTCTGAATAAATATTACATTTGCATTTTAAACCGAACATCAGGAAATACACTGTATTGTTCTCACAATCGATCTAAGATCATTCTTTTTTTAAATTTCCTGATATTATGTGAAAAGCAATTGTTCTTAAACCGAGTAAATGCTTGATTTCGAAAACTCCACAATTTAAAAAAATCCATGTCTCAGGTTTTCCAGTTCAGAATTTTCTTAAGCGAAGAATAATCAAAAAAATAAAAAAATAGTTAAAATAAAAAAATGGAAAAATAATTTGTTTCTTCTGAACAATATGAATGCGGTCCCCGCTATTCCAGCAGCTACAAATACGCCTGCGATCCCGTACCATACTGTCGCTGGTATGCCGGGTGAAGCAGGTTTGTTGTGTGATGCGGTGAAATTAACCGATTCAGTTAAGTTTGCACCATTCACATCAAGAGTCCCATTGGAAATTGAAGCCCCAAAGCCCGTGGCATTTACAGTATATGTATATGCTCCGTCGGTCTCGTTGAATTCAACCGTGGAATTTGATGAGGAGAATGATTGTCCGTTGCTCAGGTTGACATACCAGGTGGTTCCAGTTGGGAGGCCTGTTTCTGCAAATTTCACCGTATATGAGGCTTTCTTGAATACTGCATTCTCAGCCAGTTTTCCCCCATTGACAGCGAAGGTTCCAGAATGTGGCGATGCAACATAGGAATCATTTCCTGCCGAGAGTGTGTATGAATATGTCCCATTGGCCTCAGAGAATGTCACTGTGGAAGACTGGGAATGAAACTGCTGCCCGTTGCTCAGGTTGACATACCAGGTTGTTCCAGCAGGGAGTCCAGATTCTGTGAAATCCACGGAATAGACCACTTTGGAAAACGAGACACTGTTGGAGACATTTCCTCCGTGCACTGTGAAGGAACCGGAAGCATTTGAGGCTGAGTAGATGTTGCCCGAGAGGCCCACAGTGTATGAATATGTCCCATTTGCTTCAGAAAATGAAAGTGTAGGGCCTGTGGAGGTTAGGTTCTGCCCATTGCTGAGATTGACATACCAGGTGGTTCCAGTTGGGAGGCCGGTTTGTGTGAATGTGACATTGTAGAAAACCGTAGGAATTATTGATATGGTCCCAGACGCATAGTTGGCCACATAAACATCTCCATTTGAAGTTGAATAGGCAACCGCATCAGGTTGGTACCCAACAGTTATGTTTCCCAGAACTGTGTTTGTGGTACCATCAATAACCGAAACATTGTTTGAGTATTCATTTGCTACGTATATATAGCCATTTGAAAGGTCTAATGCACTTGAAATTGGATTGTTCCCAACATTAAGGAATGTCACAATTGAGTTTGTTGTCGCATTCATTACTTCTTCTCCATATTGTGTGCTCAGGTACAGATATCCATTATGGGGATCAAATGTTCCGGAATAGGGGTAAGGGTAACCACCTGGTGTGGATGTTTGGCTTATCGAGTTGGTGGTACTGTTGATTATGAGGAACTGTTGATCGGTGGAATTGTACACGTAAACGTTGCCATTTGCCGGGTTGTAGATGGGAGTTCCGTAACTGCCGTTTGGTGAATAATAACTGGATTGGCTCACTATTGCGCCTGATGTGGCATTTATTGTGTACAATATGGCTTCAGGATAGAAGTATGCAGTGACATAAATGTGTCCATTGGAAGGATCAAAGGACATACCACGGGGGGGATTTGGGATATATGTTGAACCCATGATTTTGCCCGTTGATCCGTTAATGGCAGTCAAATTCCCATCATAATTGGATTGGGAGGGGTCCGAGTTCAGGGAGTATATGGTGCCATTCAGTGGATTAATAGTGGTGGAAACCGGCGAATAACCCAGATTCATGGTCTTATCCACAATATTTGAAGTGGTGTTCAACACAGAAATGTCGTATGGGTAGTAATTTCCAGCGTACAGCTTATCATTTATTGGATTAAATGTAAGTGAAGTTGGGGATGCAATGGTATAAACAGTTTTGAAAAAGGTGTTCGTGGTGCTGTTTATGAAAGAAATCCCAGCAAATTCTCCTGCATTTAAACTGCTGACATAGATGTATACGCCTGGTGCGCCGACAGCAAGCCCTTCCGGGTCATTTCCAACAGGCACAGTGCTTACGACCGTGTTGGTATTTGGATCAACTGCTGAAACTGTGGAAGAATAATCACTGGTGACATAGATGTACCCATTTGAGGAGTCAAATGCAATGGCGTCTGGATTATTTTGAACCGTTATTGACCCAATTGCAGTGTTGCTAGATCCATTGATAACGGTTATGTTGGAGCCCCCATTGTTCGCCACATAAATGTAACCATTAGTGGGGTCATAAGCAGCCTCAGAAGGGTAAGAGCCTGTTGTTATGGAACCAAACACCTTGTTGCTAGATCCATTGATAACGGTTATGTTGGAGCCTCCATTGTTCGTCACATAAATGTAACCATTGGCTGAATCAAACGCCAATCCGTTTGGAGTATTCCCAACTGGCAGTGAACCTATTACTGTGTTGGTCTGCGTACTGATGATTGAGACATTGTTGTCAAACGAGTTTGATACATACAGGTTGCCCGTGGCATTGTCGTATGCAGCATACATGGGGTAATATCCAACTTTTACCGAACCTGTAACCTCGTTAGTGGAGGTGTTGATAATCGAGACGCTGTCGCTGTCACGATTTATGGCATATATGTGCCCGTTTGAAGGGTCGAATGTAAGCGACTGTGTTGCCTGGCCAGCTTCAATGGTGTCGATTACCTTACCGGTGGTGCCATTCAGAACATAAATAACACTATTGCTACCTGGCCCCTGGGTGTTCAACGTTGTTGCATAAAGTTCGTTATTTGATGGAACATAAATTACAGACTGTAATCCCACGCCATTCGGACTGGGGTTGGAATTACCGGAAACAAGTGTATTGTTGGCCAAGAAGAGAGTGTTTTTAACATACCCCTGGGCCTTGCTGTGGACAGCCGCAAATGAAATGGGTTGGCCACTCGCACTCGATGCTTCTTTAGAAGATGAAACCGCGGTGTTGTTTGGCAGGGCCGATGCCAGTGCCAAAACAACAAAAGATAATGCGATTGCAAAAACAATTGTCTTAAGAAATCTTTTACTCATTTAAGGACGCAGAAACTACAGGCTATGATAAAACTTTCGTAACAATTATCATTTAGTTATTATTTTGAATGGCCATTAAATGTATTACTTATAACAAATCAGCCTGCCTAAATTCCTTAACATAGCTACCCACCACGTCTCCCGATAGGATTGCAACAGGCTTTCCTTGCCCACAAATCACGGCTAAAATGTCGCTTGTGCAGGAAACCGCCCGGAAAAAAGTAAATCTGGACGGTGAACAGGTCATATAGAATACCTGAACCAAAGGATTGGACGGTATGCGCATTCCATGTAATGTCATATGCCATCTCCTGCCTGCAATTTCAAAAATTAAATTAGCTTAGTTTTACTATTACATGGTATTGTTATCTGTTGGTGAATGGGATGAGTGAAAGAACTATTGTTATTACCGGTGCGAGCGATGGCATAGGGCGGGCAGCTGCGGCAAGCCTTAAAGCTGAAGATGCAAATGTAATCATTACTGGGAGATCCAGGGAAAAGACAAAAACTGTAGCAGACGAACTGAAGGTTCCCTATTACATTGCTGATTTTTCAAAATTAACCGAAGTGCGTCAACTGGGTTCTGAATTGAAAAGGGATTATTCAAGCATAGATGTCCTTGCAAACAATGCTGGAGGTATTATGGGCTCTGAGAGGACATTAACAGAGGACGGGTTCGACAAAGCCATACAGGTAAACCACCTTGCCCCTTTTTTGCTGACAAATATGCTGATGGACACTCTTTGCTCTTCAAAGGCTGCAGTGATCAATACTTCAAGCGCAGCTCAACAATTTTCGGGTGTTATAGACGTAAAGGATCTCAGGTTGGATAATGGTTACAGCCGCATGGGTGCGTATGGCAAGAGCAAACTTATGAATGTTCTCTTTACAAAGGAACTTCATAGTCGTTTCCATTCCCAAGGTATTTCCGCTGTCGCCTTTCATCCCGGGGTGGTGAGAACAAATTTTGGGAAAGAATTTGGAGGAAGTACTCAACTGCTTTACTCCGGGCCAGTCAAGTATGTTTTAAAAACACCAGAAAGAGGGGCCGATACCCTGATCTGGCTTGCCACAACCACGCCTGGGAAGGATTGGACTCCCGGAGAATATTATAGCAACAGGCGCATCAAGAGACCCAACAAGCAGGCTGAAGACATTCAAAACGCAAAGTCACTTTGGGAAGCTTCGCTCAAGGCAACTGGATTTGCCTGAAAGCTCAAGAGTTTCAGCAGGGTTTGCAACCCCCATCTCTGGCTTTTCTCACCCCCTGAATTTAAGAGGGGGTTTCCAACTCATTTGATAGTGAATATAGAAATTTTTTAATATTGATTATTGGTTAGTCTGAGGTGAATTGTCCCATTTGTAATTCTGAATTGAAGGGCACTGAAGAGACCTGCCCTGACTGCGGAAGTGCTGTGAAACAGACTTTTACAAGTCGAGTATCCAGGAGGGTTGACAATGCTGTTGGCGAAGGTGGAATTGCCCCTGTAACTGCTAAGTTTGTCACGGCAAACAATAAGATTTCAATAGCCTTTCTCGCAATACTTCTGGTTGTTGAATTAGTGGCATTTGGCATTGCCATGCAACATGGCCTGCCGTTTTACATACCACTTTTCTTCGTCTCTTTCACCTTGGTTGGATCTGCAGTGTTATTGAGATCAAATAAGAAAATCAGCCAGATAGATTTCAAGAACCCCAAACAGAATTATGAGCAACAGATGAAGAAGTCAGTTTACAAGAACGTAACTGCTGCGAAACCGGGAACAAACTTGTTTGGAGACGATAAAATTTCACTGGATCCGGGTGAATCCATCATCACTTATCTGACACCCATATACCGTGGCCAGCAAAATTTCACCGGCATAAGCCAGGTATCTGCAGAAAGATTCACAGAGAATGTAATAGCAGTGACTGATCGAAGAGTCCTCTTCTTCACCGCCGCACTCTCCGGCCAGGGGATGCTCATAGGTGGTGCATCCCAAGACCTGATGAACGATGAACTCAAGAGAAACACCATTAAACAGATGGTGACAAGTGAGATTGAACAGCTTAAGTCCGGAAATTCAATCGAGCATTTCCCCAATGATTTCTGGATTGACAGGAAATCGTTATCCCAGGTCCAATACCTTAAGGGAATGGGGCCAGTCAAGTACATCTATGCAGGCGCCTTGGCATTCATTCCAGAAGGAGGCAAGAAACTGAAGTACCAGGTGGTTGACTCCAGTAATTTTGATGAAATCATTGAGTTATTGCATGCAAAGAAGAAAATGGTAATTTGAGGTCAACATAACTATGACCTCATTTTACTGTGGGATGACTTCCAGCAGATACGATAAATTTTACAACAAGAATACCTGTAATAATCCAAAGCTGCAAAGAACTTTGACGGGAAAAGTGACCGTCTTAGGCACAAGTGGTTTCCTCCATTCTCAGTTATGGGGGATGTCGTTGCGGGGCTTAATCAGGCAGACTATGAACTAAAACCACTTTACGAACATATCTGGGGGGACCTAAGTTTTTTCAAACCGACTATATGGTTGCAATGAGAAAATCATGAGTTCGCGATTTTTAACAACTTAATGTCAAGACTGGATATGTTCAATACCTGGTGTTTAATTTCAATGTGGCCCTTGCCTAAATGACTATTTTCTCCGCATCAGACATATCAAAAAATGGGAGATTATGAAACTTCAATAGACTTTTTAATCCCACTGTTTCTCTCGAAAAAAGTTGCCACCATGCCCCCGTAAACAAGTGATGTTATCAGTCCAAGTACAATATCCACGGCGTAGAATGACGCCCCATACTTGAAATTTTCAAAATAGTCAAGTGTGACATGAACAACTAACCACAAAACTACTCCGAGCATAATGCCTTTAGTTACGTAGCTTCTCCCCGGAATATGTTCAGAAGAAATACCGAAAAAGATTCCCAAGACTACACCCAAAGTGACCCCAAACAGCACTCCGATTAATACATCTGATGTAACAAGTATATTGTACGCACCATTGATGCTCAAGGTTGACGTGGATGGAAATTCCAACTCTATCACCTTTAGGATGCTACTTTTGAAATATAGCATCAGGAACGCAATGACTGCGGCTTCCATTATGGCAAACAAGGCCCCGGAAATCAGGCCGGACTTTGCACCTTCTCTTATTTTTCCCATTTTCAATACCTCCTTTATAGGTCCTTATAACTTCATTACTCGCCTCTACTTTTATTGGAATGGTTGTTCAGAAAATGAACTGCCAAAGTTGCTATATGGTAATAGCAATTGTAAGTGAGTGACCTCTCCAATGTTGCACGATTCCGGAGGTAGAATTAATTTATCTGAAACCTCAATCAATTCTGAAAATGAGGCTATCCTTTTGGAGAGCAGGGAAGCCGCCAGAATTGCCCTTCGCATGGTAAACTACCAGTCCAGAAAGGGAATGGGTGGCTTTTACCTTGCAATGTCTGTATTTGAAGCCGCTGCATTGATTACACTTAGATACACGAGATCTCCATTTTTTCTGATTCTACTTTTTGTCATTGGCTCGTTTATGGTATGGTACATAACGAGAAGGGCTGGCCTGAGGGGGTTTGGCAAAATTGGAGAGACCTTAAGCTTGCTCTCGGGTACAAGGTCGCACCTAAAGGCCCTGATTTGGATTGCCATTATTGCGCCGTGGTCTGTCGATATTCTCTTGTTGCTGGCAGGCTTTCCTGTCTATCATGTTTTGCCAGTTATGATCTGGATTTCCGTCCTCCCGACCTACGAAGTGCTGATTATAAAGATAAGGTTGATTCTCAAAGTGCCTAGGAAACCGGAGGATTATGCGTTTATAGCCTCGATCGTGGTGGCTGCGTTTCTTTTTCTCATTCCGGGAATCTCCATCATAGGGTTCGCAATTGCCACTCCTATCTGGGCCATCTCTGGGATAAAGTCCATTTATGAATCCGGGAGAGAGGTGTAGTGGGCATGTCCGAGGTTACGGTTGATGGAAAAGAGGATTCATCAAACGATAAACTACAGAATCTCGTCTCCAAAGGTCCTTTGTCCAGTTCATCCAGGGTAGGTATTTTATTGGTATTGTCCGGAATGAAATGGGCCACGTTCACAGACTTGCTGCATTCTTTGGGATTGCCGAAGAGCACACTCAACTTATGCCTCAGAGTCTTGGGGGAATCCGGGTTTGTCAAAGTTAGAACAGGGTTCTTAAGCAAAGGAGGTCCGAGGACCATAGTGCGGATAACCGATTTGGGGCAAATGGCTATTCTTGAGTATATTACTCTGATAAATGAACTACTGCAAAAGAGGCCCTAATAATTGAGCATCAACAGAATAGCGCTGCAAATATGGAAACTCTCAAATGCTGCCGTTTGTCTTCAATCTTATGAGCCAAGACTATGAGTATAGGCCCCATTCGACCCCTCGGTCTTTTTAGATATTACACCTGATGGGTTGCCGATGCTCTGTCTCTATCTTGGGCTCTTCCTTCGCAATATGATAATACTCATAAGTCTTATTTAAACCGGCATTTAAAGGGCTTCTATTAAGATAATAAGTTTCAAGAAGAAAAAGAAATATTTTAATATTTTTATTCTAATAATTTACTAAGGGACGAAAGTATAAGGTTGCAATTGTCTCAGCCTTTATTCTGACAGTCTTCATGTCATACACTGTTCAGTCTGCCCTCATCTCGCCTGCAAAGGTCTAAGTTACAAACTGGAATACAGGTGCCAAACAGTTGCAGTTGTGGGCATATCATCCAGCTCCACAATTCATTAATGAGTCAAGCAATTGGGTGGATACTGAATTCTCAGTAGTGCAAACTTACGATTCCCATTACAATTATTCATCAGCTTCGTAGATTAGCAGTAGCATTCAGGTATTTCTTATCAATGAGGCAGGTCAAATCTGTACTCCTTCTTTCTATCTCACGAACTTGCACTCAAATAGTTCATTCATTCCTTTAGAATATGTGGGTAAAGGGTTACAGCACATGGATGGATTGTAATACCGTTGTGACTTTGAGATGCCGGATTCACCTGGTAAATACCCTGTATCGATAGCCTTTAAGCTTAACGTTGTTCTTGAAATGGACCTCTATCATTTCGTGCCTGTACATAAGCTGATTTCTGAAGATTTACTGTTGAATACATCTGCACAACAATGGTGACTCATTCGGGCCCTGGAAGGGCTACTTGATGAAATCAGAGCTTTGTCCTCACTCCACTTAACTGTTTTCTCAGTCTTGACCATTCCATTTAAATTCAGTAATTTTTCTTTATGTAGCTTTCTTCGTTCATCCTGTTTTTGTAGCCATTCAATCATTGCCTGATTAAGCGCATCTCCTACATTCCTATGTTCCTCTAGTGCTTTTTCTCGAAATTTATTATAGATGGTTTTGTTGATCTTTCTAACAACGAGTACATCATTTTTTCCCTTTCTATCGTTATCAGGCATACGTATAAAATGTATAACGAAATATAAAATTTCATCCACCGCTAATCAGGCGGAATTCCGTTTTTCTACAATTCGTGCGGTCTAAATTAAACACCCAAATAGTGAGTCATCTTTATCATTTTGGGGTCAGACTATTTCATTGTTTGACAGGTAACCTTTTGATCTCTTTTATGCCATCAAAATCTTTGTCATCTGATATGATTTCAGAAATATTTCGCTCGATTGCACATGACAAATGAATCGAATCTCGTGGTTTCAGATTGTATTTTTCACGGATAACTTGGCTTCTCCTAATTATCTCATCGTCTACTGGTATAAATCGTAGGAATGGAAAATTAATGAACTTCTTACCTACCTCAATCGCATCAGTTTTCCCTAGTGTCCTTTCCACTACATATGAGACCTCATCCCAAGTTAAGGTTGAGGTATATGCCTGAATATTTTTACCCTCTATTTGTGATAAAATTTCTCTTGCTTTTTCAGACTCTTCCACATCATTGTAAAGAACAGGATAAAGGAAAACATTGGAATCAATGTAAAATATTCCTTTCATATTGTTCCTCTGTTATTTTCTTAATATCTATTTTCTTTGTGAGTTTTTTTGAATAAGTCGTACAATAATAGTCTACGTAAGATACTGATTCTGGTTTGAGCTTCCTTATTACAACTGAATCATCCAAAATATCTACAATAACTTCAGAATATTCCTTGATTCCTATTTTATCCCTGATCTCCTTGGGGATGACTACTTGGCCCTTAGGTCCAACCGTTGTCTTTTTTTCCATATTGTTGTTATATGTATAACTTTAATATATACATTTTCAGTAAGCCAAGTTCAACTTTATCCAATTTCTTTTCATGCTTTTCATTTGCCATATGATAATAATCACAAGTGTTATATAAACCATATTTTACAGGGTTTGGACAAAATATGGAGAAGCCTCCATAAATTTTTACTTCCCTTTTTGTATTACACGTGTTACATGTATTACAAGAAATATTTACATATAGGGTTAACCCAAGTTTCTCCCACATTCAAAATTATGAGAAAGACCATTTCATGAGTCTTGAACAATTTTGAATACTTTTGATATACTCTCCTTAAGTGTAGGGTTCCATTGCGGAGGTTGTCGAGCTAGGTTAAAGGCGATGGATTTAGGGTCCGACGCACTTCTGCAAGCATTTTTGATTGATCTGTCCACATATTATGATATACCAATGCATTTCCAGAGTGAAGTAAAATTTGAATGAAAAATTTTGTTTTGGGAATTTGGAAAGTATCTTTCTCTCAGATAATCATTTAAACATTTACCAGTGAAGATAGTTCAGCATTTTTTGTGGACACCAAAAAGTATGTATATTTAATACACATAATTATGTGTGGTAACTCAAAGACTCAATGTAACTGTTCCTGATGATGTATCTGAAATTCTTAAGACTAAGAAGAATAAGTCAGAGTTCCTGGCAGAGGCCGTCAGGGAAAAAGCCATAAATGACAAGAAGAAAGAAATTGTTGAGAAAGCAAGGAAACTGAAGCAATACTACGAGACTGATGAGGACCTTAATACCTTATATTCTCTTGATTCCCAGGACTTTATCGGTTGAGGGATATGAATGAATCAAGGAGATATATGGTTGGTAAACCTTTCACCAACAGTTGGAGCAGAGATTACCAAGACAAGACCGTGCGTGATGGTTAGCAGCAATGAAATTGGTATTTTGCCGCTGAAGGTCATCGCACCTATAACTGATTACAAATCTCATTACGATTCAGTTCCTTGGATGATGGAATTGACTCCAAATGGTATAAACAACTTATCCAAGAGGTCAGTAGTAGATTTGTTTCAACTGAGATCAGTATCACAGAATAGATTAATCAAAAACACAGGAAAAGTTGGAAAAGATGAATTTCAAAGAATC
>JBJKSX010000004.1:0-30702 GCA_046703545.1 Thermoplasmataceae archaeon | reverse complement strand
GGTATGGATTCAAAAGAGCTCAATGCCCGCGAAGAAATCGAAGCCCTGGTAAGATCATTGAGCAGCTGAGAGTGTGGTTTTGTATGTCAGATAAGGATGGTAGGGACAGATTTCATTTCAGATTCACAAGGCACAGAAACTACATCGAGTCTGACAGGTTTTTTGCAGACCTTGTCGTCAAAGACATGGACTATGCACTGGGCCCCTACTATCTCTCACTTCTTGAGAGCACTGGAATCCCCTTCAATGTAAGGGCATCTCTCAGGAGCGTCAAAGACCGGAACCCGGGAAGATTCCTCAAGCGCCTTCTGTCAGAACGAAAGGCAGAGTTGAGGCTCTCAGGGAGCAACCTGTCAGGGAACGAGAACCTTAAGAAGCAAATAGCAGACCTTGAGAAGATTCTATACCAGTATGAAAGCGACGGGGTTGTGCCAGCAAACATGGCCTTCACAATACGCATATTCGCCGATCATCCAGCCATACTCAATGAAAATGTGAACCGGATAGTGAATGATCTTGAAATGATTGGTATCAGGGTGGTGAAAGTGCCAAGCTCAAAGCGCTCAATTCTTGATTTCATATCGCCCAATGTGCAGCCGAAGAGCAATTACCTGATGAACACCCGGCAGGCAGCTTCTGTAATTCCAGTGTTCAGGAACGCAGAAGACGGCAAAAGAGGAATCATCCTCGGAGTGGATGACTTGACCGAGAGGTTCGTGAGATTTGACCTCTTTGGGCAGAATTCATACAATATCCTGGTGGTCGGTGAAACTGGATCAGGAAAATCCTATTTCGGTAAACTGTTCCTTGAGCGCAGCCTTTTGCCGGGGCTGGCAGAGAATGCCATTGTATTTGACCCCCTGAACGAATATTTCTGCGATTCATTCGAAACCAACTGTTCAGAAATTGAGATTCACGACTTCATCGCGGATTTCGGTAATCTTGGCCCTTCAGGCATTAAGTCCAGGGAAGACAGGTTGACCATAGTGAAGGCTGAACCAGAAGACCTTGAAAATGACGATATCATTCATGGGTTGCTCAGGGGAATCAATTCGATGATGACAGAGCATCCGAACATGAGGAAACTTGTGGTGATAGATGAGTGCCACATCATACTCAGAAACCAGAGAAACGCCAAGGCCCTTGGCCAGATGGTGAGGCATTCAAGGCATTACAACACCGGAATAGTGAACATCTCACAGAACACCGATGATTTTCTGAATGAAAGAACCAATTCAATAGCATTCAACAGCAACCGGGTTTTCATATTCAGAACGAGGAACTTCAAGGAGACCCACAGAAAAGTGCTTAAACTGGATGATTTTGAGATTGACCCTCCAGGAAGGTTGCTGGGTGGAAAAATGCATCCTTATTCTGAATGCCTGATGTCAGATGGTGAATATTGCAGAAAATTGAGGATACTTTCCACCGACTGGGAAGACAGAAAACTTCAGCGCTTCTGAGCTTCCTTCAGATCCCCTTTTACCTGTTCCTGGACAAGCCATAGTTCCAGCAGCCCGAAAACGACCAGGACTATTGTGAATGAATAGAGCCCGATATCGGTCCATGTTCCGTAAAGGATGGACCAGATAAGGTAATAGGAAACCCCTACAACCAGTAAACCGAGTCCAATGAATCTCCCCCAGAAGTGTCGTCTCCACGTGGGAATGTTTGAGTCAGATGCATCTAGTGTTGCCATGATATGGTTGTTGCTAATTATCCGGATGTATATCAGCATATCGTTATATTGATTCCTTGCTCAGGTTTGCCGTATATTACTTTCACAATGCGTGTTCCCCAAGTTCGAATTTGTCCCCGGACTTACGTATAAAGGCTTTTTATAGCTGTTAATGATGTGGATAGATGCCCTCAACCCAGCAAAACGCCATTGAAGTGTCCAATCTGGTCAAGACCTATGATGGAAAGAAAATGGCCGTTGACGACATTTCCTTTTCAGTCAGGAAAGGAGAAATATACGGACTCCTAGGCAAGAATGGAGCCGGCAAGAGCAGCACAATCAAGGTTCTTACCACCCTTATACCTCCTACATCGGGCGAGATAAGTGTCCTTGGGCAAAGCCCCGTAAAGAACCCCGTATACATCAAGAAACATATTGGGGTGGTCCAGCAGGAGGAGTCATTTGACTTTGCCACAGTTGAAACCAACATGAAAATTTATGCCACCTTGTGGCAGATTCCCAGAGAGGAAGCAAAGGCCAGAACCGAGGAGCTCCTTGATCTGTTCGAGCTCACTGAAGTTAGGAAAACAAGGGCATCTGAACTGTCCGGAGGCCAGAAGAAGAAGCTTCAGGTTGCAAGGGAGCTGATTCATGATATGGACATACTTTTCCTCGATGAGCCGACGGTGGGAATGGACCCCATAATGAGAAGGAGGATTCTGGACAACATCAGGAAGAGGGCACAGAATGGAATGACTGTGCTCTTCACGACACATTTCCTTGAAGAGGCGGATTACATCTGCGACCGGATAGCGATAATGTCGCATGGCAAGATCAGGGTTGAAGGAACTTCCACTGAACTCAAGGACAAGTATGGCGGTTTGAGGACCCTAGAGATCACATCCGCCCAGATCCCTGAAGAATCCCTAATCTCCAGGTTGAGATCAGAACTCATAGATTCCGATCTCGCAAAGGATGCTTTCCTGGAGGGAAAGACACTGAAAATTGTGGGCAAGGGCATCACAAAAGTCCTGGAGAACATACTGAGCCTCGCCCGCTCCAGCGTGGGAACAATAGACAGCATCAACCTCAGGGATGCGACACTTGATGACGTATTTATCGAGGTGGTGAACGCGGAATGAAGATTCCTGCCTCAATCAGGCTAACCTACAGGAACGTCCTGGTGAATATGGATGCGGGCACCATGGTATTCATGCTCGGATTGCCTGCGATGTATCTCCTTGTACTGGGAACCATGTTCCAGTCACTTATCCCTGGTGTTCCCGTGAACAACCAGAGCATCAGTTACACCCATTTTCTGGGGCCAGGCATTGTGGCTATGCAGACACTCACCGCAGGCAACATAGGGGGAAGCATGCTCTGGAGCGACAGGCGCTGGGGAATGTTCGAGCAGCTACTTGTTGGTCCTTTCAAGAGAACTGATTACCTGATGGGAATCATGTTTGTTTCCATCATATTCACCCTGGGAGGCAGCCTCATAATGCTGATCCTTTCTGTTGCTGTTTCCGGGGGATTCATACTCACACCTGTATCCATCCTGCTCACGCTGGCTGCACTGATATTGGGCACCATACTCTTTTCTGCCGTATTTCTTGTAATTTCTTCAATTGCAAAAACAATGCAGACTTACAACACCATATCAATCGTGATGTTCTTTGTGCTTGATTTCGCAAGCTCCTCGTTTTATCCCATAGGTTCATCATCCGAGAGTGTGGTCAGGTACATTTCACTGGGCAATCCACTGACATATGTCACTGACGTTGTCAGGACTGCGTTGATTGGAGTTCCGGATACAACCACTCTGTTTCAGCTGGGCGTCGTCACCGTAGTTACTGCAGTTCTCTTCCTGCTTGCCAGGCAGATGTACCGCATGATAAAGATGGGGATATAAGCCACATAGTGGGTTAATGGCCCACCCATTTCTTTTCTGGATTTTGCCTGCAGATTCCCGAAGTGTTAATTTTAGGCGTGAAAATGTTTATCACTGTTCATGTAATATGGGAGAACCCATGCAAGACCCCGCCAACAAGTACTTTAATTGTTCAGACAGGGAGAGAGCCATATTTGAAGCTGGAATAAAGCTGGGCACAGTTTATCATCAGTACGTCGGCTCTCCGCTCAACCTGAGCAACGTAGATTCCATGGAAAAGGCAATCAGCGAGAGCGCGAAAGTGCAGCCATTCGTTGAAGATGCAACGGTCCGCATTGACAAAGACATGATTTCAAAGAAGCAGGGGGTTTACAAGTATATAACTCTGACTGGCGACCTTCTTGATGTGACCATCAAGATAAGATACGGTTCAGAAGATGTCACAGCCAAATTGAGGTACGTTCCTGAAATGGACTATCCGCTCATGTACATTGAGGAGTAGAAGCAACAAATGGCAGTTAAGATTGGAATAACAGGCCCCGTGGGGTCCATAAAGGCCGAAGCACTCAGGAAGATCATAGAAATGCTTGAAAAGGACGGCACAATCGTTCAGGGCGTTCTTGTATCCGAGGTGAAGGAGCAGGGAAAACTCACAGGATACTCTCTGTTTGACATAAGCACGAAGAAGAAAATTACATTCGCTCAGAGCAGCATTGCTTCAAGAGTGAAGATTGACAAGCTGGGGGTTGACACCAGACTTCTGGAGGAAATACTCATACCCAGTCTCCAGAAAGCCAGGGACACCTCTGATGTGATAGTCATTGATGAAGTTGGGAAACTGGAAAACACCACCAAGGCAATCCAGTCTGAGATTGAAACCACACTCAAATCTGAAAAACCCCTTATTGTAACTCTCCACAAGAAATCCAGGAACCCTGTCCTCCAGGAGATAAGGAGCCTTGAGGGAATAAGGGTCTTCGACATTACCCCCATTAACAGGAGCATCCTTCCATTCAGGGTGCTCATGGTGCTCAGGGGAGAAGAAGGGGCATAAGTGATCCTGGAAGAGGGACTTTCAACCATAGAGCTTCCTGATTTTGGGAAGGAAAAGGGACCTGGAACAAGGAAGGCCGGTTTTTATAATCCACAGCAGGTCCTGAACAGGGACATTACAATTCTTCTTCTGAATGAGCTGAACCCCCGCAGGTACCTTGACGGTTTTGGTGGTTCAGGGATCAGGGGCATACGAGTCTCAATGGAAACTGAGGCTGAGGCCGTCATATCAGACATCAACACAAGATCGGTTGAAATCATAAGGGAGAATGTGAAGAGAAACAATGTAAACCCGGAGGTGTTGAATGAACCATTTGAATCGGTTGTTTCCCGGAATTTGTTCGACTTCATAGATATAGACCCTTACGGATCTATTGTTCCCTTCCTTGACGTGGCACTTACCCATGTGAAGAACAATGGGTACCTCGGCCTTACTGCCACAGACCTTTCTGCCCTCACCGGGTCCGCCCCCTCAAAGACGCGGAGAAGGTACAACGCATTCATCAAGACGGACATGATGAAGCACGAATCTGGACTTAGGCTACTCATTGCATATGTTGTGCTGAGGGCTGCAGCAATGGACAAGGCCATCACACCGTTGATATCCTTCTGGAAGTCGCATTACTACCGTTTGGTTGTAAAGGTGAAGCATGGTTCTGGCGTTGCGGACAGGGCGCTCCAGAATGTGGGAGATATAAATAAGAATGAGAACCTGTCGCCAATCTATGAAAAATTCACAGAGGGCCCGATCTGGAAAGGAAAGCTCCAGGACAACAGCATCATGAATTCATTGAAGAGGGGCAGGATGGAGAGCATTGATCCTGCGACATATAATTTCATTGAATCCATCCGCAATGAAGATACACAATTCTATTTCTACGAAATGACAGACTTTGCGAGAAAACTCGGCCGCAGCCTCCCACCAATCTCAGATGCAATGCATGAGATAGAATCGGTTCACAATACCCCGGCATACAGGACCCATTTTTCACCCACTGGGATTAAAGCAGCCGTCAGCGGAGAAGACTTTGAAAAACTGTTTGACAGGATCTCCAAGCCGTGAATCTGCAAGAATGGAAATCCAGTTATTCGCAAATATAATAACTGTTTGTATTTTCTCGGTTCGAAAATGAATTCCTGGTTGAGAATAGTCAGGCCGATCAATGGAGTGATGGGCATAGTGGCCACCATAATATCAGGGTTCATTGGGGTGGGGTTTTCCCTTCCAAGCCACGCATATGCTGTGATTGCAGCTTCAGCAGCTGTGTTCTTTGTGACTGCAGGAGGTAATGTCATAAATGATTATGTTGATGTGGAAACCGACCGGATCAACCATCCTGACAGGCCACTTGTTACAGGAGCCATTTCCAGGGGAGCTGCAAGAACCGCCTTCCTGGCATTCTTCATTGTGGCAATAGTAATTTCGGCTGTCCTGATATCCATAACGGCACTGGTGGTTGTGCTTCTGGCTGAGGCATTTCTTGGGCTTTATGAATTCAGGACCAAGAAGATGGGATTCCCCGGGAATGCAATGATCAGCATTCTTGTGGGCCTTATCTTTGTATTTGGCGGTATCGCGGTTGACGTTGTCAACAAGATGCTTATACTGTTCGTCATGGCGACCCTGGCAAACCTCTCAAGGGAGATTATAAAGGATATCCAGGACGTGGAGGGAGACGTGGACAGGAAAACGCTTCCCAAGAGCATAGGTGTCAAGGGTGCCTCTGCCGTTGCAGTTGTATCTGTGCTCGTGGCAGTATCCTTTTCATACCTGCCATATTACTTTGGAATTTTTCACCTCTATTACCTCTTCATAGTGGCTGTAGCTGATGCTATGTTTGTCCTTTCAGCCATTACTATAATAAGAAATCCCGGATTCAGTCAGCAGATATCCAAATTTGCGATGATAATCGGACTGCTCTCATTTGCCGTTGGAGGAATCATATGAACATATACAACCAGTTGAAGGAGGCCACACAAAAATCAAAGGTCCACATGACACTTATAGATCCAGCCAGCCAGGACACAGGAAGGTCCACTGAGATTGCAGTTGAAGCTGAAAAGGCTGGCACCGACTTCTTCATGATCGGAGGCTCCACTTCCATTGACATGGAAGTCATGGATGAGACCATCAAGAGCATAAAGAATAGGACAAAGATACCTGTCATCATTTTTCCAGGATCGTCCTCCCAGGTCAGCAAGCATGCGGACGCAATCTATTTCATGAGCCTTCTCAACTCTCGTAACCCTGATTTTATAATAGGCCACCAGGTCAAGGCTGCGCCCTTCCTAAAGAAGATGGGAGTTGAAACAATCCCAATGGGTTACCTCGTCTTCAGGCCGGGAATGACTGTTGGCAAGGTCGGTGAGGCAGATCTCATAGACAACAGGAATCCTGAACCGGCTGTTTCATATGCACTGGCAGCCCAGATGATGGGAATGAAGCTCATCTACCTTGAAGCAGGAAGCGGATCGCCAGAAACCATTGACCCAAAGGTAGTCAGGGCTGTGAGCGAAGTGGCGGAAGTTCCCCTGATCGTAGGTGGAGGCATAAGAAGCCCCGGTAAAGCAGCCGAGATTGCTTCTGCGGGTGCGGATATAGTGGTCACCGGAACCATCGTGGAAAAAACTGAGAGGGTACTGGATGCACTCAAGCCGATAATTCAAGCCGTGAAGAATGTCCCGCAAAACAACAGATTTTAATTTTGAGCCGAACTTACGAATCACATGGCAAGGATCAGTGTTGAAATAAAATTCCACCCCGGGGTTGAAGACCCAGAGGCTCTTACTATTCAGAAGAACCTCAAGCTGCTGGGTTACGAAGGAATCAAGAGTGTGAAGACCTCTAAGACCTATGAGTTCGAGTTTGACGAAAACGCCGCTGATCCTGAAAAGACTGTCAGGGAAATTTCCGAAAAGCTGCTGGCGAACCCGGTTATCCAGTCATTCAAAATCAAGGAATGAGAAATGTCAGGCAAGAAGTCTTCCAACAGGTTCTCTGAAATAATTGACTTGAAAGGGGCAGGCAACTCCAGGCTTTCTGAAATTTCATCATCCATGGCGCTGGGCCTCAGCACAGAGGAGATGTCCATGCTGAAAAATTACTTCACCGAGCTGGGAAGAAATCCCACTGATGTTGAAATGCAGGCAATGGCCCAGGCCTGGAGTGAACACTGCTGCTACAAATCCTCTAAATTCTATCTCAAGAAGTACTTTTCCGGACTTGACAAGGGGGAAGCGCTCCTCGCGATGGAGGACGATGCTGGCGTGGTGTCTTTTGATGATGATTACGCGTATGTGGTGAAAATGGAAAGCCACAACCATCCAAGTGCCCTGGAGCCTTATGGCGGGGCAGCCACCGGAGTTGGCGGCATCCTGAGAGACATACTCTGCATGGGGGCACAGCCTGTGGCAGTTCTTGATTCTATTTACTTCGGGGATGTTGGGATAAAGAAGTGGGAGGAGAAGAGCCTTCATCCCCGTTTCATCCTCAACAATGTTGTTGGGGGGATCAGGGATTATGGCAACAAGGTTGGCATACCAAATGTCGCGGGCTCGGTCGATTTTGACTCCTGTTTCAACCATTCGCCGCTTGTCAACGCTGGTTGTGTTGGCGTGGTCAGGAAGGACAAGATTGTCCGCAGCCTTATTTCGAAGGTGGGTGACCTGCTCCTTCTAGTTGGTGGGAGGACAGGCCGGGACGGCATTCACGGCGTCACGTTTGCATCTGCAGTCCTGAGGGAGGAAAGCAGTGAGAACAAGTCCGTTGTCCAGCTTGGCAATCCAATTATAAAGGAACCCCTCATACACGCGGTCCTTGAAGCTAATGACGAGAGACTCATAGATGGAATGAAGGACCTTGGCGGAGGCGGGCTTTCAAGCTCAGTGGGCGAATTATGCCTTGCCGGCGGAGTTTCTGCAGTTGTCCAGCTGGACCAGGTGCTTCTTAAGGAGGAGAACATGAAAGCTTGGGAGATCTGGATCAGTGAGAGCCAGGAAAGAATGCTGCTTGCAATATCTCCAGAGAACCTTGAGCCCATATCGAAGATTTTCGACGACTGGAACCTTGAATATTCCACCATCGGTGAAGTGGTGGAGGGTAACCACCTTGTGCTGAAATATGAAAGCGAGGAGGTGCTTGACCTGGACCTTAATTTCCTCACATCCGGGCCTATTTATTGCAGGTCCTACGAGATCCCGAAAAGAAAGATGCTTGATTATGTGATACCGCCGGAGGATTTCGAACTGAAATCATTTCTGAAGGAATTTCTCGCGGACCCTGCAAACTGCTCCCGGATGAATGTCACAAGGCAGTATGACCACACGGTCAGAGGGGATACGGTGATAAGGCCCCTCACTGGAGCTCCAAATGCAGAAACCCATTCTGACGCTTCTGTGATAAAGCCGCTTGAAAACTCACAGAAAGGGCTCGCAATTACGGCTGGCTCAAGATACGACATGGTTGCTGTTGACCCAATGGCGGGGACTTTCGGGACAATGACCGAGGCTTACCTCAATGTGCTGGTAACCGGTGCAATGCCTTCTTCAGTTGTTGATTGCCTGAATCTGGGAAATCCGGAGGAGCCAAAAGTGATGGGGCAGCTGATACAGATTACACAATCAATGTCAGAGTTCTGCCAGAAACTGAAACTTCCGGTTGTTGCAGGGAATGTAAGCCTTTACAACCAGTACTCGGGCACCAATATCAAGCCGGTTCCAAACATAATGATGGTTGGAGCCATGGATGATGTCAGCAAGGCTGTGAGCGCTGACTTCAAGACTGCTGGAAACCATATCTTTGTCATAGGGAGGGAATCGTCAAATCTCGGTGGCAGCCAGTACCTTAAATTCAGAAAGATAGAAAGCGGCACCGTCCCGTGGTTTGACATGGATGAATTGTCCTCCTTGACGCCAAAATACCTCAAAGCTGTGAATGAGAGGCTGATTGTGTCTGGCCACGACGTTTCGTCAGGTGGGCTAATACAGACGCTTCTGGAGATGTCTTTCGGCTTCAACATAGGGTTCGATGTTGACCTGTCAGGCATATCGGATGCCCGGACCATTGAGAAAATATTTGGAGAAGGAGGCGAAAGGATCGTAGTTGAGGTCCCCCCAGAAAACAGGGACCAGTTCCTGAGCACTTTCCAGGAAGTTGCGGTAACCGAGATAGGAAAGACAGTTTCAAATGAAGTAGTCATAATGGACAGAAACGTGGAAGTACTAAGGGGTAATGTAGAGGAATTCAAGGACCCCTGGTCCAGAGGGCTTGACAGGTACATATGAGACTTGCAGCTATATGGTGTAGATAAAAATGGAAGACGATTACTATTCTAAAAGAATATACATTGAAGAGAAAGACGTGACAGTTGACACAAGCTACAGAATGAACTTTGACGCAGACAGAACCTGCGGGTTCACCAGAGTGTTTGTGGGCAAGGTCGAAAATCCCACACAGGATGACGAGATGTTCGAAATTTACATGGAACTCCACGAATGCGGCCTCACAAAGGAGCAGGTTGAGGAAAAGGCCAAGAAAGTCGTGGAAGAGATAAAAACCGGGAAGCTTGACGTATCGTTCTAGTTGAATGGCCCGGTAACTTCCACTATTAGGTCACTGCCATCGGAAATTCCAAGTTTTTCCCTCAGGTACTCTGTTGAAATGATTTCCATCACGTCGCTGTAAACAGACCGCTCCGGGAATATTATGCCGCATTTTATTCCAGACACCGCGCAAAGGAATATCTTGACAGGCCCATAAGTTCTGTCGTCGGTGGTGAATCCGTCTATGTGTATTCCATCCATGCTCCTCAGTTTCCTCAGTGCAAGTTCGGATCCTGGCTTGATCTTGAGATTCAGTGTTCCCAGATATGGAATAAAGCCCAACTTTTCCTGAAACTGGATAATGTAGCCTTTTCTTGAAATATAGTATCTGCCTTCACCAAGGCCGCTCTGCACAGAGCCTTCCAGTTTCATCCTTACTGGCTTTTCCAGCAGGGTCGCCAGATCTGAATACTCTTTGATCAGGAGGTTCATCCCCTTTTCCGTGATGCTAACTTCCTGCTTCCTGCCATTCATCTGCCTTATTATGTAGCCTTCCCGGAGGAGGCTTAGAATGAATCTTGAAGCTGACTGCTGGCTTATGCCCATGTATTCTGCAAGTTCTGTAGATGAGAGCGATATAAGGCTCTTGGAACCACCAAGGCTCTTTATGGCCTTAAGTGCCCAGTAATTGTTGTCAAAGGTGTCACCCATCGTAACTCAGCTTTTGGTAGATAGTTCCCGGTCTAATATTACTTTGCGATTGCAGGCATTCTGCACAGGCAGTTCTCCCCAATCGTGATTCTACCATGTTAAAACGAACAGTAGAGTGTTAGCATCTAAGAAAAATCTATTCTTTTCCGTCCCTTGAAAGACAGGGTCCGGATGCCTTCCCCCCTTGCCCTCTTGAGGAGCTCCCGGTCGTTTGTCAGTATGAAGTACATGTTTTTTGCAGCGAGATCGAGAATACAGTCATCAGCTGGCCCTTCCCCCTCTATTGATTGAAATCTGGATGCCAGGTCCAGGGCGCCTCTGGCATAAATAACATCCCCAGACATCCTTTCCAGTTCCATTATAACGCATTTTGGCACAACAATCCCGGACACTTCAGTCAGTTTGTAAAGCAGGTCGCTCAAGTCTGCTTTGTTCTTCAGTGAATAAATAAGGGAATTTGTATCCAGAATGACCTTTGAAGCCACTCTGGATGCCATTAGCTCTTCTCTTGCACAACCTGTGCAAGTGCTATATTATTTCTGATTTTCTTGATGAGAACCTTCACAGTGTCCCCTTTTTTGACACCGGGAACGAATATGTTGAAGCCCCTGTAGAAGGCACGCCCCTCCCCTGAACCACCTATCTTGGTGATTTCAACAGTGTAGGTTCTCCCCTCTTCTATCTTGGTGTCATCTGCCTTGACTTCAGCTGCTATCCTGATTGGGTGCTGTGCACCACATGCCTTGCATGTCAGGACGTAGGTCCTGCCAATTTTCTGTATTTCTGTATCTGGGGATTTGCATTCATAGCAAGTCACATAAGATTCCATGTACTGGCGAATCTTTGCTGAGATCTGGTCTGCAGAGATCTTCCTGTTTATGGTGAGTCTTCTGCCGCTTATGGTTACCCCAATGCCAAATTCAGTCATGAGGAACTTTGAAATGTGCTTCGGGTCCCTGTTAATGAGTTCAACTATGTCTGCAAAATTCCTTACGATGGTAACTTTTCCTTCGTGTATAATATCCGGATCTGGAATCTGGAGCCGGGCTTCGCTCACTGTTGATTTTGAAAGTATGCCTTCTGTCTTCTTCAACAGGCTATCATAATCGCTAACATCCATGGAATGTAATTGGAATCACTCTTATAATCTTGTCAATGCAGGGCCCACGTGAGGATAATAATATTAAGTGCATTTAATAAATACATACATGGTCATACACAGATGAAACATTCAAAATAACAGTATTATTGAATTTGTTAGAATAATACCTGAAATAGCTGGTTACAAGTGACATACAACTGTTGACGGCAGACATACATTTCGCATCAATTGTACGTACAAATACGAATATTTAAATACTGAGAATAGTATTTTGTTTTGAAGTCTCTTGAGTCTCGAAAACAAGGATACAAAACTTACACTCCGTATTTCCGAAGATGACCTATCGGAGATTGATGAGTTCCTTGATACAAACCCGAGATTCGGCAGTCGTTCTGAATTCATTAGACACTCAGTTCTGGATTACATATCCAGAACTCGAATCGGCGTAATAGACTCAGGAGAAATGGGAATCAAGCTCAGCAAGAACATGGACAAGATGATCTCAATGGTCGTCCAAAAGGGCTTCTTCAAGACCAAGGACGAGGTAATTGAGGAACTTCTCGAGAATTCAGTCAAAACCGGCGAACTTCACAAGATTATTGAAGACAAGATGAACAGTTTCACTTCCATAATGAATGATCTTGACAAATTCGAAGAACTCACTGACAGGTTCAGTGAGAGCTCCCACAAGAGTGACAGGATGAAAAAATCAATAAGGTAGGTGCAAAAAAGTGGAAACAGTAGGAACAAGCTATATTGAAAGCGCGCTGAAAGGGCTCATAAGGAAGTATTACCAGGAGAGGATGGACAACGTGGTACTTGCCTTTGGAAAAGCAGGTGACAGGGTTGTAAGAAACATCAAGCCACTCCAGATAAGGAGAACCTCATACAGATCAATCCAGGCCAAGAAGGAGAGGGCATTTGCTAAAAGCAACCCCGTGCCTGATGCAACTGAACTGGAAATTTCCGAACCTGATCCCGTGAGAGTAACCCTACTCTCAAGGGAGGAGTATGAATACAGAAAATCACTCAACCAGTTTGACCAGTGGAGCGAATCACTTGAAACTGCATCCATAACCACCACATATTTCGGTGCAAAAGGGGATTCAGAATCCCTATCCAAGGAATTGATCAATGACATTGACAAATCAAATTCTTACGTTTTGGTAAGTGGATTCGGAGGAGACTTTGCCCAGAAAATGCACGTCACATTTTCAAAACTTCTCACGCAGAGGAAGATAGCTCACGTTAACGTTATAATAAAGCCATCAAAGGAAGACCTAAAGAGGAGGAAACTCGCAGATGCAGGCATCAAAGACCTTGAAGCAACCGGAGCAAGTGTCATTGTATATGACAACCAGAAACTGGTTGACAAGCAGAAAGATTACATCAGGGACAAAGCCAAGGCCCTGAGAAAGATAAACATAGAGATAGCAAGAAAGGTTGAAGTCCTTTCAACCAGGCTCTCAAATACATCTGAACTTATCAAATATCAGCTCTCTTCTTAAAGAGAGCTGAGCACCTCTTTTTCACTCATATTTCTTTCACAGAAGTTGCACCTTATCACAAGCGGTTTTTTGCTTACCAGTGAAAATTCACTGCTTACCGGCTCACGAACATTTGTGATGCAGTTGGCGTTGTGGCACTTCACAATACCCACTATTCTTGATGGAAGCTCCACAGTGTATTTCTTGGTGACCTCATAGTCCTTGACTATGCTTATGGAAGCCTCAGGCGCTATGAGTGCGATCCGGTCAACCTCAAACTTCTCCAGGTACCTGTTCTCTATCTTGATTACATCCTTGAAGGACATCTTGCCACTGGGAACCCTTATCCCAATGCTTACTGAATTGGTGTTTTTCTCATCTATCTTGAGAATTGATAACACTTTCAGGGCCTTTCCCGCAGAGATATGGTCAATGACGCTGCCGTCTTTGATTTTTGAAATCTTCAATGTCTTTTCCATCTTAATCACCCCACAATCATGGACACAAGCGCCATTCTTACCGGAACTCCGTTGCTGGCCTGCCTGAAGTATGCAGCTTTCGGTGATGAGTCAACATCCGGAGTTATCTCATCTATCCTGGGAAGCGGATGCATGACTATTGATCTATCCTTCATCTTTTCAACTGCATCTCCGTTTATTGAGTATGAACCGATCACACTGAGGTACTCATTCTGGTCAGTAAAGCGCTCTTTCTGTATTCTTGTGACGTATAGGACATCGCTTGACTCGAGTGTGGAGTCAAAATCCGATGTGACGTTGACCTTGAAGCCGCCTGGCAGCCTGGAGATGATATGTTCAGGGATCCTGAGTATATCTGGTGAAACAAGATTCACTGTTACGTCAAAGTTTGAAAGTGCCAGAAGCAGAGAATGCACAGTCCTTCCATATCTCAAATCCCCAACCATGGTGATCTCTTTTCCATCTATTGAGCCAAGCTCCTTCCTTATCGTGTAAAGGTCCATTATGGTCTGCGTGGGATGCTGCCCTGAACCATCGCCCGCATTGATAACAGGTTTTGAGGAGAATCTTGCCGCAAGCTTTGCTGCACCTTCCATGGGATGCCTGATAACGATCACATCAGAGTAGCCCTCTGCCATCCTCACGGTGTCTGCAAGAGTTTCCCCCTTGGCCACAGAAGAGGACTTTGCCTCCGACACAGATATTACGGACCCTCCAAGCCTGTTCATTGCGCTCTCAAAAGACAGCCTTGTCCTGGTGCTTGGTTCATAGAAGAAAGTGGCCATTATCTTGCCGTCCAGGTTTTTCAGGGCTTTTCCCTGCTTGAGTGCGCTGGACATTTCATCTGCTTTTTTGAAAATATCGTCCAGCTCAGCGAGGGAGACATCCTCGATGGATACAATACTCCTGTTTTTTAACATCAGTAAGTCAGATAGAGCAGAGAATTAAATATCTTTTCAGGGCAAAGTTTAGACTTTTCGAAAATCATTATCTGAATAGTGGTGATTGCATTAGGCATGGAAGGCAAGACTTCACAGATTTCAGGCTTCTACAAATTATCAGTGCCGGAGAGGCTTGAGATTTTGAAAAATTTCTCAGGGCTCTCAGAGGAAGAGGTTGAAACGCTTTCAACTACCGGATCACTTTCCCAGGAACTTGCAGACAGGCTCATTGAGAATGTGGTAAGCACACTGGAGCTTCCAGTGGGTATCGCCCCTAATTTCCTCATAAACAACAAGGACTACCTCATTCCAATGGCCATTGAGGAGGCGTCTGTGGTTGCGGCTTGTTCAAACGCGGCCAGGATAGCGAGGGCGTCCGGAGGATTCATTTCAGAGTCCACCGATCCCATAATGATCGGGCAGATACAGATTATTGAATACGGCGACTATGAGAAGCTTAGAAGCACAATAACCGAACACAGGCAGGAAATCCTGGAACTTGCAAACACCAGGAGCAAGACCCTGAGTTCTCTCGGCGCAGGTGCCAAGGACATTGAAATAAGGTCACTGGATGATCCTGGAAAGAGTGTTGTTGTCCATCTTCTGATCGATGTCAGGGACGCCATGGGTGCCAATGTCGTCAACAGCATGTGTGAGATAGTGGCTCCATACCTGGAAGAGTTGACCGGTTGCAGGACAAACCTGAGGATACTGAGCAACCTGACATCTCACAGGGTATCCAGAAGCAGGGCTGTGTTCAAGAAATCCATGATAGGCGGGGATGCGGTTGTTGACAAAATGATCAGGTCTTACGAAATGGCGAATGTGGACCCATACAGGGCAGCAACTCACAACAAGGGCATAATGAACGGGATTGATGCGGTTCTCATGGCCACCCTCAATGACTGGAGATCTGCAGAGGCCAATGCCCACACATACCACTACCTTACAGGAAACCTTTCACTGACAAGGTACAGCAGGACTACAGATGGCGACCTCCTTGCAGAGATTGAAATTCCAATTGCAGTGGGGACAGTTGGTGGTTCAACAAATACTGTGAGGAAATCCGCCATTTTCAGGAAAATCCTCAATGTTGCAGATTCAAGGGAGTTTGCCAATGTGCTGGCTGCGGTGGGCCTTGCCCAGAACTTCGCAGCTGTGAGGGCATTAAGTTCAGAAGGCATTCAACAGGGCCACATGTCACTGCATTCCAGGAGCCTTGCCGCGTCGGTCGGCGCAATTGGCCCGGAAATCGATGAAGTTGCGGAAACCATGGTGAGAAACAAGAGCATAAGCATGACCAGTGCCAGGGAAATACTGGAAAATGTCCGCAAAAGAACAAATAAATAGTTAGAAAAAATCTATGGGTGAAATTCCAATGGACGAAACAGTAGAGACTGCGATTAAAAATGGAGACGCATTTCTTCAGAAAGAAAAAGTCATGGACGCCATAAGGGAATACCTCAAGGCGTACGAAGTCATCAAGGACAATAAGGACTCTGATACTGCAGAACTCTGCTACAGACTATCCCAAGCATATAACACCCTGGAGAGCAAGAACGATGAAAACTCCAAGAATTATGCTCTTATGTCGCTGGAAATCCACGAGAAAGCAGGGGAGAAGGACCTGATTGCGATGGATTACCTCAACCTGGGATATATCGAGATGGACGCCAAGAAAAAGGCGGAAAGCGAGGATTTCTTTGTGAGGGCTTTCCAGACGGCCAAGGAAATCGATGACCCTTTTCTGATTTCCACCACACTTAACGCTATAGCGGAACTCAAGTCAAAAGCAGCCAAGGAAAGGAAAGAGGCAGCGGAAATATACGAGCAGGTTCTCAAGATCGCGGAAAACACTGAAGACTGGGACAATTACTTTGAGGCAACAAGGGGCAAGATAGGTATCATCAGGGAAGGCGGAGATGAGAAGAAGGCCCTTGAAGATGCCATGGCGGCAGTTGACCTCATTGACAAGATAGTTGACACCATCAAGAACAAGAAGGAAAGAAAGGAATTGAGGAAGTCACTGGGATTCATTTATGATCTGGCATCAGACATAGCAATGGAGCTGGAAGATGTTGACGAGGCCATCAAAATCGCCCAGCGCTCAAAGGCTGAATAATTTCCTAATTCTTTGCGCTGTTTAATTCTTCAAGGTAGGGCTTGGTATCTATGCCCTCATCCGACATTATGGAAAGAAGGGCTATCTCAAACTGAACATACTTGACTGATTTCAGTACATCCCTGGCCCTGCTTATTGCATCTTTCTTGGTCATCTTCCCGGAAGCTGATATGGCCTCCAAAAGCCTGTCAACCAGCGGCCTTTCCCTGGATTCAGAAAAAAGTTCATCTCTGGAAACAGAAAAATCCAGTGGCACAATCACTCCGGAAGTGCTGAAATTGGGGATCAGGAATTTGTCTTTCTTTACAAGAAGGCCTTCGTTTACTGCCTGCTCCGCAAACTGTTTCACAGTATCCGGATCAAGGAGATTTTTCTTGTACGACAGGTTGTTCACAAAATCCTGCTCTGTGTATCCCTGTGAGGATTTCTTGCTGGACGACACTATTGCAATGAGCTTACGAGATAGGTCCTTGTTCACATTACCATGATGGGCACATACTATAATTTGTTTCCAGAGGGAAAGTCTGGTTCCCTGTCCTGCATTATTCAGAGAAAAAAATCTGGTGCCGGGAGCCATAAAAATGCATGGAATCCCGGAAATGCGATTAATTGAATTTTGAAAGCTCTGCTTTTACAGCGCTGTAGTCTGGTTCCTTTCCAGGGTCTTCCGAAACCCAGGCATACTTCACGACGCCTTCCCCGTCCAGTATGAACACTGATCTCTTTGATGCAGTAAGTCCCTTCACACCGACAAAGTCAACATGGAGTGCCCCGTATTTCTCGCTTATGGACCTGTCTGCATCACTGAGAAGGTCGAATTCAAGCTTGTTCTGCTTTGCAAATTCCGCAAGGGAGAACGGCTGGTCAACACTGATTCCCACCACATTTGCATCAAGGTCATTGAATGCTGACATGGAATCCCTGAATGTGCAGAGTTCCTTTGTGCACACCGATGTGAATGCGCCTGGGAAAAATACCAGCACGGTCTTGTGGCCCTTGTAATCTGACAGTTTCTTTTCCTTAAGCTTTGAATCCAGAGCTGCAAATTCTGGTGCTTTTTCTCCTACATTTACTGACATATTGTAACCACACGAGCCATAGCGTAAATATATAAAACTGTAAGCATGTATCGAAGCTGAATGAGGGCTCTAGCTTTATTATCAGGTGGAAAAGACTCCTTCATGGCAGCTCAGATTGCACAGGAACAGGGATACGAGATTGAGATTGCCCTGACAGTAATTCCGGAGGAATTCTCCATGATGTTCCATTATCCCAATGCTGCCAAGGCTGAGCAGGTGGCGTCATTGCTTGATATTCCGTGGCACACTACCCCTGAGTCCAAATTCAAAATGGCCATTGAAAACTACGCAGGCATGGGAATCAGTGCGGTGGTATCAGGGGCCATTGCCTCAGAATACCAGAAAACAAGGATCGAGAGGCTCTGCACAAAGCTCGGAATTGAATCGTACACTCCGTTGTGGAGGAAGGATCAGAGAGCCATCCTTGATGAGATCCTGCTCCGCGGTATGAAGGTGATGATAGTGTCTGTTTCTGCCGAGGGTTTTGATGACAATGACCTGGGGCGCATCATCAACAGAAATTACATTGAGGAGCTTGAGTCCAAGAACCTCAAGTATGGAATCAACATTTCAGGAGAAGGTGGCGAATACGAGACATTCGTCCTTGGAGCCAGTGGGACCATGCAGCTTGAGGTCACAGAACACAAGAAGGTCTGGGAAGGCTCGCATGGATACTACATCATAGAAGAACTGAAGGAAACCGACTGATTCAGTCCAGTGTGGTCTGGGTCCCTTCCTGGTCAGACATGACATACCTTCTGACATCAAGGGCCACTGACACAAGCTGCCTCAACATGATCAGGAGCTTCTGGTTGTCCCTTGAGAGCGGCTCCATCATCAGGTTGTTCTGTGGAACGCTGATGCCCTGTTCATTCAGTTTTGCAACGTACTCCATCCTGCGTTGCGGCACCACTGTTTTATACTCCCTGGGGAGGTCAACATTGCACCTCTCAATCTCCCTGACAAATATTGGCCTGTTGAAGACGTAATAGAGGAGTTCCAGGGCATGGTCACCGGTGTTCTCGTCAGAAAAATTCCTGGCAACCTTTCCCACCATTTCATAAATGTCTTTCCCGGGAACACTCTGTATTGAGTATATCCTTGAAGGCTTGATTTCCTTTTCGCGCAGTATCCCCAGGTCAACAAGGGCTCGCAGGTAACCGGTAAGAACCAGCCTGTGCGTATTGATTCCCCTTTCCTCAAGGGACTTCTGAAGGCCAGAAATGGATTTCTCTTCGGCCACAAGTTCTGTTACGATTTCCTCCTTGAGGGTCCTTTCAGCCTTGAGCGAATCCAACTCAACTTCCTCCATTGGCAAGTCTCTTCATTTCTTCGGACTGTGCAAGCACTGCATTGCAGATGCGCTCTGCGTTGCCAACAAAGTTCCTGGGATCCTTGATCTCCTCAATCTTTTCCTCGGAAAATGACTTGAGTGCTCCAGATTTCTGAAGGCTTTGCAGAAGAGTGGTCCCGGATGCATAGGCGTCCATTGAAGCTTTTCTCACAAGTTCGTGCGCTTCCTGCCTTGGGGTCCCAGCCATTGTCAGCTCGGATACGAACCTTTCGGAGAGCACAAAATCATCTCCCTTCAGGTTCTCCAGCATCCTGCTGCTGTTTACGAACAGGTTGTTGAAAACTGAAGACATCTTTGTGAGTATATGATCTGAAAGTATGCACGAATAGGGAATTGAGAATCTCTCGGAGGCGCTGTTGGTAAGGTCTCTCTCATGCCATGTGACCGCAGCTTCATACTCCGGGAGGATAAAGCTCCTTACAAGCCTGGCAAGGCTCACTATGTTTTCGGATACAATTGGGTTCACCTTGCTGGGCATGGAACTGGAACCAACCTGCTTCTCACTGTCAAAAAACTCGGAAACCTCGTTGATTTCAGGCCTCTGCAGATTCCTCACCTCGGTTCCAAATTTCTCAAGCGATGTTGCTATCCCGGACAGGACTGAAAGAAATTCCACATATCTGTCCCTGTTGACGATCTGGGATGAAGCCGTCTCGGAAGATATTCCAAGTATCTCCATCACTCTGTCCTGTATTTCCAAGGCCGCATCTCCGAGCGATGCCCCGGTGCCAACAGGCCCCATCATCTTCCCAGCCAGTATTCTCGCCTTCATCTGGACAGCCCTTTCAATATGCCTGTTCACTTCGGAAAGGTACACGGCCATCTTAAGGCCAAAAGTTATGGGGCTGGCGTGCTGCCCGTGTGATCGGCCGAGCATTGCCGTCAGCTTATGCTTTTCCACCAGTTTTGCCATTGCATTCTGCAGATCGATCAGATCTTCCAACAGGAAGTGGTAAAAATCCCTGATCTGCAGGGCTGTTGCAGTATCATTAATGTCATTTGAAGTCACGCCGAAATGGACATATTTCTCCCCAATGGAACACTGTTCCGAAAGGGCCCTCACAATTGCCGTCACGTCGTGCTTGATTTCTCCCTCAATTTCCTTGACCCTTGATAGTTTGACCTTCCCGGAGTCAACTGCATTTGAAATGTCCTCAAATGCCTCTTTTGGGATGAGGTTGAATTCTGCTTCTGCCTGGGAAAGAACCTTCTCGACTCTCAGCATGTAATTTAACCTTGACTCCTCAGAAAATATGTTCTTGACTTCTTTCCTTCCATACCTGAATTCTATTGGGGAAACAGACACAAAAGCATATTGGGACTGATGACTAAAAGTCTTTGTTATAACCGATTACCAAATCTGGTAACAAGACTGATAACAAGAATTGAGCCTCCAACATATAAGTTCAATCTGCCTCCATCTTACAATTCAGCCAATCCATATTACGTTCGAAACATAACTTGTGTTCTCCGTTGCAGAAGAAGCGCACCTTCCGGTTTGTAATCAAAGCTGCTAGTGACTGAGTATCATTTTCAGAGGATAGTCGATCTCGCTTTCAAAAAAGTGTAATACCAGATTTTCTGATTTATGAAGACCCATAAATATAATACATTCATAAATAAGTTCGGCTGTCCGACAAAAAGATTAATTATCATGATTTAATTATATATCATAATGCTTGAGAGCTCCCGAGCCTACCTTTTGAAATTTGACCGGGTGATTGTGCCCATGGCTAAGGGAGACCGCTCCAGGGTGGTGCTGGACCTTGCTTTCAAGCTTTCTGAAACCTACAATACCGAAATCACTGCCCTTACGGTGAAGGAAGAATTGAGGGAGGTCACTTGGAGCGACAAGGTGAAGGTGATCACCAACGCCTACAGAGACGGCAAGGACCGAAATATCAAGGTGATACCCAAAGTGAAGACGGCACGGAGCGTTAGATTGGGCATAACTGAAGAGGTGTCCACAAAGAACTACGACCTTCTGATGCTGGGCACGTTCAAGCGATCGCTGCTTTCCGGTTCACTTTTTGGAGGCATTGGAGATTATGTCATCAAGAACTCCAAGATTCCAACCGCGGTGTTCAGCGTGAAAGGGAGCATTTTCCCTTACCAGAAGGTGCTTGTGCCTTTGAGCGAGAGCCTGAACACCCGCGCCTCGTTTGCCCTTGCGATGCACATCAAGAAGTGCCTTGGCGCCGACCTAATCATTGCCGACCTGAGGAAGTATGACAAGAAAAGGACTCACGGATTCGGCACCGTTTTCAACAACATGGGTGACCTTGTTTCAACCTATGGTGAAAATATATCAGTGGTGAGGCCCAGCCTTTCGGCTTCGCTTCTGGAGGAAATGAACCTGATAGTAAGGGACCAGAGGCCCGATCTCATTGTTTTTGGAGTGCGTGAGAACAACAAGGGAAAGGTCAGATTCAACTCTGACATGAAAAATCTCGTAAAATCCACTGTCCAGGATATAGTGGTCCTGAAGAAGTGAAGGCATCAGCCAAGAAGGCCTGAAGGCATTATTTTCTCTGAAATGAGATAATTGAGTACCCACACATTCAGTGTGACCGTGTTCACATAGAATGAGCCAAAGATGGGGAAGTTTCTCTGCTGATTCTGGCCAATGAGGGAATAGAGCTGCGTTTCGAGACCAGAAACGGAAATGTTCACGCTTGCATTCAATCCCACTTCGTGAATTGATTCTGCTATTCTTGCAACCTGGTCCTGTGCCCCGAGAACCGGAATGTTTGGGTCCTGGCCTGAAGCGGAATATGCAATCATGGCGTAGGGAATGTCTGTGATGTTCACTGTTGGGTTCTCGGACTGGAACTGCTTCAGGTACTGCTCAGTCTGGTTCAGCGTAGCGTTGGTGTTTATGGGGTACATGTTAGAGGCAGAGGGCCTGGGGTGGAAGAAATATGATGCATTGAATGCGTCAGAAAGCAAATAAGAACCATACACGGTTCCGTTTATTTCCACGGGAGACCCCGCTGACTGGAACGGGAGTGCTACCTGTGTTATCTCTGCAGTAACTGTAGGATAAACGAAACCAAGGAGGAACAGTATGGCAAAAGCCAGTGCAAATCCCTTCAGTGCCCTCTTGTAGTTCACCATGTCACCCCCACTGAAACCATTATGGAATATATGACCTTAATCAAGATGAAGGGCAGGACAATGCCCCCAATGCCGTATATGGTTACGTTTCTTCTCAGAAGGTCCCCAATGGAGGTTGGCCTGTACCTGACCCCACGTATGGCCATTGGAATCAGGAGCAGTATGATCAGTGTGTTGAATATGATGGCGGCAGTTATGGCAACGATGGGGTTCTGGAGATTGAGAATGTTAAGGAAATCAAGTTCGGGGAAGATTGTAAACATTGCAGGCACTATGACGAAATACTTCGAAAGGTCATTCGCGACACTGAAGGCGGACAGGGCTCCTCTGGTTATGAGAACCTGCTTTCCCAGGAAGATGACATCCATGAGCTTGGTGGGGTCATTGTCAAGGTCAACCATGTTTGCCGCATCCTTGGCAGCCTGAGTCCCGTTGTTCATAGCAAGTCCAACATCAGCGCGAGACAGTGCAGGGGCATCGTTTGTGCCGTCTCCAACCATCGCCACCATCCGCTGCTGTTCCTTCTCCTTGAGGACAACATTGTACTTGTCCATGGGCGTGCTGTTCGCAACATATTCATCAATTCCACTCTCCTGTGAAATGTAGGCGGCCGTGGTCTCATCGTCGCCAGTGCACATGATTGTCTTGATGTTCATCTTCTTGAGGCGCTCAAGCCTCTGCTTGATGCCAGGCTTCAGCATGTCGTTCAGTTCTATAACGCCTGAGAATTCGTTATCCTTCACCACCACAAGTGCAGTTCCTCCCCTTAACGAGATTTCCTTGCACACAGCTTCTATGTAGATGTCAGAAATGCTGTATTTCTTCTCGATGGCTTTGAGGGCCCCCTTGAATATTTCCTCGTCCGCTGATTTCACACCGCTTGATTTTGTCTCGGCGGAGAAGGGCACGAACTCAAATTTGTTCATCTCATCATCTGGGACTTTCACGCCTTCACGTTCCGCCAGCTTGACAATGGACATGCCTTCCTTTGTGAGGTCGTCGATTGAGCTTACTGCACAATTCCTCACGAAGTCGGAATAGTCAATGCCCTTGTTTGGGTAGAACTTGACAGCTTCGCGCTCTCCCATAGTCACAGTCCCGGTCTTGTCCAGGATTATTGTATCAATGTCCCCTGCATTCTCTATGGCCTTGCCACTCTTGGCGATTACATTGTACTCGGATATCTTGTTGATTGACGCAACGCCTATGGCCGGGAGCAGGCCACCAATGGTGGTTGGGATGAGTGAAATCAGAAGGACGATCAGAATCATAAGGTCAGGTGTGAGTCCTATGTACCTTATGGCGCTGAACAATGCTGAAACAACAATGAGGAAGATCAGTGTAACGCCGGAAAGGAATACGGTGAGCGAGATCTCGTTGGGGGTTCTTGATCTCTTTGAACTGCCCACAATGGAGATCATCTTGTCCAGGAAGGTCTCTCCCGGATTGTTTGTCACCACGATTTTCAGGGAGTCGGTCACCAGCTTGGTTGACCCTGTGACACTGTCTCCGAAAATCTTCCTTGAAGGCCGGGACTCACCTGTGACATTGGACTCATTCACAAACCCGGTCCCCTCGATGATCTCACCATCAATGGGTATTATGTCTCCAGCTTCAATAAGCAGTTTGTCTCCCTTCCTCAGTTCAGAGGAGTGCACTTCCTTGATCTCCCCATCCACTATGACCTTGGCCATGACATCCTGCTTGAGTTTTTTCAATGAGTCCGTTATTGCCTTGCTCTTGCTTTCGGATATGGCGACACTGGTATTGGAGAAGAAAAGGGTCAGGAAGAGGTTTACAATCACGGCCACGTAGAAATAGGTGTATGTACCGCCTGATGGGGCGTTGAACCAGGAGGGGAAAATGGCCACAAAGATGGCTACAAAGAAGGCAAATTCCGTCACGAACATCACGGGATTCACGTAAAGGTACCTGGGATCAAAATTCTTCAGGGCCTGACCAATTATCCTGTATATCTGATTCAGTGTATCACCCCCATTATAGAAAGGCTGAAAGCCCTGGCCCATGAAAGGAAGGGCCCCAGAGCCAGAAGCGGGAAGAATGACAGAACGCCAAGGAGAATCATGACTGTCAGAAGCATGACCCCGTAAAGGAAAGTGCCAGGATTGATGCTCCTTCCAAACTCCACCTTGGGGCTCTTGGAGGAGAAAGAATCCGCAATTGCCAGCTGGAATCCCATAAGGAGGAATCTCCCAAGGAGCATGACAATCCCGTCAAGATAGTTGAAATAAGCCTGGTTGGTCAGGAAACCTCCAAGTTCTGATCCGTTGTTTGCAGCTGCGGTTCCGAATTCATAAAGAATCGAGGTAATCTGGTCAGGCCTTGTGGAAGGGATTCCCGCAAGAAGTGCGGGAAGCATCATTGTAACACCAAAGGGGATGAGCACCAGCAAGGGATGCGTCACCAGTGAGAGCGTTGAGTACTTGATCTCCTTCGACCCAATTTTCAGGCTCATCAATTCGGGCAACTTGCCCACCATGAGCGAGGTGATGAAGGTGGTGAATATGACGAACATGAATAGATTCATGAGCCCCGTGCCTATCCCGCCGATTGGATCGTTTAGAAGCAGGTTGCCCAGTATTCCCAGGGTTCCTGCCGGCGTGAAGGCCATCAAGACAGAATTTGAAGCCCCTGTTGAAGTGAATACCGCGCCGGTGGCAAATATAGAGGTCTGAGATATCCCGAGCGCTGTCTCCTTACCCAGCATGTTTCCGGTGTAGAGGGTTCCGAGAGTGGAAAGGGATGGTATTCCTGCATACTCGCCAAAGAATGTCATGAATGTGGTGAAGAAGAATACAACCATCACGACGCCATAGAGCATGTTTGAGAACCCCTTTGTGTTGAACACCCTTCCAAGAGAGAATATAGAACCCAGTGGTATTAGTGTGAATCCTACAAATTCTGCGAGGTTTGTCATCCAGTTTGGGTTTTCGAATGGGAAGCCTGCGTTTGCAGCATAGAATCCCCCGCCATTTGTTCCTATGTTCTTGATGCCTTCAAGGGTTGCCACAGGGCCTATTGGAACAGAAAGGCTTCCTGTGCCGCCAAGAACCTGTATGTGCATGACGTTGGCCAGGGTCTGTGGAACCCCCATGAGGAGCAGAAGCACTGTAAGTGCAATGGAAAGGGGGAGTATTAGATAGAAGATGGAGACAAGAAAATCATGGTAGAAATTGCCCAGGAATCCTTTGTCGCTCAGGATTCCCCTGATGAAAGCCATGGACGCGGCAAATCCCGTTCCTGCGCCCAGAAACATGAGCCCGGTTATGACAAAGGTCTGGCTGAAATAAGTGAGTCCGAAGGGATTGCTGTAATGCTGAAGGTTTGTGTTGGTCAGAAAACTCGCAACTGTATTGAATGTGAGTGAAGTGCTGAAATGCGTGAATGTTGAACCATATGGGAGGAAATTCTGAAAATAAAGTATGACAAAAGCAATTGCCCCTGCAGAGGCGTTAAAAATCAAAATGTTCAGGAAGTATTCCCTGAACTTCATGGTCTTTTCCTGGTTTTCACCGAGGAGTTTCTCAAAGAACGAAACCGCCCTTCCAGAGATGGGGTCCATGAAGGTCGGCTCCCCCACATAGAGCTTCTTAATGTAGCCCGAAATGAGGAATGCCATCACCGACATTATGAGAATGTAAATCAGAATGATGAATGCGCCCGAAACAAGGCGGTTGTTAAGAAAGAAATTTCCCCAGAACGATGGCGTTCCAGCAGACAGAAAAAGTGACCATGTATAATTCAAAACTTCTCAGCTCCGACTATTGTGTAGAAAAGGTAAGCTGCAAGACCCAAGACAACAAGTCCGACCGCCACATACGCTACAATCATCGGTGTCCGACTTTAATGTAAAGAGAGTATATAAGAGTGACCTGAATGCTTCATTTAGGTAATAGTTGAGAAATGAAACTATTTACGGGACTTTCAGGCAAGTGGCTTTCCCATGTAGGGGCCGACCCTTGCGTAACCCTGCTTCCTGAAATATTCCCTGACGCCGACCCCGCTTATGACGAGAATACTGCCAAGGCCCAATTCATCCCTTGTAATTCTCTCCGCCTCATTAAGGAGGTTCTTGCCGATTCCCCGGTGCTGCCAGTGCTCGCCAAGGTGTTCCCCCACAGGCACAACCTCACCCAGAACCTTAATTTCCCTGATGACTGAACTGTTGTCCATCTCCTCACGATGGTGGCTGGCTGACGGTTTCCTGAGCCTCAGGAACCCAAATATGCTTTCTTCATTCTCGTAAGACAGGAATACCTCCTTGCCAGAGGCAGCCTCATAATCCCTTCTAACCAGTTCCATGCCGGAGGAGGTGCTATGGGAGATCCCGATTTCCCTGCTCCTTATTTCCATTGTCTTGACGCCGCGCTCCCTGAGCTTGCTGTCAACAATGTTGCGTATATCGCTCCTCTTGACGCCCGCTTCGATGAACTTCACAGGTATGTCTCGCTGCATCCTCTGAACCCTTATCCAGGGGGGCATCTTTTCCATGAAGTAAGCAACCAGGTCCGCAACAGCTTCCGTGTCAGGAGGGACATATTTTCCCTGCTTCCAGAGGCGGTAGAGTGAGGTGCCCTTCACCACGAGCGTTGGGTAAATCTTGAGCATGTCAGGCTTGAAGTCTGAATCATTGACCATTCTGCCAAAACTTCTGACATCATCCTCCATCTCTGTTCCATACATGCCAGGCATGACGTGGTAGACTATCTTCAGGCCTGCATCCCTTGAAAGCTGAGTGGACTTTACAACTTCTGCGATGCCATGGCCCCTTCCGTTCAGCCTGAGCGATTCTTCGTGCAGAACCTGGACACCAAGTTCCACTTTGGTTGTGCCATAATCAAGCGCGAGATCGATGTCCTTTTCCATGAACCAGTCAGGCTTGGTTTCAACAGTCAAACCAATGCACCTTCTCCCGGTTGTCTCATTGATGGCGATGGATTCGTCGAGTGTGGGCGCAATCTCCCTGTTCATGGCGTCGAAGCAGCCCTTGATGTATTCCTGCTGATACTGTTTTGTTCTTGCGGTGAAGGTCCCGCCCATGATTATCAGGTCTATCTTGCTTGTGTCATGCCCTATGGTCTCAAGCTGTTTCAGGCGGTTGAAAACTATCCTGTAGGAGTCGTACCCGTTGTCCCTTCCCCTGAGGGCTGCAGGTTCATAGCCAGTATAGGCCTGGGGTGAGTTGTTGTCAACTCCGCCTGGGCAATATATGCACTTTCCGTGCGGGCACCTTTCGGGTGAAGTCATTGCAGCAACCACTGCAACCCCCGAGATGGTCCTGGTTGGCTTTATCCTGAGAAGGGGGTGGTATTTCTCGTCAACTATTCCCGATGTGAGAATTTCAGTGTCTCCGGGAATGTGATCCAGTTTCAATTCCCGGGCAAGTGCCATCTTGCGGCGCTGAAGCTCATCGCGTGTTTTGAATGCCCCCTTGTTTATCTCACTGCCGATGAGCTCGTAAAACTCCATTGTCTCTGGATGGCGAATTCAATTAAATGCTTTACACCGGAGACTGATAATCTTAATAATTGCACAACAACTGATGTCTTATGATTTCAATGGAAATAGTTGAAGTGAGCATGCCAAAGGATTCCAATGTGATTCTTGGGTACTCGCATTTCATAAAGACCGTCGAGGACCTGAATGAGTTCATCAGGACCCACATTCCACAGGCCAAGTATGCCATTGCATTCTCTGAAGCATCCGGCGAGAGGCTGGTTCGCCATGAAGGCAATGACCAGGAACTTCTGGAAACTGCAGTAGATACTATCAAGAGGCTTTCCGCAGGGCACACATTCATAATCTATCTCAGGAACGCATTTCCTATTTCTGTGCTGAACCAGATAAAGAACTGCCAGGAAGTTGGAAGGATCTACGCGGCGACCGCCAACCCCCTTTCGGTGGTGATCGCAAAATCAGAAAGGGGGAATGGAATTGCAGGAGTCATTGACGGATATTCGCCCGTTGGCGTTGAAGGCGAAGAGCACAAAGTTAAAAGACGGCAATTCCTCAGGGATATCGGATACAAGAGTTAAGGGCCCGTAGTGTAAAGGATTATCACCTAGGCCTCCGGAGCCTATGATCCGGGTTCGAATCCCGGCGGGCCCGCTTAATTTTAGATAGTTAAATTCTAAATACCGGATCCTCTGTATAGAAATAATGTCTCTAAACACTATTCCTTCTGCTCCAAAACCAAGATATGGAAGGAGATCTACCACAATACCTTTGTCTCTTGCTTCATTTAGTTATAATTGGGGCCAACTCAATAGGACGGTTTCAAATTTAGCTTATTCCGGAAAAGAATTTAACGAGTGACTAAAGAAAATTGTTCTCATTCTCGCACATAGCATAAAAACGGCACCAGTATTCGGAAATATATTTGCACTAATTTAAATACAACTAGATAGTATAAATCTGAGGTTAAAAATGAGGAAAGGAATGTCTGGGGCTGGTTTTGCTCTCTTCTTGTTTGCTGGATTTTGGAGTTATGAGTTCTATGTTTTATACCAAGATATGACTACCTTAAGTGGGTCTTTTGGTCTAGCGTTCGGTTCATCAAAGCCTTTCTCTTATTACATTATGAACGCAATTGGTTTCCAAAATGCACCTTATCAGAAAGCGGTTACCTCAGTGGAAATATTCACGTTATTGTGTGTAGTTCTTACACTAGTAGGGCTTGTTGCCTTCGTCTTAGGAGCTTCGGCGGAACCTGTTAAGAAAAAGGATTGAAACAGTCTTTTAGGATGGTATTTGCGTGATTGACCTAATGCCCTAGTATTTCTTTGTCGCTTCTGCAATAATTTTGGCTCCTATTCTGACCTATGTATTCATTTATCCCATAATCAAAGTGGCAAACCTGGGAGATTAAAATGCAGGGTATCTTGATACACTTTTTAGGACTTAAACCTCGGCTGGCTCATATATACCGCTGTAATCGTGTAGTTGATGTTAACTTCTATCCCGAATAAAACCCCTGAAAACGGCTGATTTGCCCCCGAAAAATTGGGAATTTCAATGCAAAGTCACTTTGAATATACCAGCTCTTATCGTAAAATCTCATGGTCGGAATACTTTCACTGTGGGACTTTGTCTGTTAGATGACTATGCCAGTATTCGTGCACCCAAAATTTTCGTAGAACAGTATTATTATATGATGTATGCCTGCAATTAGTTGATCTAATTTGATACGCACTCTGGAAGAGCAGATAGACAACGCAAGAACTGATTACATGAACGGAACCGTTGTGTATGACTTAACCATAGATGTAGATTTTTCACATCCAAAAAAGACTGCTGAAGCACTGGCCAAAGTGCTTTTTGACAGGGACATTTCCAAATGGATCTCTAGCGAGGACCTGACAGTCTCTCCCACTTCCACTGTTGAACTTCGAATAAAAGATGGGCACAACAAAAAAATAGAAGAAGCAATCAAAGAGACGCCAAATGACCTGAAATATGGGGAATTGCCGGCACACTACAAATCTCAAATAAACGCTGTTGCAAATCAGTACCTCCAGGCCCGCTCCAAATATTACTGGACTGTTTATTCCGCAACAAGTGCATGGGTGGCGAGGAAAGAAATGGACAATGATGCTATCTCCTACGCGCTTGGTCAACTAACATCAAAAATATTCAAAAACATAGTGATAAAGACTGTATGAAGAATTTTACTTGTCTATGTTTTTGTCATGTGGAAGCTAAGAAACAGACCAAATAGAGCACCCTGCCATTATTGCCAGGGTTGCTAAGAGACGGGCAAATCCTAAAACCACGGCACAGGTTCCGTAGCCGCACCTACGTAATTACAAATATTTTACATTTAGTTTGAGCTTCATGCCAATGGTAAAACTCGGAAACCTGTCAGAAGAATATTTTCTGGATTATCTTGATGAAAAGGCCATTTATTACGCAAAAGAAAAGGTAAAAGCAGGATCCTGGCCTGAAAAGGGATCTCTGGAGAGATCCAGGAAGGAATTTGAGAGGCTCCTGCCCAATGGCCTGGATACGCCAAATCAGTATGTTAAGGCCATAATCGACGATTCGGGCAACACAATTGGAGTCATGTGGTTTGGAATCTTCAAGGACGTAGAGCCCGAAGGGGCGTTCATATGGGATTTCACAATCGA
>JBJKSX010000003.1:0-74076 GCA_046703545.1 Thermoplasmataceae archaeon | reverse complement strand
CGATTATCTGAGAGAGTTCATGATATTCGGCAGGCTTTGGATGGTTTTCATAATAGGCCTTCTTGTCCCTCCACCCTCCAAGAACTATGCCTGCAATCAGTGCAAAACCCAGGATGAAAAATACAAGTGTAAAGAAGCAGAATATGATCAATATAATTGCCGGTATCTCTGGCTTTCCAGTGCCTGCAATCAATTTTCTGAAGACCAGCAGATACGAAAAAGTGTAAAGAACAGTTCCTTCGATTAGAAACAGGTAGAAGCTTGAGCTGAAGAATGAGATCCCCATCAGGAAGAGGATGAAAGATGCCTCAAGCAGTGCGCTTAACGAAAGAAGGAAGATCATTGGCCAGAATATTGAGTTATGTGTATTCTCTGGAAAGCTCTCCATTGAATTGATATGCCCCCTAAAGAATAAAAATATTGAGGTTCCCTTTCAGATAAAAATTAGTGCAACTTTCCAGGCCTGGGAACCGGGCTGGCAATTAATTGAAGTTTTGGGGTTCAGTCCTCGAACTTCGCTTCCCTCTTTTCGAGGAAAGCCTTCACTCCTTCCTGCCTGTCCGGATATGCGAAAACTTCACCAAAAGCATCCACTTCCCTTTCGTAGCGTTCATCAGGCCTGTTCCTCACGAGTTCCTTTATTAGCCTGACGGAATTCTTTGGTTTCTTTGACAGTTCCTGGGCAAGTTTTTCTGCCGTCTCCAGGTAGTTTTCAGTGACTTCATTCAGAATACCGAGCCTGAGTGCTTCGTCCGCTTTATAACGCTTTCCGGTTGCGATCAGCTCGAAAGCTTTTGTCTCCCCAACCAGGCTTCTGAGCCTCTGGGTACCACCGAAACCGGGGAGGATTCCGAGATTCACCTCAGGGAGTCCGAAGGTTGTGTCAGGATGCGCAATCCTCAGGTCACACGCAAGGGCGAGTTCATAGCCTCCGCCAAGGCAGTATCCGTGAATCGCGGCTATAACTGGCCGGTCATAAGATGCCAGATAATTCATGATGTCATGACCCTCCTTTGCAAAAATGCCTGCAGTGGAGTTGTCAAGTTTCATGAAATTGTTTATGTCGGCACCTGCGGAAAATGCCCTGTTTGCCCCATGGATAAGAATGACCCTGTTGCCGGAGTTTTCAACCGCATCCCTGATTTCCCTCATTGTGTCCATGTCCAGTGGATTCAGGGGGGATTCCCTGTTCAGCGTAATAATCCTGACTTTCCCGCTGTCCTTTGTTGCAATTTCCTTATAACTCATTTCTTCACCTCATACTTGTAAAAGCCTTCACCGCTCTTTCTGCCCAGTTTCCTCGCATTAACAAGATTCCTGAGGGTCACGGGCGGCATGAAACGCGGATCCCCAAACTCGACATAGAGAACGTGCATTATATCATATACCACGTCAAGCCCTATAAAATCTGCCAGCTCAAGTGGCCCCATGGGATGGTTCATTCCCAGTTTGAGCGTCTTGTCGATGTCATCCTTGGTTGATATTCCCTGTTCAAGGGTCAGGATTGCCTCCTTTATGAGCGGCATCAGTACCCTGTTTGATATGAATCCTGGAAAATCGTTTGATGTAACCGGCTCCTTGTGAAGGCTTTTCACAATATCGAGGGACCTGGACACCACATCAGGGGATGTTTTTTCTCCCTTGATTATTTCAACCAGTTTCATGACTGGAACGGGATTGAAGAAGTGCAGCCCGATGAAGTTCTCCGGGTTGCTGACAGAGGATGAAAGTGCATTGATTGAAATTGATGATGTGTTGGATGCAATTATTGCCCCGCTTGAGGCAACGGAATTGAGTTTTCTGTAAAGGTCTTCCTTCACCTCAATTTTCTCGAGGACAGCTTCAACAAAAATTTCCGAGCCCTTGCCTTCCTCCAGCCTTGGTGTGGGCCTTATGCGGCTGAGTACAATGCCAGGGTCCTCGCTAATGAGATTCTTGGAATGAAGTTTGGCGAGTGATTTCTCAATTTCTGCCATTGCCGAGGAAAGTGCCCTTTCATAAACATCAGTAAGGATGACTTCGTTTCCTGCCTGTGCAAACACCTGGGCGATTCCCCGCCCCATTGTTCCAGCGCCAATGACAGTTACCTTCATTGCATCATCTCCAGTGTGATGCTGTGTCCTCCTCCGCCGCCGTGGCATATGGTTGCGAGGCCATGCTCCAGTTTCCTCTGCTTCAGCGCATTCAGGAGAGTCACGAGTATCCTTGATCCGGAATTGCCAAGCGGATGCCCAATTGCTATTGCACCTCCGTTCACATTGAATTTTGAATCTTCCACGCCAAGTTCTCTCTGCACAATCAGGGAGGCCACTGAAAATGCCTCATTGTGTTCCACCAGGTCAAAGTAGTCTATCTTCTTTCCCAGTTTGTCAAGCAATTTCCTTGTGGCCGGGATGGGTGCCTCGACAAAATCGTACGGTGCCATTGAAGCGGCCTGGAATCCTGTTATTTCAGCGATGGGCTTCAGCGAGAACTGATCCAGTGCTTCCTCAGATGCAAGCATCAGTGCAGAGGCGCCATCACTCAGCTGGGAAGAATTGCCTGCGGTGAGTATGCCTTCCCGTGCAAAGGCTGATCTTAATTTTCCGAGGGCCTCAACATCAGTTTTCCTCAGGCCCTCATCCTTTGGAAGCTCATCCATCTTTATTGTTTCAGCCGCGAATTCCCCGGTCTCCCATGCCCTGCAAGCCAGTTCCTGGCTCCTCACTGCAAATTCATCGGCCTCCTTCCTTGTTATTCCGAATTTCCTGCCTGATGCCTCTGCGGAGTTTCCCATATGGTCATAACTGAATGCATCGAGCAGCCCGTCCGTAAGCATGGAATCCCTGAATTTGAGTTCCTTTCCAAGAAGCTGGCCAATGCCCCATCTTGCATCCGCTGGCATGATCAGTGGTGAATTGCTCATGCTCTCCATTCCGCCTGCAACTATAATCTCATGTTCACCCAGCATGATCTCCCTTGCTGCGTTTTCCACAGCCAGGGTTCCTGAAGCACAGACTGTGTTGACCGTGTATTTGACGACCTCATCCGGCAGCCCTGCAAGGGTTGTGGCCTGTCCAGCGGGATTCTGCCCAACGCCCGCCTGTATAACATTCCCCATTATGACTTCTTCAACGGAGTCCCTGGGAACTCCGGTTTCATTGACAATATGCTTTATGACGCGGGCACCAAGCTGAGGTGCAGAAATTGATGCCAGGGATTTCCCGAATTTGCCGATGGGAGTTCTCTTGGCAGCTACAATATAGACCTTCCTCATGGAATATCAAAGCGGGATTCTGCCCCGCATTAATAGATTTACTGCTAAAAAGTTATATAATTATCAGGAAGCGGGCGCCGTAACGGTGCCTTCCTCGATGTCCTTCTTCAGGCGGGACTGCTTCTTCAAAACGTATCTTGTGACATAACCTGCAATCAGGTTCAGGGTCCTCTTGGAAACTCCTGTCAGTGATGTCTTGAGCAGTTCCCTGTTCTTCTCGAAATTCTCGTTGAATGTTCCCTGGTTCTTCTCCACCAGTTCTATTGCGATTCTCTTGATATTGGATGGTCTTATGCTTCCCATAGGCTCACTGAAATCATTAAATCTTATTAAAAGCTTGGCAGTTAGTCTGGAGGGACAACCATCACTGGAATTGAACTCAGTTTCACAAGCTCCGAGCTCACTGAACCGAGCAACATTTTGCTGAGGCCCGAAAGTCGCCTTGTTCCCGTAATAATAAGGTCCACTCCCCTCTCCTTTGCCTGATTTGCCATTGCCCTTGCTATCTGCTCACCGGGGGCATCAAGCTTCAGGAAAGTTGCATTGACGCTCTCACGCTCAATCATTTCCTTGGCAGCCTCAAGCACCACATCCGATGTTTCATCACTCTTCTTGTACAGTGATGGGGGGACATAGGCATCAAAATTTGGGCCAGCGCCCATAACAAGCGGGGATACATAGCATATGATGTATTCATCCGATATGCCCTTAAAGTTCATGGAATACCTGAGGGCTTTCCTTGCTCCATCAGAGTTGTCAAAGGCGATGAGGAATTTCATGAGCATTTATCAGCTTAGAGAAATTTATAAGTTTCGATCAACCGGTCCATTTTGGAGTGGCATCAAAACTTCATGATTGTTTGAACCATGAATGTTTCTTGCCGTTTTCCTCTCCCAGTTTTGATATCAGTTCCTTCTGGGTGCTGGACAGGTGCTTTGGGACAACAACCCTTGCCTCGACAAGGAGATCACCGGTTCCTCTTCCATTCATTCTTGGCATTCCCGCGTTTTTCACCCTGATGACCTCATTGGGCTGTGTTCCTGCAGGTACTTTCAGCGGAACTTTCTCCCTGAAAAGAGGTATTTCCTTCTCTGTTCCAAGAGCAGCCTCGGGGAAGGTTACCTCTGTAACCATGTATATGTCATCATTAACCCTGCGGTAGCCGGAAGGTTCCTGCACCTGAAGGATTACAAAAAGGTCACCGGTCCTTCCATAGTTAGACTGGCCTTTCCCCTTGACCCTGAGCCTAAGGTTGTTTGGGGCCCCCTTGGGTATCTTGATCTCAAGGTTTTCTGTTGTTGGATTTGAGCCGGTTCCCTTGCAGGTCGAGCATGGCTCGCTCGGAGTTTGGCCCCTTCCTCCGCACGACTGGCATGTGGTCACCGAAACCATCCTGAAGAACCCCTGGCCCTGGACCACACGCTGCTGGCCTGATCCGTTGCATGCCTTGCAGGTTTTCAGCTTTCCATCACTTGAACCGGTGCCCTTGCATGCGGAACAGCTTTCATTGCGCCTGTATTTTATCGTCCTGCTGACTCCATAGTATGCCTCTTCGAGGCTGACCCTCAGGTTGGTGACAAGATCCAGGTTCTCCTGCTGGTTTCCAAAGCCTGAGTAAAATGAGTTGGAAGACCCACCAAAACCGAAATTCCCGCCGAAGATGGTCTTGAAAATGTCTCCAAGGTCGCTGAAATCATTGAAGTGGGAGAAGTCCTCCCAGGTGAAGTCAGACCTGCCTGAGCCAAAGTCGACCCTGCCAGTCTGATCATACATCCTCCTCTTGTCCTCGTCTGAAAGGACCTCGTAAGCTTCGCTAATCTCCTTGAACTTGCTTTCTGCCTCTTCCTTGTTGTCTGGGTTGGTGTCCGGATGGTATTTCCTCGCAAGTGCCCTGAATGCTTTTCTAATTTCTTCCTGGGAGGATCCCTTGGAAACTCCCAGAGTCTCATAGTAGTCTTTGGCCATTTACCTTCCGGTCCCTACCAGTTTACTTCTTCTCCTCGAAATCAGCATCCACCGTCTCTTCACCGGTACTGCCTGACTGTGCCTGCTGCCCTGCCTGCTGCTGTCCCTCCGGACCTGGGGCCTGCTGGCCCTCGGCTCCTGGCTGGCCCTGGTACATTTGGGCGCCGATCTCCTGGATTTTCTTGGTGAGTTCCTCTGTAAGGGATTCGATCTTGTCCATCTCCTTGTTCTTCACTGCATCCTTAAGGTTGCTGACTTTGTCGAGGATCTCCTTTCTCTTGCCCTCATCAATCTTGTCCTTGTTTTCATTGAGGGTGTTTTCAACTGTGTAGGCAAGATTTTCAGCCTGATTGAGTTTTTCAACTTCTTCCTTCTTCTTCTTGTCCTGTTCAGCAAACTCTTCAGCCTGTTTCTTCATATTCTCAATCTCTTCTTCGGAGAGTTTTGTGGAGGCTGTGATCGATATGCTCTGCTTCTTGCCTGATCCCTTGTCAGTCGCCGATACATTGAGAATTCCGTTTGCATCTATGTCGAAGGTGACCTCAATCTGGGGCACGCCCCTCGGTGCAGGCGGAATACCAACAAGGTTGAACATTCCCAGCGAAACATTGTCAGCCGCCATGGTCCTCTCACCCTGGACCACATGCACTGTGACTGCCGTCTGCATGTCCGCGGCTGTGGTGAACACCTGTGATTTCTTGGTCGGTATGGTGCTGTTTGCCTCTATGAGTGGAGTTGAGACTCCTCCAAGCGTTTCAATTCCAAGTGTCAGGGGAGTCACATCCAGAAGGACGATGTCCTTGATTTCTCCGGCGAGAACTGCGCCCTGGATTGAAGCTCCAATTGAGACACACTCCATAGGGTCCACCCCACCTTCGACCTTCCTTCCAAAGAAGTCTTCAACAAACTTCCTGACCATGGGAATTCTGGTTGGGCCACCAACGAGAATGATCTTGGTGACATCATCCTTTGAAAGTTTTCCAGCCTTTATTGCATCCTCTATTGGCTTCTGGCACTTTTTAACAATTGGGCCGATGAGTTCTTCTAGCTTGGATCTGCTGAGGTTAAGCTGGAGATGCTTGGGCCCCTCCTGGGTTGCTGTTATGTACGGGAGATTTATCTCGGTTGAAGTGGTTGATGAAAGCTCTATCTTGGCTTTCTCCGCTGCATCCTTGAGCCTGATGTATGCATTCTTGTCCTTTGAAAGGTCGACCCCTTCCTTGGACTTGAAGTCATCCAGGATGTACTTGATGATGGCTTCGTCCATGTCTGTGCCTCCGAGGTGAGTGTCACCAGAGGTTGAAACTACCTCAAATACGCCTTCGCCGAAGTCCATTATAGTTACATCAAGGGTTCCTCCGCCCAGGTCAAAGACAAGAATCTTCTGTGATTCGTTTAGTTTGTCAATGCCATATGCAAGGGAGGCTGCTGTGGGTTCGTTGATAATCCTCTTGACCTCCAGGCCTGCGATGAGCCCTGCATCCTTTGTGGCCTGCCTCTGATTGTCATCAAAATAGGCCGGTACAGTGATTACCGCTTCCTTCACCTCTTCCCCAAGGAATTTTTCAGCGTCCCTCTTGATCTTCTGCAGAATGAATGCTGAAATCTGCTGAGGAGTGTATTCCTTATCCTTAATCTTGAATTTGAAATCCGTTCCCATCTTCCTCTTTGCGGCGAAAATAGTCCCCTCCGGGTTGAGGAGTGCCTGCCTCTTGGCCGGTTCGCCAACGAGCAGCTCGTTTTCCTTTGAAAATGCAACGTAGCTTGGAAAAGCCTTTCCACCAAGTGATACGCCTTCCTCACTGGGTATTACAGTTGGTTTTCCTGAAATCACTACTGCTGCGGCCGAATTGCTTGTTCCCAAATCTATTCCTATGATTTTTGACATTTTTAATCACCTTTTTTTCCAACTATGACTTTTGACGTCCGAATTACCTCATCATTCAGTTTGTAGCCCTTTTGAACTTCCTCCAGAACCATACCATCGTTGTCTGACGGGCTGACAGCTATAACCTCGTGCAGGTAAGGATCAAACTTTTTTCCCTTGGCTTCTATCGGAGTGAAACCGTATGCGGACAGTATCTTCTCCATCTGATTCCTTATTGCAACCACGTTGTTATTTTCTTTGGAAGACGTAATTGCAGAATCCAGTGAATCCACCAGGGGCAGAAGGTCCTTTATGACATTTCTGCTTGCATTCTTGCTTATCAGCTTCTTTTCTCTCTCCACTGCCTTTGAATAGTTCTCCATTTCGGCTCTCTGCCGAATATAGAGGTCCCTGTACTGGGTAAGCTGTGTTCTGGCATCATTGAGCTCGTTTTCCACCTGCTGGATTCGAAGGTGCTCACGACTCAATGCTCTTGCCCTGCTTTTACCTGATTCGACGGACAATGGGTTCACCAAATGATCGTTTGTGGAGGATTGGGCACACATTGCACAAGTAAATTTGTTCTTCTATATAAATACAACAGTCTATTCACCTATGATTTTCGTCTCAAAATGGCAAAATACCTAGTCAGGGACCTGTGAACACGGTATGGAAACACTTTCACCGTGTTGAAATAAGGTTCTGACATCTTGAGGGCTTCCTCACGCGAGACAACCACCACGCATATGCCATTCTCTTTGAGCATGCTTCTGAACTTCCCAAAGCTTTCCCTGTAAAGCGAGGATATATCCTTCTGTGAAAGCCTTGAATTCTTCCCGTACGGGAGATCTGTTGCAATGGAATCCACGGTCACATCCGCATCCAGCTCCAGGAAATCCTTGTTTGTAATTCTGTAATCCCTTATGCCAAAATACTTCAGGTTAAGGGTCGCACCAGATGACATCTGGAGAGACCAGTCGTTCCCTATCACCTTCCTGTTGAGCAGGCCCGCCTCAAGAAGGATCCCGCCAGTTCCACAGAAAGGGTCCAAAATGGTGTCGCCGGGACTCGTTTCAGTAACATTCACCATGAATCTTGCGTGTCTCGGGTCGATGGAAATTGGAGAGAAGAATGGCCTCATTGGGGCGCGCCTTTTTTCAAATTCCCTGGCTGAGCCTGAGAAAACTTCCAGGCATATGTACCACTGGGTATCGTGATATGCCCGAATGATAAAATCAGGGTTCTTGAAAGAAATTCGTCCCTCACCTTCCAGCATCGTGCCAATTCGGGGCTCTACACTGGCATCATGGCAGTTCCCATAGTCCAAAAACCTGACATGAAATTTGCCTTGAGGTAGGTCCGGGCGTTCAACGGCCTCCAGAGATTCAGATTTGGACAGAACTTTGGAAACTCTTCTGACAAAAGCAGCATCCTTGACAGGTGTCCAGTCTCCCTGAATCAGTGCATACTTCTCGTCTGTGTGGATCACTTCAAAAACATTTGGGCTGGAAAGGGACTTGAGCTCATAAACTGAAGCCCCCGGAATATCCTGGACAAGCTCTATAAAATATTCCTCGGGCATTTATTTAGCTGATTCCGCCAGTCTCTTCTGTTCCTTGACAAGATCTGCACCAAGTGACTCATATATCTTGCTGAGCCTCTTTATGGATCTTTTTACGGCGGCCTGTGGCTTGCCGGTCTTGACCCTGACGAATATCTCGGGGTTATCAATAATAGGATGTTTTATGTAATATCTTGCTTCCTCAACCTGTTCATCCTTCAATATCTCATCCACAAGCGGTCTGAGGATTGTGTTGTCGTAATTTAGCATTTCAAGGGTTATGGTGTTCTTCTCCTTGCTGAGAACCCTCATCTGGCAGTCCATGGAGGTTTATTGGAGATCACTATTTATTTTTTGCATTTTGGGTGATAGGAAACCCCGTGTTAACCATGCACTATATTTATAAGCGATTCAACAACAAAATTCTAATAACACGTAACGATAATTTATAGTGCTCTCAGACCTAATTTCCGCCGATGTTTGCAACGCAACAGGAATGGAATGTGCCAGGCTGTCTGCCGGGGCATACGGCCATGATTCAGCCTGCATAGGTCAGAAGTCAGATTATGTCAAGAAATTAAGAAAGTGATGTATATGGTAGTTCCTAAAAGTGTCATTATAGTTGGAGATGGTTCATCGGGACTTGTTGCTGCCAACAAACTCCGTTACCACGCAACTGAAAAAGAACTGGACATTACGGTGATTGGAAATTCCCCAAGGCATTTCTACAAGCCTGATGGGCTATTTATCCCATTTGGATATAAGAACTACAGGCACAGTGTAAAGCCTGTTGATTTCCTGCTAAATGGCGGCATCAGTTATGTGAGGGATGAAGTCGTCAGAATAAATGCAGAAGAACACACGGTTTTCCTGAAATCGGGCAGAAGCAGGATGGCAGATTACATAATCGTAGCCACCGGCAACAGGTTTGCCCCTGAAGAAGTCCCGGGATATACCGGAGAGGCTAAGCATTTTTACGATCTTGCCAGGTCTCTTGAACTCAGGGAAACACTGAAGGGATTCAAGGGCGGCAAGGTTGTCATAGGCAGTGTTGATTCCAAGATACAGTACCCGCAAGCTCTGTTCGAGTTTGCATTCCTCTTTGAATCTTTTGCAGAATCAAAGGGGCTCAAGGGAAAGACAGAGATCACCTTGCTATCCCCATCAGAACAGCTTGCAGCGGATGAAAGCGTATCAAATTTCGTTGGGGACAAGCTCAATGACAGGGGAATACATGTAACAAACAATGTTACGGTGAATTCGGTCAGCCAGAAGAACAAGGAGGTATCCGCCTCGGATGGGGCCAACAGCAAATATGATCTGCTTGTTCTGGTGCCTCCACACAAGGGGCAGCATGCAATCATAACATCGGGGCTTGCTGACGAAGCCGGGTATATTGAAGTTGATCCTGCAAACCTCAGAGTGAAAAATCTGGATACCGTATTTGCAGTGGGTGACTCAAACAACCTGAAGGAGCAGAAGACCGCTGCAACAAGTTACCTCCAGGCATCTTTCGCTGCATCGAAGATCATCTCAGATGCAATCGGCGGGCTGTCGGAGACCCACTACTCTTCGAAGGTGCCTCAAATAATAATAACCGGAAAGGATAGGGCGTTTTCATATCTGTCCACCAAGGAAGATGGCCACAAACACGTAACTGAGAATGTTGGAGATTTCATGCTGAGGTGGAGTTCCAGTGATACATACTTCTCAACAATAGTCAGGGGGATGGTGTGAACAATGACAGAAAATACAGAAGAAAAAGTCAAGGAAGAACCTGAAATGGAAAATGATGACCTGGAACCTTTGATAAAGGGCCTTTTGGACAATGCAGACGCATTTGGGCCTATGATGAACCTGTTCTCAAAGCTGAAGAATTCAGGTCTTCTTCAAGCCATGGAGAATATGTCTGGAGAATTTCTCCCCAGTGATATTGAATTCCTTTCAAGTTTCCTGACTTCAAAGGATTTCCTCTATGGACTTGTGAAGATGGTCAACGTTGTATCGGCAGTCGCACATGCAATGTCAAGTGAAAAGGGCTCAGATACCATCAAAGCGATTCTGTACAACAGCGATGAGATCTGGGATGGCATGGTTTCAGGGGCAAAGAACCCAGAGGCTACATCTCTTCTCAGGCTTTATGCAATGGTGAAGGACCCAGATATCTCTGCAGGGCTCACTGCGGTCCTCAATGCGCTGAAAGCTATGGGCAGTGCCCTCAAGAAAGTCCCAGAGGAATAATATTAGAAAGCTGAGTTGGGGTTTTTCGCCCAAACTCTATATATCATTTTGAAATAAATCGCGCAATGAAGATTTCTTTCAAATACGTGGATAATGGTGGATTTCAGACTGATGTGCCAGAAAAAGTCTCCATCACTCTGAAGAATTCAATCGCCAACAATACACAGAATTTCTCGCCGACCGAGCACCTCCTCATTGCAATGGGAGGCTGCTCCAGTGATGACATTGTGAACATACTGAAAAAAATGAAAGTGGACTTCACGGGCTTCAGATGCGAAGTAACTGGCGAAAGGGAAGAGGAACACCCAAAGACGCTGAAACACGTCAATATCCACTATATACTGGAAGGTGAGGTTAGCCCTGAAAAAGCCCGGAAGGCCATCAACCTTTCATTGACCAAATACTGCAGTGTCTCTATCATCGTCAAAAAGGGCGGTGCTGATCTGAGATACTCACTGACCATAAATGGGAAGGAACTTGATCTGGACAGGCTCCCAGAAGAGGCATTGCAGGCCACCGCTTGAGTTTAAAGGTTTTTCAGGCCGTTTCCAGACATCAGGAGGAGGCTTTTCCCTTCGCCTTTCCACTTTTTCTTTGCTGCGTAAACCGTTGCAGAGCTGTATTCCACCAGCACCCCATTTCTTGAGAGTTCATCCCTCGAATCCACAATTTCCTGTTCTGATACTGTGACACAACTGCCGTACTCCTGAATTTCTTTCGCCATCAGATCAAGGAGAGGGGGTTCCTTCGAGACCAGGGCGTCTGCAATAGATTCCACTGGAACCTTTGGATCGTATGGTGTTCCGTTGATTCTGGAACACAGTGGCTGAACCGCCTCAGTCTGTACTGCAACAAAATGGGGAACTTCGTCAATCTGGCCTGATTCCCTGAGATGCTTGAATCCTGAGATAACGCCTAGCAGGAGGGTGCCCGCCGAAACAGGTATGAATATGGTCTGGGGCAACTCTCCATTATACTGGTGAAAGATCTCATAACTGATTTCCCTCATGCCATCCCTGAATTCCGGGTTGTAAACATGACTTGAGAAATAGCCTTCTGAATTTCTGCAAGCGTCTGAGACATCTTCCCTGGACCCGGGAATCCTGTGAATATTGGCGCCATAGCTCCTTATCTGATTTATCTTCCCGGCAACAGTTTTTTCGGGCACGAAGATGTGAACTTCAAATCCGGCTGCGGCACCATAGGCAGCAACAGATGCCCCTGCATTTCCAGACGAATCCTCATTGATCCTCGAACCGGCCGGAAGGTTCTGTTTAAGCCAGGAAATGAGTGCCTTTGTTCCCCTGTCTTTATAGGAGTAAGTGGGTGAAAAATATTCCAGCTTGAGGTCAAATCCCTGAAACCTGACAATAGGCGTGACGGTTTCGCCGATGGACACTTCCTTGGAAAGATAGGGGAATTTTTCCAGATATGAGCCGTCCCTGTATTTGAAATCCGGTTCCATTGTATATATGCCACCGCATTGGCAGACGGGTGAGTCCCTGAAACTGTTCCTGGCTTTGCCACACCTTGTGCAGAAGACATTCATGAAAATACATCTTGGAATTGGGACGCGCCTAAAAAAATGTGGTATGGGATGGGTGTAAAATAAAAATAAAATTTAGAGGCAAATTAGAGTTGGGCGTAATATGCTTCATCGTAAGGCTCTGCTTTGAGGCCTTTCCTTTCCCTAATCTGCGCCACAATTCCCTTCTGAAGTTCTCCAGGGACTTTCTGGTATCCTGAGTTCTCTGAGTTCCAGAGGACCTTTCCACCCGTTGCGCTCCTGATTGCCGAGGCAAATCCGAACATTCCGGAAACCGGAACCTTTGCAACGACCACGATGTCATCGCCCTCCTGGTTCATTTCCTCGACAACTCCCCTTCTCTGCTGAATTTCGTTTGTGACGGAACCCATTAGCTCCTGTGGGACATTGATGAACACTTTCTGCATTGGCTCCATAAGGATTCTCTTGCCCATGGTTATTGCACCATTGAGGGAGTTCCTGCCTGCAGGTATGACCTGAGCGGGCCCTCTGTGAATGCTGTCCTCATGGAGTTTTGCATCAACAAGCCTTGCCTTGATTCCACTCACTCTTTCGCTGGCAAGTGGCCCCTTGGTTATCACTTCTTTGAAGCTCTCCTGCAGAAGCTCCATTGTTTCATCAAGATACTGGATACCTTTGGTCACATCAACCATCAGGTTGTTCCCTTCCACAATAACGAGACCCCTGGCTTCATCTCTTGAAAGGCCTGCGCCTTCAAGCTGTTCCTGGAGTGCCCTCTTATCCTTGAACTTGGTTCCCTGCGGGATTTCCCCCTCGTGAATGAGATTCTCAACCTGCTCAGGAAGTGGCTCCACCTCGAAGTAAAACCTGTTGTGCTTGTTTGGCGATTTTCCTTCGAATGGGCCGCCCTTATTGCCCACTGTTTCCCTGTAGACAACCAGAGGATCGGAGGTTTGGACATCGATTTTGAAATCATTCTTTATCCTGTACAAAGTAACTTCAAGGTGGAGTTCTCCCATACCTGAAATCAGGTGTTCGCCAGTCTCCTGGTTGATCTCAATCTGTATGGATGGATCGGCCTTGGACACACTTCTCAGCACATCAATGAGTTTTGGAAGGTCTGCGGTGTGCTTTGCCTCAATTGCCAGAGTGACAACTGGGTCTGTGAAGTGCTGCATTGGCTCGAACGGGTCCATGTCCTCGTTTGATGATACGGTGGAACCTGCAATCGCAGCCTTCAGGCCTACAACTGCCGCTATATTTCCAGCAGCCATTTCATCCACTGAGATCCTGTCGGGACCCACCATCATGGAAAGAAGCTGCACCTTGTACTTCGTCTTTCCCTGCCCCACAATGTAGAGCTCGCTCCCTTTCTTCATGGTGCCGCTGAAAACCCTTCCCACGGCAATTTCACCCGCGTGTGGGTCAATGATAATCTTGGTTACCATCATGCTAACCGGCCCATGGAATTTGCATTCCTGCATCGCCTTTCCAATGTCCGAACTAAGGTCTCCGCGCCATATCTGCGGTATCCTGTATTTCTGGGCTTCAAGTGGGTTTGGAAGGTGCTTGATGACCATGTTGAGAATGATTCTGTGAAGCTGGGCTTTCTTTGCAAGTTCCTTCTGCTTTTCAGCCCTGACCAGGTCAACTATGTCCTTAAATGTGACGCCATAATCTTTCATTGCGGGAACTGAAATGGCCCAATTGTGGTACGCAGAACCAAATGCGACTCTGCCGTCCATGACGTTTACCTGCCACTCTTTCTGGAATTCGGCTGGAGAATATTTGCCGAGAAGTTTGTTGACGTCGGTGATTATTTTCAGGAACCTCTTCTGCATCTCATCTCCGTTCAGCTTGAGTTCGTTGATTAAACGGTCCACCTTGTTTATGAATAGAACAGGTTTCACCCTTTCCCTCAGTGCCTGTCTGATGACAGTCTCTGTCTGAGGCATGACACCTTCCACAGCATCAACAACGATGATGCAGCCATCGACTGCCCTCATGGCTCTCGTCACATCTCCTCCGAAGTCAACGTGGCCTGGTGTATCAATAAGGTTGATTAGAAACTCTTCATCGTCATATGGATGCACCATTGAGGCTGTTGCTGCGTTTATAGTAATACCACGAGCCTGCTCCTGTTCATCATAATCCAGCAGAAGCTGTTTTCCTGCAAGCTCTTCGCTCATCATACCGGCTCCGGCAATAAGATTGTCACTTAGTGTAGTCTTGCCATGATCAATGTGGGCGGCAATACCCATGTTCCTTATCTTCTCCGGTTTTTCAATTAATTTCATTGCCTTAGCAATATTGTCTTCTTTTCGGCCCATGTTACATCAACCGTTAATCTTTCAAATGGTAATTGGAAAGCATTATATAACGATGTTTAGGGATAAGTCTGTGCATACTCCAGATACTGAACTGACAAGGTGGGCCCAGCTATGATTCCTGTTCCAGCATTTATGGAGTAAATGATTGACCCAACCTGGGTTGGCTGCCCGGTGCTGTTGTGGTAATAGGTGTAGATGTCCAGGAATTCGATGTACACCAAATCGGAGTTGAGGCCAAGTGGGTCCAATGGGCTGAGGCTTGACGTGTTGATGGAATACTCACAGCTCACAACAACCGAATCTGAATAGTTCTCCATGAAACCATCAAATGAAGACGAGTTTTCCAATTGGTAATATCTGTCCATGATGTTGCCCACTGTTTTGGAATAGTTGAAGCTCAAATTGAGAAAGTTGGCTGTTGACATGGCAGCGGAGGCAACCTTGCCTGCGTTAAGCCTCACCAGATCAACGGTGGGTGGCGGATTTGCTTGGCTGTCTGAGTGGAGGCGCGAGTGATTCCCATATTCAATAAAGAAAGCAAAAGAGACGGAAACCAGCACTATGCACAGAAACAGGGCAACTATTTTTCGATTCAACTGCTCTCGACCCCAACCTTTATTTTAAAAAGCATTTCCAGATAAAAGGATTTCTAATTGGGTCAAATTCAATGCAAAAGCGCCCCAGAATGCTGCTACGAGGATTGAACGCGGTGCAAAAGGAATCAGCATCCTGGAACTTCCATGGCATTGATCTGGTCCCTGGCTATTGACCCAATGTTTTCTGTTGGCCTCAAGTGGGAGTAGCCGTTAATGTCAAAAACATATTGGCCACTCATGCCACAAACGCCCCAATTGTAGGAATTCCTGGGAACCACTGAAGAGATTGAGTGGATCATAAATGAATAGGAGAACCCGCGATAATCTGAATTTCCCACGAGATTCATGTAGCCTGTGGTCAGTTCCTGGGCAAAATAACGATAAACAATTGATGCCTGGGATGTTGAATTGAACATATAGACCGTCTCAATGAACACGCCTGAATTTTGCCCAGAATTTGAGTAGCTTGCATATTCAATTATGTCTGCACCATATCCGGAGGAATTTGAAGCTGAAACAGGGTTAACGATCACCTGTGTGTAAAAGTTGCCGGAGATCCTCTCTGCATCACTTTCGGACAAAACTGCCATGCGGGTATGGGCCATAGGGATGAATAGCGAGCTCGATTCGAGCAACAGCACAATGGTGACGATTATCCCAACTACCAAGCTTTTTTTGCTTCTAATAGTCAAAGGGCATACCCCACTTTGGTTTATTATCTTAAATTATAGTACAAGAAATAATATAAAGTGGGAGTTCTTAATATTTGTGATTACCTGATAAACAAAAAAAATTAAGAGCCGTAATTCACAGTTTGGAACCTGTTCCGGGCGAGGTTAGTACTCAAGCCATAACAGATTCCAGATGAGAAAAACCGATCTGGGAATGAATAGATTTTGTAGGAAATTTCAAATCTTTTTGAAAGAAATTACATTCGATTCAAGAAAATTAAGCCAAAAAAAGAAAAAGAGATTAGGTGAATCTCAAGAATCTGGAAATTAATTTTAGGATTTTATCTGGATTTCTATCTGGACGCCATCAGGAATTGGTATTCTCATCAACTGCCTGAGTGTCCTCTCGTCGGCATCAACGTCAAGAAGCCTTTTGTGTATCCTCATCTCCCAGCGGTCCCATGTTGAGGTTCCCTCACCATCGGGGCTCTTTCTTACGGGGACGACAAGCCTCTTTGTTGGAAGAGGAACAGGGCCGTGTACTTCTACGCCGGTCCTGGTGGCTATTCCCTTGATTTCGTTGCAGACTACATCTACGATTTTATGCTCAGTTCCACTAAGGGAAATCCTAGCCTTATAAGACGCCAACCACAGTCACCTTACTTTGTAACGACGTCGATGCACTGACCTGCAGCGACGGTCTGTCCCATATCTCTGATGGCAAACCTGCCAAGCTGAGGTATTTCTGAGACCTTTTCGATCACGAATGGGCGGTCAGGAATTACCTTGACTATGGCGATATCCCCAGTCTTTATGAAGTCAGGGTGATCTTTCAGTGTCGTTCCATCCTTGGGGTTGAGTGTCTTGATTATTTCTTCAAACCTGCAGGCAATCTGTGTTGTGTGAACGTGGAAGACTGGCTTGTAGCCGTTTGCGATAACGCTCGGGTGGTTAAGGACAACTACCTGTGCAGTGAATTCCTTGACTACTGTGGGCGGGTTTGAAACTGGACCGCATACGTCTCCCCTCTTGATATCGTTCTTTGCTATTCCCCTCACGTTGAACCCAACGTTGTCTCCTGGCTGGGCAGAAGGCATGTTCTCATGGTGCATTTCGATTGACTTGACTTCACCCTGCTTGTTTGCCGGCAGGAATATGACCTTGTCGTTGATCTTCATGATTCCAGTCTCAATTCTTCCGACCGGAACTGTTCCAATACCCGTGATGGAATAAACATCCTGAATCGGGAGCCTCAGTGGCTTGTCAACAGGCTTCTCAGGAAGTGTAACGTTGTCCAGTGCCTGGATGAGGGTGTTTCCCTTGTACCAGGGCATGTTGTCTGAAAGTTTCAGAATGTTATCTCCCTTGTAACCGCTGATTGGTATGATTGGAACATTCTTGTATCCAATGGAGGCAAGGAGCTTGTTAACCTGTTCCTTCACTTCGTTGAACCTCTTCTCGTTGTAAGGAGGCTGGACTGCGTCCATCTTGTTGATTTTGATGATGAGCTGCTGGACACCAAGTGTTCTTGTGAGAAAAGCGTGTTCCCTTGTCTGGGCCATGACTCCGTCTCCCTCTCTTGCTGATACAACAAGAATAGCGACATCTGCCTGGCTGGTTCCAGTGATCATATTCTTGACAAAGTCCCTGTGTCCAGGGGCGTCAATGATTGTGTAATAGTATTTGTCGGTCTCGAACTTCCTGTGTGAAAGGTCGATTGTGACTCCTCTTTCTCTCTCTTCCTTGTACTTATCCATAACCCATGCGAACTCAAAGGTTGCCTTTCCCTTCTCTTCTGACTGCTTTTTGAATTCCTCGATAATATGTGCAGGAATCTCACCGTGCTCAAAGAGAAGTCTCCCCACAAGGGTGGACTTTCCATGATCTACGTGTCCGATTGTTACCAAATTTACGTGTGGTTTCTGCTGTGCCATTTATTTTCACCTAATCTTTGACCTAGATATTCTTTTTGCATATAAGGGCTTTAAGTTGACTTAATGCCCTTAAGACTCTACCGGAATGCTTTGGTGCATATATAGACTTTTTCAAGAAATCCAAAGTAACGCAAAATGGTTAGAATTACTGAGTCAGGCACTCTATTGCATTGCGTCAGGTTTATGTAGCCCGAGAATGCATAAGAATAAATCGTTCAAGTTGCTTATTCGGGATGTCATGACGCTTGAAAATGTCTATATCATTCCCCATGGAGATGAGATTATTGACCATCCAAACCAGAAGAGCATTGAACTTTCTGAAAAGATAAGGGAAGTGACTGCAGATGACAGATCTGAAACGCTCCTGATACTTAGCCCGCACGGGCTTAGGCTCAGCAGGTCAATCGGCGTGATAAACACGGAAAATCTGGCCGCAGATTTCCAGCTAAAAACAAAGAGGCTGGAGGGTGAATACAAAACTGACAGGAAACTTGCCAAAGCAATACTGGAGAGTTCAGAAGCTGTCCAGGAGGTTTCCTTTGTGACTTCATCAGGTCCCCTATCCAGATTTACCATGGATTTTGGAACAGTGATACCACTTCAGTTCTTCAGCCAGAAGAATATCGTCTCCATAGGACAGCCAAGGATTTTCGATCTAGAATTGCTTCAGGATTTCGGGAAAACTCTGGCCAATGTGGTACAAAAATTGCCAACGAGAATCTCCATCATAATAAGCGCAGACCAGGCACACACCCACCATGCCTCCGGCCCATACGGTTACTCTGACAAGAGTGCGGCATACGAGGAACTCATAGAGAAATGCGTGAGGGATTCCAACTTCGAGCCGCTGCTGGATCTCAGCGAGGATTTCATAGATTCTGCAAAGCCAGACAGCTACTGGAATATGCTGATACTGAAGGGGATCATGGATGAGACCGGCATGAGATCGGTGCTTGACTACCATTACATTGAGATATACTTCGGTATGCTGTTGGGGCATCTGGTTAAGTAAGGATAGTAAGTGATCGGCATTCCCACTTTCATGTGCGTTCAACAAAGAACCATTAAATACCACAGGAAAATTTCATTCCAATGAACACAGACACTAGAGTGACACTTCTGATCGTTGTTGTAACAGTCGTACTTGCGGCTTTTGGAATTTCAGTTATCATCAGACCATTCTGATGTCGGTCTGTTGTTTCAGGCTCACTTATGACTGGACAGGATACTGGAGATAGCCAATGAACTTTCTTGAACAACTAAGAAACCTCAGTGAACAGGTGCTTTATGAGACCGACTTGGGGGAAATCCCGCCTTTCAGCAATATTGTGATTGCTGGAATGGGCGGCTCCGGCATTGCCGGCTCAGTCTTCTCCGAAATATACGACAATGCCCCGGTTCAGGTAATTTCGGATTACAGGCTTCCAAAATATGCTGGCAAGGAGTCTCTGTTCATTGGCATTAGCTATTCTGGAAACACTGAAGAGGTTCTCAAGGTCTCCAAGGAGGCCATAAAGCGCGGTTGCCCTGTCAAACTCATCACATCGGGGGGAGAGCTGTCCAAGCTGGATGCCGATGTGGTGAAAATACCGGGAGGAATGCAGCCACGATCCGCAATAGGATATCTTCTCAAGCCCTTTCTCAGCTCCTTCATTTCTAATGAAAAAAGCACATACCAGGGAATTTCCAGATTGCTGAAGGAAATGGATGGAGACAACAGTGGGGAAAAGACCCTTGCAATGGAGATTGCAGATGCGCAGCAAATACCAGTAATATATGGCCACTACCCGTACAGGTGGCTCGCCTACAGGTGGAAGACACAGTTCAATGAGAACTCAAAGGTTCTTTCATACTCCACCTACTTTCCTGAGTTGAACCACAACGAAACGGTACCCTTGAAGGGAACTTACAGAAAGGAGAATTTCAGGTTTCTCACTTTTGGCGATTCCTCAGCCATAATTTCAAGGAGGAAATCCATAACAGCTGAAATTACGGGGACGGAATTCACAGAAATAGAGGCGAGGGGAGAGACCTTCCTTGAAAAGCTGTTCTACCTGATTCATTACGGGGATTACCTCTCATACCACCTGGCACTTGCAAGGAAAATTGACCCTGAAGATGTGTCAGCCATAACAGAACTGAAGAGCAGGCTTGAAAAAAGCTGATTTTCGGCTTACTCAATGCCAGATTCTATTGTTGTTGTCCCCGAAGGCAGTAGCGTATCTATCTCATCCCTGTCCACGCCAAGCTTCTTTGAGATTTTCTGTGCAATGGCATTGCGCTTTTCATCCCCCGGCCTGATGACTATGAATTCTTTGCCTGGCGTTGCCCCCTCCAGTACAGGGAGAACCATTGGTTTGGTTTCGCCATTGTATTCCCCCATTCCCACAGCCAGTTTCAGGGGGAGGTCAAACAGGTAATTCCTCTTTCCTCTGACGATCCAGGAACCTGTTGAAACGAACTCCCCGGATTCTGGAGTCTTGCTCACCTGCGACGGGTACACCCAGTATGCAGCCCCGGTGGTCATTCCCGCTGGCCATGCCCTGGAAAAGGATACAGCAAATGCACAAGCCTCCCTTAATGTGGCTTCTGTGGGTTCCTTGCCTTCCGTCTTGATTATTGTGCTGGGAGCACCGTAAACATCTGCATGAACATACAGATCCTTGTCCTTCAGGTGGCGCTTCACAATCCGTTCATTGCTCTTGGCATCCTTCCCCGAAATGACTAAAAATCCCTCAGATGAAATAAACCAGTGGTATATTTCGAACCATTCCTTCTTCCTCTTTTTCTTGGTGACTTTCTCCTTGGTCACCCTCTTTGCCTTGGTGTCCTCAATTGCCTTGTATGCGCCTTCAATCTTGGACTTGAAATCCTTGGATTTCTGGTAGTAGTTGCTTGCGTTCTGGCCCGCCGTGAGATTCAGGTCGAGTTTCAGTATTGTGTCCTGCGCCTCAATGTCAATTTCTTTGGTGGCAGAGTTGTATCCCGCCAATGTGAAACCTTCGAACTCCTTCAGCTCCTTGAGATTCTGTGAGTCCTTCATCTTCTTGAGTTTCCTGATGATGCTTTCGAAATGCTGCAGGTCGGACATAATGATGTTTCCCCTCAGGAAAGAGAGGTCCTTCTGTTTCTGGAACTCCTCGATGCTTTTCGTCATGGAATCTATTCTTCGGGCTATGGGATCTTTTCCCTCATCTGTCGGAAAATGAACCTGAACGTATTCCAGCAGTCCTGAATTGAAATCATCATAGGACTTGTCAGCGGGTTTTTCCAGATGTTGCATGAGTATGGGCGTGAGAAGATTTTCCTCCTGGTAGAAATGGGCCCCGGAGCCCTTTGTTTCTTCGAGAAGCTTCCTTATGCCTTCCCTGATCTTATCAAGATGCCCTCCTGCCTTGCTGGCAGGTATATGCTTGTCGATCCCGGCCCTGAAAAGGACCTCTTCTGCCATGTCGCCGCCAAGATTCAGCCTGGTGGCAAGTGTCTGGACCACCGATGCCTTACTGTTTGAAAGGACATTCAGGAACTCTTCATCAGAGAGGTCAAGTGGATTGTTGGCAGAGGGAGGGATGTAAGGCTCTCCCTTCAGGATCTTCCTGTTTCTCCACTCCCTCTGGTCTGAAGCAAACTCTATTTTTCCATCGTTGGTGATGATGAAATTTCCGTCCCTGAACATCTCCAGTATGATTTCCTGGCCCGTATGGAGTGTCAGTTTTACCACCCTGTCGAAATTGATCTGCTCTGCCGATACAACCTTCCTCTCTGAAAGCGACTTCCTGAGGAGCATAGATAGGGGGGTGGCGGCGTCCGGCCTCTCTGCATCATAAAACAACAGGCCTTTCTTCAGTGAAATCACCAGGTAACTTTTTCCAACACCTGAGCCGTAGAGCTGAAAGAGGAAATCTGTTTCAGCGATCTGGTAGACTTTTTTGATGAAACAACCGACTATTTTTTCCCTGTAGTTTTCAAGAAACGCGTAGAAATCCAGAGAGGATGGCTTAGGGTTCATCTACAGCTTAATTCTTTCCTTATATTTGAGGAGTTACGAACTTGTGAGGCAATAGTTATTTACAGAGAGCGCGATTTCAAAACAACAGTAGGGGTTGAAGAAAATATGAATTTTGACGGAACATTTGAAGTAAATGCGAACAAAGGCATGGTTTTTGAAACGATAATGAACCCGAATGAAATATCCGGGTGCATACCGGGATTCAAGTCCCTCAATGTGATTTCTCCTGAAGAATACTCAGTGGTTGTAAGGGTAGGCCTTGCTTTCATTAAGGGAGACTTCAACATAAAATTCAAGGTTGTGGAAAGTGAACCCAATTCCCACGCCAAGCTATCCGGAAATGGGATGGGCATGGGGGGAACACTTGACCTTCAGGCGACAATTGACCTCGATGAAGATGGCGGAAAGACAAAAATGGACTGGAAAGCAGAGGCAAAGGTTGGGGGAAAACTTGGCGCCATGGGGCAGAGAATAATTGGCGGCCAGGCACAGAAGATCATAAAGGAAATGTTTTCCTGCCTTGAGAAGAAGTTTTCTTCTTCTTGATTTCCATATCCACCCATGGCTTTCAAGATTCTCAGAAACCTCCCCTCCGGGCTGCTTCTCAAATATGCATCGACCGCTTCAATTAAGGGTCCACCAATTATTGCACTTTTTGACAGACGCATGGAGCACAGGGAGGAGAAACTCCTGGAGAATTTGCTTAAGATAACTGGGGAAGTTTATCTTGTGGCCCCTGAAACAGAGAATTCCCCTCAGATAGAATCCGAAACGGTAACTGAGTTAGCAGGATTATGCGATGCAAGTTGCGTTTTCATAGTTTCAGGCAGCTTTGCCCCTGTAATGATACGGGAATATGCGAATTTCAGGAATGCCTTGAAAGTTGTTTTCATAAATCCCTCATACGATCCCGGGAACTCTACACTGATGTCATCCTTTGAGACCCCGTGCCTTGTAATCACCGGAACGCCTGGAAACCTTGACCATGACCCTGATGCGGTGAAGTACCATGATCTGATTTCGGGATCAAGAATACAATATGTCAGGGGCGTTGAGGGAAACCCGCTGTTTATGAAATTCACACAATCATTTAATTCTATACAGAGATTTATCTCGGATGAATAGCGCGGCCTTACGGACAAAATTGCAGATCAGGTATGGAGACCTGGACACGCTTGGACATGTGAACAACGCCGTATACCTCACATATTTTGAACTTGGCAGAGTGCTTTTCTTCAGGAAATACCTCAAGAACTTTGATGAGAAGACTGTCAGTTTCGTCATAGCCAGGATTGAGGTTGATTTCCGGAAATCCATAATGATGGACAGGGAGGTCTACCTCGAAACGTCCATTGAAACGGTAGGAAATTCCAGCTTCACCTTTGCCCACCGCATTACGGGCGAAGATCCTGAAGATGTTTATGCAACTGGAAAAGTCGTAGCGGTATCCATAGACGGAAACAGGAAACCGACTAAGGTTCCTGAAGAGCTCAGGGAACTGTCCGCCTGATCATACAGGCGTTGTGACCTGAGGGAGCCATCCAAGAGAGGCTGGAAGGAAGACCGTCATCAGATATAGTGCAAGATGTACGGTAGCTGCGATGTAGAAATTCTTCCTGAAATAGTAGATCAGCCCATACATGGCTGCCATTGCAAAATTATCAAAGAAGAACAGTTCGGCAAATACTCCGGGGAACCCGGTGGGATAAAACAGCAGGAAGCTTGAGTAGAATATGGCATAAAGCAGGGCCTGCAAAGCAACAGCCTGTCCATCTGCAAACCTCCTTTTCAGGAGAACCATCAGAATGAAGCGGAAATTGAACTCCTCCAGGAAAACGGGATAATACGCCGTTTCAAAAACATAGAGAGGGCCATTTTTTGTGGCAGCATACAGGAAGAGCCAGATTGCCAGTGATGAGAACAAAAAGATTGCATCCTTGTGGAGAAGGGCCCGGTACAAGGCCTTCCTGATGTCCTCCACATACCATGAAGCCAGGAGGAAAAGCAGTGGAGTGGCTGCAAGATAAAGGTAGTAAAAGTATACGTTGACCTGTATCAGGTAAAACAGAACAAAGATGGCTGGCTCAAGCAGTATGGCAAGAAGCTTTGGAGGGTCAAGCCGCATCCTTCACCTTCCTCATTCTCACCGAGCTGTTCAGGGCAATGTTTGTGGCGAACCACATGAACGGGAGCGTGAGGATCCATACCCCAACACTGAAAATAACCTGCTCGGTCAGGTCGAAACTTGGCCAGATTGAATAGGCAGAGAGAATTGAGACATAGAAGATCACGATGGTGAACATCGTGAACATCATTGCAAGGTACTCGAGAAACAGGCGTCTTCCCTCACCTCCTGCACCAATGTATGAAAAGCCACCAATTATGCCCCCGGCAAAGCTTACTAAGCTCATGAGTGCGAAGGCGGACCCATTGGATATTGTAAACTGCGTGAGGGGAGGGTAGAACCAGATGAGCATTGCAGCTGTTGAAAATCCCACAAGCAGCAAATGGATCGAATTGCTGGAAATTGAAATTTTAAGCACCTTTGACAGGGAGAGCAGCACTGAGGCAAAGATGCCTGCTATGAGCATCAGGAAATTTATTGAGCCGTAGAAGTAAAGGCTGGTCTGCCAGTTGAAATAAACTCCTACAGTCTCCAGGAGGGGCAAGGAAACAAGCAGGATGGCAGCAGGAATCACAAGCCCTGCCCTGTTGCGGACCGGATAAAGCCTGTCAAGGAACGGGGACCTCCTGCCAACCATGAACCTTGTACGAAGGAGATAGTTCGTTAGGAACACAAGCACCAGGCTTTCCATTATGAGGGGAAGCACAACCGCTGTGAGCACCAGCGAGACTATAGAAGGAAACGCAGCGGTAAGGCTTTCGCACTGGCAGCTCAGGACTGTCAGTGCACCGGACACCTGCCCGCCTATCACACTTCTGGAGTTTTCCCGCAGGAATCTCACAATGAGGAAGTAATTGTCCACGAGGATGAATGAAAGTGCCGAGAACATCACGAGTGCCTGCAGGCTGATGGAGAAAACAAAGAAATGCGAAAAGAACACCATTCCTCCCAGGAACAAAAGCGGGGTTCCCCCTGGCGTGACGTCGTCGGTGATCGAAGCCACGAGCATGCCGATGTTTTGAGTGGCGGGGAAAGCTCTCACCAGTCCTGATATGAGAAGCATCGCTGCCAGTGCAAGTGAAAGTGCCAGGAACCAGATTCCGCCGGAGGACCTGAACCCATAACTTCTGCTGAAACTCCTTATCTCAATGACAAGTGGCAGAAGGAACAGGAGCGACACCCTAAAGTATGGAATGGAAAGCAAGACCGCGAATGCATAAAAGAACATGAGGAGAGTGGAAAGGAAAACCCCTGCCTTTTCCGATCTCAAAAGAATTGCACCTGAGAGTACCGCCAAAACCATGGCAAAGATCAGGTAAAACTGCAACATCACGTTGGAATCAACAACAATTATTCCCAGGGCGATTCCTTCACCCACTCCAGCCAGGAAGGCAAGAAAGCTGATATATCTTAGAAAGGAAGAGAAAGAAACCAGCCTGCTCAATGTACCAGGTTCACCAGACATATGGCAATCAGCAGAATCAGAAGATAATAATTGGAGAAGTGGAAGGCTTTCTTATAGGACTGTTTTGAGAAATTGCTCATTACAGGAAGCAGTGAGTAATATACCATTGCAGCGCCAAGCACAACCGCCATGACGAAGTAAGCCGGGCCGACGTTGATCTGGTGGATAACCAGAGGAATAAGCGAGTATGCTACAAGTATCACGGTGTTGAGAATTATGTACCTTGAACTCTTTGATATTCCGACGACAGCGGGCAACATGGGGACTTCCGCATTCTTGTAATCTTCGGTGTTACCAGTGGCAAGCGACCAGAAATGCGTTGGTGTCCATAAGAACACCAGGAAAGCTATGAATGCTGATGTGATGGATACTGAATTTGAAACGGTTGCCCAACCTGCAAACGCGGGGAAGCTTCCTGCGATTCCACCTATGACGATGTTCCAAGTGGTTCTTCTTTTCAGGAATATTGTGTATAGGAATACGTAACTCAGGAAACCCAGAAAGATAAACAGCATTGTCAGGAAATTGATGAGGAAATAGGAAATTGCCATGGAGGCTACCAGCATCAGGGCTCCATAGGTGAACACCTTCCTGTATGAGGCAGTATTGACGAAATTGGAACGGTAATTGGTCCTCTTCATTGAGGCGTCGATGTCCATGTCATATATGTTGTTGAAAATTGCAGCAGACATTGACCCAAGTGTGCCGGCGGCGAGCAGCGGGAGTATCAGGATGAGCTTGGATGAAAATGATGGGTTCGACAGGAATGCCGCAACAGCTACCAGATCCACCAGAAATGTTATCTCGATTTTAGATAGTTTAGCGAAGTCCCTGCCGTTCAAGTTACTCAACCGTTTCTATACTGTTCAAGGCAAGTGCAGCATTAAAACCAGATGTGGAATATGTTAAGGGCAAGACACCTGTTGGGGCAGGAGATGCCGTTGAATGTAGTGGTGTCAACACTGCACTGGTTGAACCAGTGGTTGCGTTCACTATCAGCAAACCAACCATTGTCTCATAGTGTATCGAACACCAGTATGTATATATTCCAGTTTTGAAGAACGGATAACTACCCTGAGTACTGTGGCCAATGGTCTGTGTTATCTGCGATACAGAGAGTATCTGGTAGTTTGTGCTTCCCTCAATGGATTTTGGATTCGAAATCTGGGAGGCCGAGAGTTTTGCAAAGAGTGATGAAGAGTAGGCCCCATCATATGCAATATACAGGTTGTGTGGCGCCCCATCCTCCTCTGTCACGTTGAAGTATACCAGGGTGCTTTCCTTTATGTTCAGGACGGGATTCCTCTGGCTCGTGTTGTAATTATGCTCCCAGCCAGCGGCGTCAGCGCCCAGATTTATGTACTGAGTGTAGGAGGTTGGGTTCTTGGAAGGCTGTAGGCCTCCGCCGGTAGGACTTGAGAGTATGTATGCAAAGGAAGCCGACACCACTATCACTATGATAAGCGCTACCACAACTCCGCCTTTATTGGAACTCACTACTGGCCACCCCCTATTTCCTGGTTTGTTTCTGTCCTGTTCTCGAGTATGTTGTATGGATCAGTCGTGGGCTGCGAAAGCCAGCTGGATGCCATGTTGTAAAGGAACACAAGTTGCCCGATTCCGATTATGACGCCTCCGATGATGGCACTGTCCTGATATGGCTGGAACTGTGCGAAGTAGCCTGCCACCGACCTTGGCATCCCGAGGTAACCGCCGATGGCCCATGAAATTGACATCAGGAATGACCCTACCGCTGTTATGTAAAAGTGCCATTTAGCAAGGCGCTCGTTGTATACCCTTCCATTTGAGAAGGATGGGTAGAGGACGTAAAAGGTTGCCATAGTCACACCCAGAGTGAGCCCCACGAAGACAAAGTGGAAGTGGCCCGTGACAAAATATGTCCCGTGGGCCGTCTCATTGACCGCTTGCGTTGCAAGCATAACTCCCAGTACGCCTCCGACGACAAAGTCGAAAATCGCATTTATGACGAAGAGCATTGGAGTTGTGAGCCTGATCTTCTTGGCGGTCCAGAGAGTGCCAATCATGTTGAATATGGTCAGGGCGGATGGTATAACCACAAGGAAAGAGGTGGTTGTGAAGAATATTATCCAGTCCACTCCAAGGCCTGAGTTCAGGAGGTGATGGCCCCAAACAAGTTCACTTAGCACCATAAGGAGCGCAAATGAAAAGACGCCTGAAAAGTAACTGTAAATGGGAGTCTTTGTGAATCTCGTGATTATGTCATACATGAGGCCGAAGTAAGGCAGAATGGCAATGTACACGATCGGATGCCCCCAGAACCAGAAAAGGATCGCGAAAGTCAGGGGATTGCTTGACGCACCTGTGAAGAACACGGGGTTGAAGAAATCGTAGAAAAGCATTCCCAGCCCAACCATGAGAGGCCCATCTGATGAAAGGAGCATGATGAGCGTGAATACCACGGACCATGCAAAGACCGGCATTTTTGCCAGTGGAATGTCATCAGCACGGTCAATGAATATGACCTTCAAGACAACCGCGCTGGCCATTGTGAGCCCGATGAAAATAAGTTCCATGCCAATAACGGCAAGCCAGTTATAGGCACCAGCCCCAAATGGCTCCAGTTGCAGTGATAGGGGCGGGTACATGTACCACCTCATGCTTGACCTGGAAATTATGAAGAGAACTCCTCCCAGAAGCCAGAGCCAGTATGCGATGGAGGAGAAATGGCCCATGTTGTCCCTCTTGAGCCTGAGTTGGGATGGGAGCAGATAGTACCCGAATCCAAGGGCTGCACCAACCGCAAACATGTAAATCATCAGGATTGCATGCTGCGTCATGAGGATGTTGTAGATTATTGGCATTATGATTGTTGGGTTGGGGTCAAACAGACTCACCCTCATGAGGACACCAAATGAGCCGGCTATGAAGAGGAACATGATGGCTGTGAAAATGTACCTGAGACCTATGCTCTTGGCATCATCCAGAACGAAAATCGACCATGAAAGTGGCCTTGGCTTGCCGTAGACCTGTTCTCGCCAGTAGGCCCCTGAATCCTCATAACCTTCTTCCTTGGCAGTGAGGCTCATTGATTCAGTCTTGGATGCAGTCAGGTAGTAGAGAGCAAATATCAGTATCGCAACAAGCGAGGCGATCACTGATGCTGTAACCAGTAAAGTTGTTGCCGACATTAAGGTGAAACCTCCATATATCCTCTCATCAGGTAATGGTCCTGACCACAGTACTCGACACATTCAAAGATGTATTTTCCTGCGTGGGTTGGTTCAAAAGTGACCTGGTTCGGATGCCCCGGAACTGCGTATACCTGTACGCCCATACTTGGTATGAGAAGGTCGTGTATGACGTCTTTGGACGTAACCTGCAAGGTGTATGTGTGGTTTGCAGTGACGTATAGGTAATCAGTTGAACTGGTTCCATTCCCGTATGTAAAAGTCCAGGCCCACTGATAGCCTGAAACATTGATGACCGTGGAACCTGCTGGCACTTCTGAATTGTTCAGTGGCTGTGCCACATTTGGCTTGTGGTTCACAATGTATGAGAAATTGAGAGCCGCAAGGGACACTAGAATGGCAACCACAATAATGGTCCATATGAGTTCGTGTTTCTCTCTGTCCTTCACCTGTAATCATCTCCTGAACCGCTCCTGTCACCATACTTCATGACCGGATACATAAGGAACAGGGTTGTAAAAACAGCGGATGCAATTCCCACCGTTATTGTAGGATCCGACGCTTTTGCTTCAGCCACTCCCGGATACCCGTAGAAAAATAGTGTCGCGAGGTAACCAAACAAAAAGTAAACGGCGATTCCGATTACAATTGAGATTACTAAAAAGGCGACTATGAGTCTACCCTTTTCTTCCATGGGATTGGATTGAAATACCTTATTTAAATTTTCTTTGGGGTGTTCCATCCAATACCTGAAAATATTGGTTCCATGGTGATTTAGGGATTTTTTCCCACCTAAGATGTTAGGTGGCAGATTATTCAAATTTGCCGCGCTCTCCGAACTCCAGCAACGATATTTTTTCCAGTTTAAGCGAATAAAATTTAGGGCATTTGCCCAGAACGGTCCTCAAACCGTTTTATAGATGGCAGTTATCTGTGGGCATGGAGAATCTGATTGCAGTAGTTGCAGTAATTCTCATAATGACAAGTTTCATCGCATATACTTTGGTATATCTGCGCAGGTATTCCGAGGATTTTACGATGCGAAGGCTGGCTTTCATGGTTCTCGTTCTCACCATGATGGGAAGCATGCTGAATTCCCTGAATTACTACATTATCACGCCCAAAGGATTCTTCAGCATTATTGTGGCAGTCAATGTCTCAATGCTCAGCATGGCCATTGCCATACTTTATCTCCTTTGGATCTCCGCAAAGCACAAGGTCAATAAGATTACGGGCAGAATGGCGCTTGGCTTTTCCCTTCTTTTTGCCTGGAATGAGATTTCCATGGGCTCCTTCCTCTTCACCATTGCATACAACCCTTCCCAGAGACTTATGCTCTCAGGCTCTTCTGGAATTCCTGGATTATTCACTTCTGGAATAAACAGCATCCTGTTCGTTGTGCCTATGGTCAGTGAGATGCTGTTCATCCTTCTGTATTTCAAGGAAACAAAACTGCAGAGGATTATTTTCTCCTCACTTATTGCCATGGCTGCCCTTACCCCTTCAATGTTTCAAAGCACTGCAGTTTCTTCTGCCCTGACAATTGCATTCACCGCTTCCATGGTTGTCTTCATGATCATTCTCTTTGAGTGGATAGCAAACAAGAGGAACACAGTAACGGCAATCGAGATGAGGAAGTTGGAACACCTCTTCATAATCTTCGCCCTTATGGCAGCAGGCGTGTTTATTGGGGATCTGTACGGGAGACCCATTTACATTGCTTGGGCCATATATGCAGTTGGAATGATTGCAGGCATGATATACTACTTCAATGAAACACTTGGAATCCGCGAGAAGGGAAAAATGGTGGGCTGGGTCAAGCACCCCCGTTTTCTCTTTATTATTCTTGCTTTCTCATTCCTGTCTGAACTTCTGCTTTCTGGTGCCATATTGAACGCCATAAAGCCCGTGGGAGTCTCTGGATTGGCTTCTTTTTCCTCTTTTTCCCAGGCACTCGGTGGCGTAACAAGCTACTCTATACCTGCAATTGCCCTGGACATTCCATACGTTATAGGCGCAATTGCAAACTCATACGTGTTCCTGATTGTGATGGGCGTGGAGATGGGGGCGCTGGTTGTATTCAGAATGCGCAAACTTCAATGGCGTGAAAAGAGGGTCAACCTCACACTAGCGCTCATAGCTTTTGCAGCCTATACAATTTTCTGGCCGAATTTTGGCAGCCAGAGCTATTATTCCATTATCCCGGTCTGGGCAAATGCAGGAAGCCTCGAAGGGATGTACCCGGCAATAATAGGGGCGCTTCTGGGCAGTTATGCGCTATATGCTGTCCTTGCACTCCTTTTTGGCAGGAGAAGCTACTGCAGCACCTTATGCCCGTCTGCGGTCATGTATGGGGGCACACTTGGGCAGAGCATGATTTCCTTCAATTACGAATCGAAAATGAGCAGGAAAAATATCGGCAGCAAATATGCTGCTGCAGTATATCCGTTCATTTCGGTATCATGGATTTTCATGCTTGTCTTTTCATACCTTTCCTATGAGACAGCTTCTGGAGCTGGAAACTTCACTTTGTATGGAATCGACCCCATTGTTTTCTTCTCCTTCTTCATATGGAACTTCCTCTGGTATGTTTACTTCTTTTCCATCCCATTCACAGGCATGAGCCCATGCAGGAGATATGGGTGGTGCACCACTGGAACCTTCGTTGGATTCTTCAGCAAGATAGGGCTTTTCAAGCTCAAGGTCAAGAGCCCGGACACCTGCGTCACCTGCCCAACAAAGGATTGCGTGTCCGCATGTGAGGTGGGGCTTGGAGACCTGCCCGGCCAATTCATAAAACAGGGCTTTTTCAAAAGCTCAAAATGCGTTGGGGCAGGATCCTGCATTGAGGCCTGCCCGTATGACAACATATTCTTCTATGACGTGAGAAATTTAATTAGGGAAAAAAGGGAGAAAAAGATTAGTCAACATCCTTAGTCTGCACTTTGGCTGCTGTTTTCTTCTTCATTTCATTTACGGGCTCAAACAGACCCTTATATTTTTCAAGGACTCTTGGTAGTGTTGTGTATTCCATGTCCTCTTCCGGAACCCTGTGCGGCTCGAATGGGCCCATTCTCCTAAGATAGTCCACAACCTTGATCGCAGTCTTCCTGGCACCGTCAAAGGCAGGGTCGTCAAACACATCAACAGGGCCAGCCAGCTTGCCATCCTTCAGTACAAAACCAAGCCCCACAACCCTTGGGGGCCCGTCAAATCTCGTCATCTTCGCGTCCTTCATTCCAACGGGCATCAATGGTCCGTTGAATGAACCTCTCATCCACCCAGAAACCATGTATGGGTGCGAGAATGCCTCGAGGGATTCCCCTGCTGCTGGAAGTCCTGACTGTATCCTCACAATTCCGGCCGGGTCATCCTTTCCTACGTATTCTCCGGCAATGAAGGATAGCTTGTCTGTTGTGATTACTGCCACATTTTCGTCAGGCAGCTTTTCATGCTCCGGCCTTGTGTGGACTCTCTTTATGACATACCTTCCCTTTGAACCGATCATTCCCATGATGTCATACATCTTTTCAGGGGCTGGCAGGTATATCTTCTTTGCCTCCACTATATCCCATATCTCAAAGATGAAGCCATCGTGCATGTTTGCGTCTATTACAAGCCCCGGGGAATTATACGGGTCTGCGAACATCTTGAAGATTGGGTAATTGAAAGCACCAGGCTCGGTCTTGTCCATCATGTATATGATGAATGGCTCTGACTTTCTTGGAGTGATCTCCATCTCAGCCACTCCAGGCCCCATTCCTTTGATATTCCCGGAGAATGAGTCCTTAAGGAGGTCCTGTCCTGCACCATAGAGCCCTACTTCCTTGGCCAAGTCGGTTCCTGCCTTGAAGGCATTCCATGCAAGCTCGTGTATCTCCGGGCTGTCAGTGCCCTTCTGGTGAATCATTGTGATCTGGATGTCGTCTCCAACACTGCTTATGCGGAAATCAGAAAGTATCGAGGAACCGTGCTCTTCCACATACTTCTTGACTTCGTCAACCACGGGCCCATAAACCGTGGTATGGCCTGGCAAACTTCCAATATCGGCTTTAATGTGAGATATTGTTACCTTCATGGATTACCATTGTTAACATGAGTATAAAAGTTTTTTGTGGGCAATTTTTCAGCATCGGCAATAGAACAATTTCTTCCCATTCTGTTTCAGCATTCAACGAACACGTTCTTAAGTGTGTAACTATTTAGTATTGTATGGCTTAACCCAATTGTGAATTGGACTCTAGAACTTGTAATTCTGCTAATTTTCCTGTGGGTAATAGCAATACTCGCCCTGTCCCCAAGGCTTTCCAAAACCAAGAATTTTCAAGGCTATGGTCCATTTCTGATGGTCAAGCTTGTCAAGAACCGGAAGATTCTTGACCGCATCGCCAACAGGTTTCCGGGAATAGTCTTCGGCAAAGTGTCGGTTGTGATTGTCATAATCAGCGCCATCCTTGCCCTATTCATGCTCGGTTATGGCCCCTACCTGTCTCTTTTCATAACCCCTTCAAACGCCCCCTCGCTTAACCTGCTGGTGGCATTTCCCGGGCTGAATCCCGCAATTCCAATAGGATATGGCACTGCCTCCCTAATCATTGCAGTTGTTATCCATGAAGTGTTCCATGGCATAGTTGCAAGGAAGCATGGAATCAAGGTAAAATCAGTAGGGGCACTTTTTTTCATTATTCCCATTGGCGCTTTCGTTGAGCCTGACGAAGAGGAAGTGGAGAAGGCTGATCCGGTCCACCGTAGAAGGCTCATTGCCTCCGGGCCAGGCATAAACATTGTCATTGCCATAATCACCCTGATCCTTGTGGCCTTCGTACTGGTCCCAGCAGCCACACCAACGCACAACGGGGCCTATGTTCAATACACAACTGATGGTTCAGCAGCCTCACACTATATATCAACAGGGCAGGAGGTTATCGCCTTTGGAAATTACTCGGGAGGGGGGATTAGCAATCTCCTGCTCACTTCACAGCTCAATCCCGGGCAACTCTACAATGTGACGGTCTACAATGGCAATACCACCAGCGTGTACCTTTTGCCTGCAGGAGTGACCATTGATACAATCACTTCTGGCACTCCGGCGTCGGATTATGGACTCCAGCAGGGGTCGATTATACTCTCGATAAACGGAAAAACCGTCTACAATGATACCACACTTGCGGGAGTTCTGGACAAAACTGCCCCTGGAACCAATATAACCCTGGTAACAGAACAATTCAGCATTGTGTCCGGGCAACTCGTGAGCACCAAGAACACCACCATACTTCCCACAATGTCAAAATACGACTATTACGCCAAGAATTACCCCGGCCAGAACAATCCGGCCTACAAGAATGAGAGTTTTCTTGGAGTGAACCTTGTTTATGCCGGCATGCTTGGCAACAACCTGACATCGCTGCAATACCTCATATCAGGACAGTCTGTTTTCACTGCACCCTGGTCAGGGGGCCTCGCTTTCATTGCACTTCCATTTGTGTACCTTTACCCTGTCCCAGCGGGCCTTGCTTCTCTCTTTACTGTTCCATTTTCCGCCCCGCTGTTCTGGGGCCTTGTGAATATTGCTTACTGGCTATTCTGGATTGATTTCCTGCTGGGCATAACCAATGCTCTGCCCTTCCTGATATTTGACGGCGGACAGTTCTTCAGGGACTCACTCATCATAATGAGCAAAAAGGAGCGCTACAAGTTCCTCAGGGAGGAAAGAAACCTGAAGGCGCTGATGAATATTGCAAGCACAGTTGTTCTAATCCTGCTTTTGTGGCAGGTCATTGTCCCCCGCATATTATGAGTAGGTTCATATAGTCAATACCAATAACTGCGCTGTTATTTGATTAAGGTAACGGTAGGTTTACTATGGCATTTCCAGAAGCAGTTGAAAGAAGACTTAACAAGAAAATTTGCATGAAATGTGACGCTAGGAACTCCCCACACGCGACAAAGTGCAGAAAGTGCGGCTCATCCGAACTTCGCCCCAAGGCCAAAGAGAGAAGAGGCGGTCAGTAAACGGAAACAGACGTGACGCGAAGTGTAGCCATTATACGTATGGAAGGTACGAATAATGAGCATGAAGCTTTCCAGTCCTTCAAGAGGGTTGGCCTGAACCCGCGTTACGTCCACGTTAATGAGCTCCAGAAGAAGAGGGTCAGCCTGGAAGATTTTTCTTCAATATTTCTTCCCGGCGGGTTTTCAGCGGGCGACTACATCAGGGCAGGAGTGATTTATGCATACCGGATTGCCCATTCTTCCCTGCCTGAACTGAAGGCTTTTGTTGATTCAGGCAAGCCGGTGGTGGGCGTGTGCAACGGATTCCAGGCCCTTTGCGAACTTGGTTTTCTGCCGGGTTGGCATGACAACAGCCAGAGGGAAGTTGTCCTCGGGCAGAACACTTCAAACAGGTATGAGTGCAGGAACACGTACATGGCCAGAACTGCCGAAAACAAGATTTTCTCAGAATCATTCGAGGCTGGAAAGCCGTACCTTGTGCCGGTGGCGCATGCAGAGGGCAAAATCCAGGTACACAACAAGGAAAAGAATCTTGAAAAGCTGATTGACCAAGGCCAGATCCTTTTTCGTTACAGTGATGAAAAGGGGAACTATGGTGGTTATCCATGGAATCCCAACGGGTCAGACTTTGACATTGCAGCAATTTCCAACCAGCAGGGAAATGTAATAGGGCTTATGCCCCACCCTGAGAGAATGTTTTACCGTTATCGCAAAGAAGATAAGAAGAAATTCGGTGAAACCGCAATAGGCGAGATATTCTTCAAGTCCATTAAAAACTATATTCTAAAAAAGGGCTATTGAAGTATCTCATCCAGGAATGCCCCGACCTTTGCCTTGAATTCTTCCAGTGTCTTGTCGTTGATGATCATCCTGTCGGCCAGAGATATGGTTCTGCCGATTCCCCATCCAAGCTCCCTGTCATCCCTGCTTTCCAGTTCCACTTCATTGCGCACATCATCAGGTCTGCTCCTTCTGAGAATGCGCCTGAGCCTTTCTTCCCTGTTGGTGTAGATTGCGACAACAATAACGTCCGGGAAATGATCACGGAAGTAATGCAGTTCCTCGGTGTTTCTCAGGCCATCGACCACAGTCTTTTCCGGGTCCATTATGTTTTCACCGGTCCTTTTCGCCCATATGTCCATTCCGTGTTTCTTGCGCTCGCCGGTTGCGAAGGCACCGATATCCCTGTCAGTTACCGGAATCCCACTTTTTGAAGCGAAAGCCTTCACGGTATCCCCCATGTGGACATCAATGAACCCCCGTTTCTTTGCCACCCTGACGAACTCATCTTTGCCGGATCCGGGCATGCCAGTGATTATGATCATCTGAATTCCTATCCGAAAAGAAAGCCCATTCCATCTTCAGCCTGGGATTCTTCTTCCTTTATCTTGGCGTAAACTTCTTCTGACTTTTCAGGTTCAAGGGAAACAAGATCTTCCTCGAAGAGTTCTTTTAACCTGTCGTGGCCCTCTTCGCTGCCTTCATACATAACCACAATCTTGTCACTGTCAAGGCCGAAAGCAGCAGCATCCTTCTGTGTGACCGCCTGCCTTCCAATGATGTCATCGGCCAGCATCCTGTCCACCACTGACCTGTTGCTCTTCCTGAGCAGATATATTTTGTACACAATCCCTGAGTTAGAAATTGTTAAAAAAGATTGGCGGTTGAAATGCACGGCCAAAACAGACGATGGATTTGAATCCACGGCCGTTTTTTTGGGAGGATTCCGGTAAACTGAAAGATGTGGGGCGAACACTCCTCGCGTAAGGGAATGCTGTAGATCTCGATTAAGTGTTCCACCTTATCAAAAGCAACGGCTTTCAAAGGGACTGCTGAGAAAAAGAGGCTTGAGAAGAGATTGTAGAACCTGGAATTGTTGTTGCTTACAAGTGACCTTATGCATTTGTCCACTTTTACTTGAAAAGACCGTCATGTAATTATGTCTAATATTCATAGAGGGTTTAGTGGAAACCCATAACATTTGCCCAAACTGTGGGTACCAGATTGGCGAGGATGATTACTACTGCCCATCATGTAAGCATCGAATAGAATTTACTTCCAGCACTACAGAAGGCGTACCGGAAGTTGAGCCCGTGGCTGAGATGGTGCAGCTATCCCGGGCCCTGGTTCTATCCTCAGTCCTTTACGCCATATCGGTTGTCCTGTCAACAGTTGAATCTGTTATGAGCTTCATGGGTGCAGGAAACCTGGTGAATGCACAGTCCATTGCGGCCATGGCCTCAATTGCAATGGCTTCAGTGTCTGCATTGTGCCTTGGAGCTTTCATGACAGCTCCGGCCAGGAAGCTCAGATCCCTGCACTACCCTTCACTTCTGGTTTTCATTCTAGGAGTCGCAAACCTGCTTCTTGTAATTGGGCTAGCTTCCATATTCCCTTTCCCATCCACACTGGACAATATTGTTAATGGGCTTGCAAACAGCGCCAATATCATGGCACTTGCCTCCCAGTACACACTTTTCCTGGCAATGGCTGGCTTCGCAGGACTGTTTGGGATCATAGGCACAATAGGACTGCTGCTTGCCCTGAACAGATCTTCCAGGATTCTTAGGCAGCCCCTCATATATTACGGAATGATTGCGGGGATACTGTGCACATTTCTGGAGGTTATAACTGGCCTGTCCATCCTTTTGCTGCTGGCACCCATACTCATAATTATTGGGGCGAGGAGATCACTTGAGCCTGATCTTGCCCAAATCTGAATATATTAAGTTGAAAGAATTGATAAATGAAGTGAAAGATTTCGATCCGAGAGCCACAGATTCCAATAAATTATTTTAATTGGTTAAACATCCTAACCAGATAACCCTATGGACCTAAGCTTAACAATCGGCGGCCCGCAGGGAGGAGGCATAGATACCTCTTCCAACATGATCAACCGGGCCTTTGCAGAAGCAGGATATAATGTTTTTGGAGTCAGGGAATACCACTCCAACATAAAGGGGAGACACAGTTACAACCACTTGAGGGTCAAGGAAGAGCGCCCACGCTCTCTGAAATACCCGGCAGATATTCTAGTTGCACTTGATCCCGACACTATTTTCGAGCACATGGAAGACATTGGGGAAGGCACCAAGATAATTTATGATTCAAGTTTTGAATCGTCTGAACTTTCCCAGGCCAGACTAATTATGAGGGACACCTCAAAGAGAATCAAGCAGATCCTCGATGATGCCAACCTTCCCAACACCGTCAAAGGAGCAATTGAACTGGCAAAGCAGAAGGGAGGAATCCCGGTTGCAATTCCGTTCGGGGATGTTGTGACAAGCGCAATCTCGGATGGCCCTGCAAAAAGGTACTTCAACACACTTGGATCAGCCTTTACACTTTGCATAGCAGGACTTGAGCAGAAATTTGCCGAAGAAGCAATCAGGCAGGTTTTCGCAAGCAAGCCCAAAGTTGTGGACGGAAACGTTGCGGTTGTAGCCTCTGCCTACAAGTACGCAGAGGAGCATGGATTCCTTGGAAAGACACTGAAAGTTCTCCCCAAAGTGAACAGGTTCCTTCTTACCGGAAACGACGGTGCAGCAATTGGAAAACTGATGGGTGGACTGAGATTCCAGACCTACTATCCCATCACACCGGCCAGTGATGAAAGCTCCATCATGGAGGAGCACGAAGTGCTTCATTTGATTGACGGAGAAAAGAAAAGGCTCAAGGAAGGGGGAGTTGTGGTGGTCCAGACAGAAGACGAGATCTCAGCCATAACAATGGCCCAGGGCGCAGCTGCAACTGGTTCGATCTCTTCCACGGCAACAAGCGGCCCGGGATTCTCACTCATGGCAGAAGGAATATCCTTTGCTGGAATGGATGAGGTGCCCGTGGTGGTCACAGTGTACATGAGGGGAGGCCCAAGCACAGGACTTCCCACAAGAAACGGGCAGTCCGACCTGATGTTCGCATTGAACACAGGGCACGGAGAGTTCCCGAGAATTGTCCTATCCTCTGGCGATGTTGAAGAGTGCATATACGACTCGATGAAGGCACTGCAGTATGCACACAGGTACCAACTGCCAGTTATCCACCTCATAGACAAGAACCTCGCAAACACGACAGACTTCATACCTGTAATTGACACAAAGAAGGTCAAGGTTCACCAGGGCCAGAGGCCTTCCGAAACCAGGCTCAATTTCAAGAGATACAGCCTCGACACTGAAAGCGGCATTTCGGAATTCGGATACCTTGGAAATGATGTATTCTGGATGACGGGCGATGAGCATGATGAAGTTGGGCATGTCACGGAGGACCCAGTGGTCAGGGACATGCAGATGAGGAAGAGATTCAAGAAGCTTGAGACCCTTGTTTCGGAGATACCGCCTGAAGACATGGCTGAACTCATTGGAGAGAAGGAAACAGAAGTTACCTTTGTCACCTGGGGGAGCCAGAAAGGGCCAATCCTCGATGTCATAGACGACTTGAAAGAAGAGGGAATCACCGCAAATCTGCTGTATCTAAAGATGTTCGAGCCATTCCCAAGGGAATTTGTGAAGAAGGTTCTCAACAACGCTAAGCTTGTGATCAATGTTGAGAGCAATTTCATTGCTCAGGCTGCAACTGTGATTGAACAGAACACTGGCATCGAGATCAGGCACAATATCCTGAAATATAATGGCAGGCATATGACGGAGGATGAAATTTTGAAAACAACAAAGGATATTATTGAAGGCAAAACTAACAAAGTAACGGAGGTGTTGGTAAATGGCGCATAATTTCAAAAGTGATGTTACTTCTGACTGGTGCCCCGGATGTGGGGACTTTGGAATTCTCACATCAATAACCCAGGCACTTTCAGAACTCAATTTCGAGGCCAAGGACGTGGTCGCAGTTTCAGGCATTGGATGCTCAGGCAAGACGCCGCATTACCTCAACATAGGAGGCATGCACACGCTTCACGGAAGATCCATACCTTTCGCCACCGGTGTCAAGCTGTCAAACCCAAACCTCAAGGTCATAGTGCCGGGAGGAGACGGAGACATGCTGGGCATAGGGGCAGGCCACTTTGTGGCAGAAGGCAGGAGAAACAGTGGCCTCACCATCATGATATATGACAATGAGGTCTATGGTCTCACAAAAGGACAGGCCGCTCCAACAATGGCCCTTGGAGAGAAGACAAAGAGCCTCGCAAGGGCGAATGTATTCAGCAAGGTCAATCCCATAACTCTTGCACTTACTGCAGGCTACTCCTTTGTAGCGAGAGGCTTCTCATTCGACATGAAGCAGCTGAAGGAAATCATCAAGACTGCAATGCTTCACGAAGGATCCTCTGTAATAGACATCCTTCAGCCTTGCCCGACCTATAACAACATAAACACAATGGAATGGTACAAGGATAAGGTTTACAAGCTTGAGGACGACAAAACATGGGACCCCGTGGTGACTCCTGAAAATGAGGACCAGATCCACGAAAAATTCCAGAAGGCTTATGAGAAGGGCCTGGAATGGGGAGATAAAATTCCAACCGGCATCTTCTTCGACAACAGGGCTGTTCCAAGCTTCTCGAAGAGATTCAACGAGTTTGTCCCCGGATACCTTACAAACCCTCCGGCAACACAGGTGGTTGCGGGTGAGGACGGGTACACTCCACTGGACGTCGAAGCAACATTCGCGGACAAGATAATCAAGTGAGCCCTCAACAGGGCCATTTTTTTATTTTTTCTTTTTCGCAATCATAGGATAATGAGTCATTTTCATCGCTGCCACCTGCACGTTCACACAAAAAATGGATGCAAAATCCCTGCCATGGGACCTTATTTTGAGGGAAGATTAATGAATTTGAGTGAAACAAATTCCCGTAAATAAAATCATCAAAGAATCACATTGTTGTGCTGTGTCCCTGAAGAAGTCATATTCCGGTGAACCCTGAAATTGATAGATACAGGAATAGAGCGCCAAAGAATCCAAGTGACAGGATGCTGAATATCTTGACAGCGGCCTCGACCTTTTCCCCGTACTTTGCAGCTGCCCTGTAAATCAGGTATGAAAGAAAAATGACCCAGACGATTATCCCAATGAAAAGGAATATGAAAGTCTCGTATCCAAACTTCTGTTTGACACTGAGCCCCGCGGTAAACCACCAGCCTATCTGCATGGGATTCACAAGGCCGATGGTCAGTCCCGCGAGGTAACCCGAGCCTTTCCTCTGCCCGGATGATTTTCCTTCTTTTGATCTCCCTATGGCATACGATAGATAGAAGAAGAAAAAGGCGCCAAGCACATAGATGTAGTTGTTGTACCTGCTAAGGTCAGTGATCTGGCCAAAGAGCAGTATCAGAACCATTAGAATGAAGTCAGCTGTCATGGCACCCATCCCGACGTAGAAGCCTGCTGCCACGGACTTCATAGACCTGTTTACCAGTATTGCTGTAACAGGCCCGGGCGGACCTGCCAGTGAGACCCCAAGAAATGCGCCTACTGTTGCTACAACGAGTATATTCAATGCCGATGCCCGACCTAAATCATTTTCTAGTTTAATATTCATTTAGTTTGTGAGTCTAATAGGTAAAGGTAGCAAATCATGATAGAACCGGATTTTGAAGGTAAGGAAAAATTGCTTGCTTTTCTGGAATGCAGTGAGGATGATGTCAGGGAATCATTCAGGAAAGCCAATGAGATTATAGATTATGTCCAGGGGCAAATAGGAGGCAGGAATTACTGGCAGGTTTCCCCGCCGGAACTGTGCTGGCTGTACACAGGAGTCAGGCTGATGCGTGCACCCCTGATCGCAGAAACCGGAGTTGGCCCGGGAAGTACCGCCACAGCTATCCTTGATGCAACAGCTGAATTCCGCGGGAGGCTTTTTAGCTTTGATTTGGGACAGAGGTACGGAGGGGAAGATGAAGAGGAAAAGCCAGTTGGGTTCCTTGTCCCTGAGAAAAACAAAGACAGGTGGAATCTTGTCATAGGTAATACAAAGGACACCCTTGAAAGCAAGATGAGTTACTTCGGCCCATTCGACGTGTTCTTCCACGATTCACAGCACACTTATGAGCATGTCACATGGGAACTTGAGACCGCTTACAAGAATCTGAGGAAAAAATTCCTGATTGTGGTTGACAACTATGATTGGACCAAGGCTCCAGACGAATTTGCTGCAAGGCATGGTCTGTCCCTGGTGAAGATTGCGGATGACATGTGCTTCATATTCCCGGATAAATACGATTAAGAACTTCTGGCATCCTGGTCCGTGAGGCTTGAGAGTTTTCTCTCAAACTCGCTCTCATTCATCTTTCTCTCGCCAGAAGCGTCAAAAACATTTTCAAATCTTGACTGCCTGGTGATTTTTGAGCCCTGGAACAAGGACAGGTTCTGATCCTCAAGAAGGTACCTCTTGAAAAGGTCAAGCTGGCCCATGACTTTGATAAACCTGGTTCTGCCGTATCTTCCCATGCTTCTTGTGGTGGTGGCGAGGAGGCCGAATTCCTCAAGTTCAGAAAGTATATCGCTAACCCTCCTGCTTGTAAGTGACATGAAGCCCATCTCAGAACATATGTGCCTGTAGTTCTCGTATATCTCCCCTGTAATCATGAGTTTGGTGCTCACTTCCTGTGTAACCACTGAGCTAAGCAGGACTATCTTGCTCTGAAGTGGCAATGTCTTTATTGCCTCCCTGACGACATCCATTTCGAACTTGTCTCTGGCTTCGTAGATTTCCTTGTCTGAAATTTGCTTCCTGTCTTCCCTCATAGCGATTTCGATTGCGATTCTCATGAGGTCCAGGGCTTTTCTTGCGTCCCCATGCTCCTGCGCACCTATTGCTGCACACAAGTTAATGGCGGATTCCTGTATGACGTCATTTTTCACAATCCCATTCAGCCTGAAGGAAATGATATCCCTCAGGTCAGAAGCATTGTAGGGAGTGAACATGATGTTTTCCTGGTTCATCCTGCTCTTTATTCTTGGCTCAAGACCATCCATTATGTTGGCATCATTTGTTATTCCCACAAGTGATGTTCTGGACTCTGTTGAATCATCAATAATCTTCAACAGTACATAGAGCGAATCCCCTCCATTTTTCCGGACCAGCCTGTCCATTTCATCCAGAACAAGAACGTAGTATCCGCCCTTCTTGTTGATTCTTGAGATCAACTCGGTATAAATCCTGTCAAGTGGCCAGCCCATGGCGGGAATATCTTCCTCTGGAGTGTCTGAAAGCTCATTCACAAGAGTGGTCAGTATTGAATAAGGCGAATCGTGAACCTGGCAGTTTACAAAGCAAATCCTGACCTTGTCGCCTGCTATATCCATGAGCATTCTTGTGACATACCTTGTCGTTGAGGTCTTGCCTGTCCCCGTTTTCCCGTAGATTACTATGTTGGAAGGGCGGGAATTTCGCATTATGCTGCTCAACACACGCACCATGTGGTCAATTTCTGTTTCACGGTGAGGGAATGAGTCTGGCACAAATGAACCGCTCAAATGGCCGAGGTCACCATCGAGCAAGTTAGATGAACGAGAATATTTTGAAAACAAATTCATGTGAATACCGGTAAATAATGCAAAGCGGTTGAAAGTACTAAAATGTTTTTTGACCAGAAGAGTAAACGGGTTTGTGATCAAAAAGTTAAAGCTCAGCGAAGGGCATTACAGGAGCCTTCTCATATTCCATTATTGCACCCGCCAGGTAAAGGGAGCCTGCGACCACCACAAAATCTGAATCTGATTTCGCAGCTTCGTAGGCCTGGATGGGATCGCCAATTATCTTTGGATCCTTGAAAATCCCGCCGGAAATGGCGTTGAGCTTCTCTGGCGGAATTGCACGGTAAGGCTCATCAGGAGCTGTAAACACTACTTTGGCGGATACCTCCCTCATTATTCTCAGGAAGCTGAAAGCGTCCTTATCGGATAACATGCCCAGCAGAAGCGTCGGTTCTCTGACACCCAGTTCCTTGAGTGAAATCCTCAGTGCGTTTGCAGCCTGGGGATTGTGCGCCCCGTCGACCATGACCACTGGATCCTTTCTTATTATGTCCATCCTCCCCGGCCAACGTGTATTCCGAATTCCTGCCTCAATGTCGCTTTTTGTGATGGAATCTGCCTTGGAGTTTTCCATGGCCAGAATGGAACATGCCACGTTCGAGGGCTGGAATTCCCCAAGCAATCGCAGGTCTATCTTGTATTCCCTCCTGGGGGTGCCAAGTGTGAATCTTGTTCCTCCAAGATCTGCTTCAAGATTGGATATCTCCGTAACCGAAGGAGCGTGGACAAACTCAGAATCCCTTGACTGGGCGATTCTCCTCACTGTTTCCACCACTTCCCTCTTGGAATCCCCGAGTATTACAGGAATGCCTTCCTTGACTATGCCTGCCTTTTCGCCAGCTATTGAAGTGAGGGAGCAGCCAAGCTTGTCTGCATGCTCGTAGCCCACCTGAGTTATCACGCTGACCTCTGGTGTGACAATATTGGTAGAGTCGAGGCGCCCTCCCAATCCTACCTCAACCGAGGCATAATCCATATTCTTCTCTGCAAAATGCTGGAAAGCCAGAACGGTTGTAGCTTCAAAGAATGTGGGATTCCTGTTCTCTTTGGAAAGCCGCTCAATCAGATCCTTGTTCTGCCTCACAAAATCCACAAGTTCTGAATCGGTAATGGGATCCCTATCCGAAATGATCCTTTCATTGAACCTTACCAGATGCGGAGAGGTGTATATCCCGGTGTGATACTTCTTCATAAGCATGTTGTAGATCATGGAAACGGTGGAGCCCTTTCCGTTCGTGCCAGCCACATGAAGAATTTTGAATTTTTTTTCTGGTTGCCCCATTAGCTTGGAAAATTCTCTAGTCACAGAAAGGTCAAGTTTTATTCCCTGCCTGTACAGTCCGTAAATATAGTTGAGTTCTTGCTGGGGCACCAAGGTCTATGGCAAACCCAGTCATATACTTATTTCATCCGTTAGATATCTGCAGCCCCACGTGAAGGGGCGTGCTTATTCAACTGCAGGTCACGTGACCTTGGTGGCAGTAAAACTGTAACTCACCATTGCTGATGCGTTACCCGGATCATAAAGGGTAAGGTATACAGTCCCGGCGCCAACTGTAAAATTAGCGGAGCCTGATAAGGTGGCATTGGATTCAAACAGGTTGGGTGAAATGCTCTGGTTTGAAATGTACCTATCAAGCTCATTCTGATCGAATGCAAGGAAAATAATCCTGCTTGTGCCGCCGTATGATGCATTGATTTTTGAAGTTGAATTAAGTGTGAAATTTGCGGCCAAGTAAAGGTCGTGGGGATAAACTGTGCTTCCGCTTCCTGCAAAGAATCCCTCTAAATTGCTGTTGTTCAGGGTAGGCCCGAGAATAAAGGATGGGATGGATGTCACTGCAATATATGCGACCACCACAGAAACAACTATAATCAAAACGTTCTTTAGGCGCCCCATTGGTTTTTTTCTGGGCTGAGGTACTTCCACATATGATCAAGGAATTTTATTACTAAACCATTGCCCTACAGCCCTTTTTGGCTTTATTGCCTCAATGGCAATGAGGGTGGAAGATATTCGCCACTCAATGTTTGTGAAAGAGCAATCAAAAATAAATATCCCAGCGCATTAATGAACTGATGATGGAAACAAAACTTCAGTACCTTGAGGATCAGTATCAGAAAGAGTCCACTGGAAAAGCACTGTGGCATGAGTTTACTGACCTGATTGTCGATCAGACAATATTTTATCCCACGAGTGAGGGCCAGCCAAATGACAGGGGAAAAGTGATCATTGACAACAATGAGTACATGATAGTTGACACATGGTCCGACGGTGAGAGTATCCACCTCATTTCACACGACACATTTCCGGACGATGTGGATGGAAAAGAAGTGAAGCAGATTCTTGACTGGGATGCAAGGTATATGCACATGAGGTTCAGAACAGCACTGAAGATACTCAGCGGGCTTGCATACACAAAATACGGTGCAACCATGAGGATCAACCAGACATATGATGACCAGGCATGGGTGGATCTTGAATTGGGTGAAATAACCAAAGAGCAGGTTGAGGAACTCTTTGCAGAGGCAAACAAGCTTGCGCAGACCAAGAAAGATACATCTTTCTCATATATGCCAAAAGAAGAATTCATGAAAAATGAGGAAAAGATGAAAATCTGCAAGGGGAGGGTGCCCGATTACGATCAGATCCGTATACTCCATCTTGAGGGGCTTCCTGACCAGCTGGAATTTGGCACGAACGTCAGGAACACTGAAGAGATTGGAGAGATAGAGTTCAAGACCAATCTTGTGAAGGGAAAAATAAGCAGAAGAATAAATATAACCCTGAAGTAGGAGCAATGCAATGGAAGGCAAAAGTGGCAAATGGACTCTCGGAGAGCGCATCATTGCGGTCTCAGGGATAATTCTGACTGCAATAGCATTGTTCACTTTCGTCTCCATACTCCCTTCAACTTTCAACGATATAGGAAGAATATCGGGGCTTGGCGCTGAGGTTACCGGGATCATGGGTTTTGCCCTGACTCCCAGTCTCATCTACCTTACGGCTGGCCTCACGCTTGCCTTGGCCATATTCTCAATTTTCTCGCTGTTCGTGAACAGAGGGAACATCTCTAACAGTTTCTCGAGAGAAAGCACAAGAAAGTTTTACGGCTTTCTGATGATATATATCTTGCTCCAGCTTATTCTCACCGAGTTCTTTACCTATTTCATGCCCAACATCACCAGCATGTTCCCATTCCAGGAGAAACTGGGAGTCCAGAATTTTGTCTTCGCTTTCCTCTCACTTGAACAGACCGTTTTATTTGTCTACCTGCCCCTCTCGGTTGTGCTGGCCATCATCGGGGCATTGCGCGGAGAACCTATTACAAAGTATCTCAGATCCTATGGTGGCAGCAGTGTCAATGTGCTGGTCATATCCATGGGAATATCCCTCTTTTCTACTCTTTTCATTTCAGGAAGCCTTCTCGGATATGTGTCCAATTTTGTTTCGTTCACTGTACTCAACATAATTTTCCTGAGATACGGATTTCTCAAGGCATTCCTCACAAACTTTTCCCTTTCAATGACCAATGTTACCGCAACCCTGGTTGCGGGCAACATGGCCCTTAGCACGGCACTTCCACTCTTTCTGTTCTTCCTTGGATTTCTCGGAGTGTATTCACTGCTCCAGGTTTCCATAGTGCCCCAAGCTCCGAAGAATCAGGAAGGGAAGGAGTTGGAGCCTCCCAAGGTGGAAGCCAGGAAAACTCCCCGGATAGAGCCATTCATATACAGCAGGTGCCCCCATTGTGGCAATACGATTTTTCATGTCACGGCTTCCGATATGTCACTGAAATGCGAGAAATGTGAGCATGAACTGCAGAAGGATGCAATTGGCCCAAAGAACATCTCCATAGAATTGGGAAGGGCAACCCGGAACTGACATTTACGTTGGATGTTCCTTCACAAAGAGAACCCATATTCCATAGATCAGGGGCAGAAGGAACAGTAGGAAGATCGTTATCCTTCCGTAAAACTGGAAAAGCACATCCTGTGCCAGTGAGCCACACATAAATCCAGTCCCAAAAAAGGCCTCGTAGAGAAACACTCCTTTCTTTATGTCCGATGAATCCGTAATGTAGGCAAGGACTTTTGACATGCTTATTGACACTCCGAACCCGGCAAGTACCACTGCGAAAATAACCGTATAGAGGTTTATGGAGAGGCCTATGAACGCGGTTGGGAAGACCAGAATGCCGGAGAGTGCGCTGTATGTTGAAATTCTGTGGTCCTTTGCATAATTCAGAAGTATGTATCCAATGGCTGCCACAAGCCCATACAGAGAAGCCATTCCCCCAATTGTGACGTAGCTGAAATGATTGGCCTTCAGCACAGGTTCCATCACGAAATAGATAAAACCTGAAAAAAGGCCAGCGAAGAAAAGGGATAGCATGTAGGGAGTCTGGACCGATGCCTTTCCAGAAGTCTCCTTGAATACACCAGGTTTTGGTGAGAACACAGCAGCAACAATGAATGCGGCCATGGAAATGACAAAAACCAGCTTATATCCTGTGTATTCCAGGATGATTCCCATGAAGATTGGCGCAATTGCGTTGGGAATTCCCCAACCGGCGGAGTATTTTTCTGCATTCTTCTGCCCACTGAAGCTCCCAATGGATATTTCTGTGGCGATCCACCAGGGTGACTGGATAATGCTCGCCGTCACCGTCAGGGGGATGAAGTAAGGCCTGAAGAAGAAATAGAAAACAACAGACAGCGCTGACAGGCTCAGAAGTGGAACAAGGGTGCCGTACCTGAGCATCCTGTGCCCGGACCTTGTGTAAATGTATGCGACAAATGGGAAGGGAAGTGCTGCAATGAATCCCAGGATCCCTATGGTTACATATGAATAGCCGATATCCTGGGCAAGAAGTGGGAACACGAAACTGAGGCTGAACCACCCAGTCCCGAAAAATAGGCTGCTTATGAACAGTTTCGCAGGTACATCAATTCCCTTGCTGGTGAGCACAGAAAGGGAAGTGCAAACCCCCACATAAAAATGTCTAAACTACTGGATTTTGTCCAGCTTGACCCCATCCTCTTCATAGAACGCAATTATGTCATCTTCAGAGAGGTTAAGCCTGCTGATGATCTTCTTTGGAAGTGTGATCCTGAAAGATGACCCCCGTGAAGATATGTGTGTAACATCTATGAGTTTCCTTTTTTCCATGGCTGGGAATAGTTACCATTCATATAATGTTCCCGGTATGCGGATTACTGTAAGTATTTAAGAAAGTTATATTATTCCTTTTCGAGACAAATCCCTCTCCCGCCAAAATGCATCAACTGGCCTCCCTGCTATACATAAACAGGAATCATGCAGGGTACGCAGAATCATCTGCCCTTGGTAAGCTCCACTTTTCCAGGCCCTTGCAGTAGAGGCCTTTTTCAGATCCTCCTTGAGATTTGGTCCCCTTCACGGTTCCGCAAAAAGAAGTTTTATGGTCCCCAAGGAAACCAGCGCCATATTGCAAATTCTTGATGGATCAGACCGTCACCTCGACTCTGGCTTTTCTCTGCAATTACTCAGAAAATAAGAATTGAGTCAGGGCCAGATCCTGAGTATAGTGCACTTCTCGGAGCCTCAACAAATGCATGTTACCCAGGCGATAAATTCAGTCCTCAAACTATATGACAATAATATCTTTTTAGAAAAAACAAAAAAATGAAATTTTTAAAAAAATAAAGAAAAATCATGGGCCATTTCTCTTCCTGAAAATTTCTGTTCCATTGACACACATCCATACATTGCCCACTTCAAAGTGCAGGTTTTGATCTGGGGCTTGGCATGGCCTGAACTCATATTGCCTTAGGAGGTGGCACACATGGCGATCGCTGAGGATGAAACACCTTGAGTGTTTCCAGAGCAATAATGAAAACTTTTTTTCTCATCATCCAGGCATAGATTGGCCAATGTGATCCAATATCTGATGTTATCAAATACAGTTTTAAATCCAATGAGAAATTTCCACCGGTCACACGATCACACCTGAATATGAGACTGCAATCCAATCAAATTAAGATGGAAACGCTTAGTTTTTATATTCTGACGGGCTGTCGGATAGAATTCCGATGGTAACTAAACCCGCAAGAATGTACACTAAAATTTCAGGTCCGGCTTATACGAGAAGGGAGTTTATGGGAGGTGTCCCGTACCCCAAGATCACAACCTTTGTTCATGGAAATCAGCACAGGGACTTCAAAATTGAGCTTAAACTAATAGCCAGGGAATCTTGCCAGATAAGGCACATTGCTCTCGAGGCTGCCAGGATTTCGGTGAACAGGAAGATGCTTGCAGGCTCTACCCCAGATAACTATTTCCTTCAGATAAGGCCCTACCCGCATCATGTTCTCAGAGAGCACAAGATGGCAACCGGAGCTGGAGCAGATAGGATTTCTTCAGGCATGAGGAACGCATTTGGAAGGCCTGTGGGAACTGCTGCAAGAGTCAATGCAGGAGACATAATCATGGTTGGACGAACAACCCCTGAAAGGGCAATCAAACTGAGAAATGCACTGCATAAAGCATCAATAAAGTTGCCAACACCGTGTACAATTGAAATATCAAAGGGCAAGGAACTGGCCGGCAGGCTGGGACTCTAAATCCATTCTTTTTCAAATAAAAACACGCCATTCTTTTTACATTAACTCGCATTTTGAACTCAAATGAGGGGCCCCTCAAAATCAAAGGAATCTGTATTCGATTCTGTGCCTGAAATATATAACTCTGTCAGGCCTTCTTATCCGGATGCCCTGATAGACGATCTTATAAAAACTGCAAAACTCAGTTCCGAATCGAAGATTCTTGAAATTGGTACAGGTACTGGCAAACTGACCAAGGCTCTTGCCAGAAAGGGGCTTCTTATTCATGGGTTAGAACTTGGTGAAAACCTTGCGGGTATTGCCAGAAAGAACCTTTCTGACTTCCAGGGTACGAAAATTTCAGTGGGCGATTTTGACACGTGGGATTTTGAAAATGAGGAGTACAACCTGGTGGTTTCAGCCACAGCTTTCCACTGGCTTGACAAAGACACCAGAGTCCGTAGAATTGCCGATGCACTGAGACAGAACGGGATGGTTGCCATAATCGATACTGTGCATGTCGATGGGCATACTGACGGGTTCCCGATGGCATCTCAAGCCTGCTACAGAAAATGGAGTGACAATTCTACAGGAGATTACCTCCACCCAACCCTACAAGCTGCAATGGCAGAGGGATTCAGGAGAAAAGGTGAATTCCGGAGCCTGTTTAGCACTGTCATAGACAAGCCCTATGCCGAAAACATAAAATATGACTCTGAAACCTACCTGAAGCTACTCCAGACCTATTCCGACGTCATAAGTATGCGTGAGCCCAACAGGAGAGGGTTCCTGTCATGCATTGGCGACATGATTGAGAAGGAGTTCCACGGGTCCATTGACAAAAGCTACGTCTGGCAGCTGTTCATGGCAGCAAAGAAATAGGCATATGCACGCATTCAAGCCCTTTTTTCCCGGCTTCCTATAAAATCCTGGATCAATTTTGCAGCAAGCATGGAGGTGTTGCCATTGTCATAGACCGGTGTCATTTCAACAATGTCGAATCCCACTATCCTTTCTGCGAAATGATTGATCAGTGCCCTGACGTCATCTGAACCTATTCCATATGGTTCAGGCGTGCCCACCCCGGGAGCTTCTGAAGGGTCAATTCCATCCATATCGATGGAGAAATAGATCTGGCTTCCAGCCTTCTTCTCGATCTCCCCTATCACTTCGGAGATCCCCTTTTCTCTCACCTCATTGGCTGTTACAAACCTCACATCATTCCATTCAGGAGACTCAAACTCTTCCCTGGACACTGATCTGGTGCCGATTGAGAAGATTTTTCCGGGTCCAAGAATCTCCAGGGACCGTCTTGTGATGCATGCATGGTTGAATTTGTTCCCCATGTACTCGTCGCGAAAATCAGAGTGTGCGTCAATTATAATCATGGTACTGTTTGGGAAATTTCTCACGAGGCCAGTGGTGAGCGAGTGTTCTCCACCCAGCATTATTGGGATTTTTCCGTCATTGACCATATGCCTGACAGAACGCTCTATGTCATTGACAACTTCCTCGGCATCTTCTTCCACATAGAGGTCCCCAAGATCACAGATGGGGATATCCGGAAAGTTCACTCTGTACTGGAAATCAAAGGATTCGAGGTTGTCGTATGCAAGCCTTATTGTGTCGGGGGCAAGCCTTGAACCTCTCCTGAAACTTGAAGTTCCGTCAAATGGAACTCCAAAAATAACGTACCTGGCCTCCTCGTAAGGGGCCTGGGCGTCGGCGATCTTCCTGTGTGAAAAAAGCAGGCTCAGTTCTGAAGCATGATCTTTCTGGTTCCCATTGTCTCCCAATAGGTTACCTCCGTTCCGGGTTCAATCTGTTCAGCTTCAGCTTCTTCAGCCTGCACTAAAAATGTCTCGAAGGTTTCGGAATCCATCAGCTGGATTTCGTTGTTTGCTTTTGAGAGGACCTGAGCTTTCTTCTTCTCTATGATAGGCACCTTTACCTTGTGCTTCACCGGGTACACTATACTGCGCTTCTGGCCATCAAATACCCCGATGGCAACGATCCTCGCTTTTGCCTCGCCGTGTTTCCCGGGTTTTGACATTGTAATTTCCATGATCTTGCTTGGTGAATCATCAACAAGCATGTATCTTCCAACCTTAAGTTCCCTGACTTCGGCTTCTTGCCAACTCATAATACGTCATCTCCTGATTGCCTTTGGCTTTATATATTTTCTATGATTGAGGCATAATATAACTTAAAAACAAATATCAGACAAAAATCCGTCCCTCAAGCTCTGTCGGGTTATAATCAACAAGCATCCAGTCCTTCTTGACGAATCTGCCATTTATCATCACGTCGGATATTGAAGAAGTGTCTGCAGAATATACAATATTCGCAACTGCAGTTTCAGGAGTGGTCAGGATCAGCCGTGGGGACGACATGCTGAAGAATGCAAGGTCAGCTTTCCGGCCCACCTCAATGCTCCCTATGTCATCTCTTTTCAATGCCCTCGCCCCATTGACCGTAGCCATGTCGAGGATTCCCTGGGCAGTGGTTATTGAAGGGTTCCACCTCTCATTCTTCACCCAGAGGGAACCGAATTTCATTGACTGGAGGAGCTCCTGGTTGTTGTTGCTTCCGGCACTGTCTGACCCAATGCCCACATTAACGCCGTTTGAAATGTATTCGGGAACTGGCGCCATCCCACCAACTCCAAGCTTTGTGTTGCTCACCGGGTTCCATGAGACACTGCAGCCGTTTTTCCCGAGCAGCTTAATCTCGTGGAGGGTGTTCCAGACTCCATGCGCGGCCACGAACCTGGGGTTCAGGAACCCTATGCTGTCAAGGTGTTCCGTTGGCCGGACTCCCTTGTTTCCCTTCATGAAATTGTACACTTCTTCCCTTGTCTCCGCAAGGTGGCCGTGCACAATGGTGTCATGCTTTTCCGCTATTTCCCTGGCCTTAAGGTATGTCTCATCCCCAGCCACATAGACGCCCTGGACGCCTATGGAAGGGGAAATCATTTCCCGGCCCTTGTACTTTGAAATAAAATCATCTGCATTCTTGCTGGGGTTTCCTTTCTGGGTAGTCTTGTCCTCATCAAGTGTATTCCATGCAAGAAATGCCCTGATGCCAGCCTTCTTGGCAGCTTCCGCAATCCTGTCCTCTGCATAATATAGGTCAAGGAATGAAGTGACCCCTGAATCCATCATCTCATACATGCCGAGAAGTGCTGAATTGTAAATCCCTTCATCAGTCCTTTCGGCATCCAGCTTGAATGTCCTGTCCAGGAACTTTCCCAGAGGCATATCATCAAGTTTTCCCCTGAGGTGTGACATAGCTACGTGGCAGTGGGTGTTTATGAATCCGGGAGAAACAATCTTCCCCGAAGCGTCGATTATACTGTCAGCACCGTGTTCCTGGGTGCCAACTGACTTGATTGTATCGTTTTCAATGTATATGTTGCCCCTCAGGACTCTCCTGTCCTTGTCCTGGGTAACTATCAGGGCGTTGCGGATCTCTGTGCTGGTCACAGTTATGTAATAAAAAGGTGATAAATAACCTTACCAGTCATTGCTTTGCTTCTTGCTTCCCTTCTTTCTCGCCTTTCTTTCCGGCGTTGATCTTCCAGCATACAAAACTGTTATTATGAGTGCGAGCGCAGCTATGAAAAGCTGGTACCCTGATGGGGTTGCAAGCCTTACCATGTAGAAGACAATGAAACCAAGTATGCCCCCAAGCATGAGGGCACTCGCAACACCTGAAAACACCTCACTCCTGAGCTTGCTTTCCCTCACAAAGATGAAATAAAAGAGGATAGCCCCAAGGGATACGATCATGGAGGCAAGCATCACTGGATCTATTGGAAAACTGTATCGGGACAAGGGTGGCGCAAAATTGGTGCCGAAGATGTTTGTTGATCCTGTCACCACAAGTGCCAGAAGGGACATCAACTGCTGGGTGTATGCAGAGTAGTATGCCTGGACATACCCGTAATCAAACTGGTGCATCAGGTAAAGCACAAAGACCTGATCCAGAAGTGGAAGCAGCGAGAATGTCATGTAACCAATGGAACGGGCAAGGCTCCTGGAAAAAATCCCCTCCAGCACTGAGGCAACGCTGAGTGCCATGGTGAGGGTGATGGCCGTCTCAATGTTCAGTGGTATGACCAGAAAAGAATCCAGTCCGCTGTGGGGGACCGTCCCGATTGCAATGAGCAGGTTCAGCAGAATCAGAAGCAGTACAAAGATTGCAACTGCCGGATACAGGTTCCTCCCTATGTAGTCCGGGGCAAACCTCCTTATTATTGGAAGGAAGCCCAGCACGAAGAAGGGCACGGTGTAAACTATCCCCAGCAGATGCGGCACGACATACACTGCCAGAACAATGCTCGGAAGCATTATGGCCGCGTTCACCGGCATCATCTTGTAGGCATCCTCTTCCACCATCTTCAACTCCCCAGGTTCTGCATCCTTGCATACCTGTATTCTGACAGAACCCGTGCCAGAAGATCTTTGTCCCTTGACACAACGGTTTTGATTCCAATTCCGTTGAAGAAGCCGGTTACCGTCTTCAGGTACCTCCTCTCCTTGATCTCTGTGCTGAGGATGAGCTTCCTGTAAATTTCATCTTCGCGCTTCTCAACGAAATCGTAGGAATCAAGTATGAACATGTAAGTTGGCCTGCCGGTGTGCAACTTCCTCCCACCTGCCTTTACAAACTTTTCAGGGAAGGAGAATGGCGTTATCACAAATATGACGGCGTTCTTTTTGACCCTTTTCTTGACCATGTCAAAGGCATCGTCGATACTGAAATTACCGGACGGCCTCAGGTTGGCAACAAGCTTCTCCAGTTTCTTAATGGGCTCTGCATTCTTCTGCGCAGGGATGAATTCATCTATTTCACTGGAAATTACCTGGAAACCAACGCCATCCCTGTTCTTGTTTATTGAATAAGCCGCATTTAGCACCGCAGATATGACGTGATCATACATCCTTCCGTCAGCGGACCCCTGGTTCACGCCAATGCTGTAATCGATTATGAAGTAGACGTCGATCTGACGTTCCTCCTCCATCTGCTTGACATACAGGTCTTCACCGTCAATGGAGCCATACTTGTTCCAGGCAATATGCCTGAAGTCGTCGGATTCCACATACTGCCTGATGCCATAGAAATCGTAACCCTGGCCGCTTTTCCTGGAGTAATGCATCCCCATTGTGAAGAGGAAATTGCTGAGCCTTTCGCTCCTGTGGGTATGTATGTCTGAATATGCCGGACCCACCTTCATTTCGTCGATCTTCGGGACCACAGCCCTGGTTATGCACAGCTTCATGGGGTCCTGAATGTACATTATGAGCGGGCCAATCTGGTATTTCCCGATAGCATATGGCGATATCTCGTAGGTGAGCCTCCTGACCTCTCCCGGAGCCAGCACCAGGTCACCGTCAAAATTGCCTTCTGCGTGGAATATGTCCGAAAGGGTGTCGTAGAAGTGGAATGCAATGACCCTTGAAGTGGGATTTGTGAAGATCACTTCAACCTCTTTTGCAAGGTACTTCCTTCCATAAGGGTCCTTCATTCTCCTTTCAACTTCTACCCTGAATAGGTCGTTCGCCACACCCTTGTTGAATATTATGATGTCCGATGCAAGGATGAAGAACAGCAGCAGGGAGAAAATGATGTAATAGTCATATCCGAATAATATCGACTCCAGAACCGATGCAGTAACAGCAGCAAGAATCGCATATCCGGATTTCTTTATCATCTTGGCGCAGCAACCTGTGACACTAGACGGTCTACAACCCTGTTTACCGTGGAAATTGCATCGCCTGAGTTCTCGAGAAGCGCTTCCGGCCTCAAAATGAGCCTGTGATTCAGGAGTTCCTTGGAGAGAAACCTCACGTCCTCGGGTATGACATAGTCCCTGCCGTTCAGCATTGCATTAGCCCTTGCAGCTGTGAGGAATTTTGCGGAAGTCCTTGGGCTGGCGCCAACCAGGATAAGGTCATTGTTCCTTGTATTCCTGATGATTTCCACGATGTATTGCATTATCTCCTCACTGGCATGCACCTTTGAAACTTCGCTCCTCAGGCTCAGAATCATGTTGGCGTCAATGTCATTTTCCACATCCTCCTCTGGAAGTGTTATGGACTTGAGGATGGACATTTCCTCATCCTTAGAGGGATATGAGAGGTTGTACCTGAAAAGGAACCTGTCCATGAGTGCTTCAGCAAGTGGGAATGTGCCCTCCTGCTCAATTGGATTCTGGGTCGCTATGACCAGGAAGGGGGATGGCAAATCGTGGTCCTCCCCTCCAACCGAGACTTTCTTTTCCTCCATGCCCTCAAGCAGGGCAGACTGGACCTTGGCAGGAGTCCTGTTTATTTCATCCGCCAGGAGGACATTCGCAAAGATAGGCCCCTTTCTGAACTGAAGCCTGCGTTCCTCCAGGTTGAACACCATTGTTCCGGTGATGTCCGTCGGGAGCATATCCGGAGTGAACTGTATTCTCTTGAAGTCCATGCACAGGTGGCGTGAGAACTCACTTGCAAGCATGGTCTTTGCCAGTCCCGGCACACCCTCCAGCAGCACATGATTATTGCTGAGGAGAGCTATGAACATGAATCGGACAATTCTCTCGGATCCAATAACTCTCCTTCCGATCCGGCTTTCAATTGCCCTGACGTTATCTCTTAAGCTGCTTACATTTACGTATTCTGGTTCTGTCATTAGATCTCCTCGTCATTTCTTTCAAATTCCACTATCTCAAATTTCGTTGTTCTCAGCCTGTTGTACAGGTTTAATATGTCGTTGAATGTCTTCTTGGTTCCATCAATTCCTGCCTGCTTTCTCTTCTTCCTTCCAGAATTGCTCATGGAACGGAACTTCTTGTAACGCCTCTCAAGAATCCTGAAATAATCATCAAATTCCACAAGTGTGTGGAACTCGCTTGCGATAGGCTTCAGGAAATATGCGTAGTCGTCGCTTTTCACCCTGTCAGTCTCCCTGTTGAAGAAGTCCTTTGGCACTACAAATTTCTCCCTCTTCTGCTCAAGTGTGGGAGGCCCGTCTATCTTTGTCTTCCTTGAATACCGCCTTATGGCAACCGATGCAATGAGGAGCATCACTACAGGCACAACAAAGCTCAGCAGGAACCATGGGTCATGCTGGAGATTTGTGAAGAAATTTGATACCAACTGTGCCTCTACTGACTGCCCCGCCATTTACCTACACTTCCGCATTCCTTGAGAAATAGAGTTTCATTATGTCCATGTAATTGTAAATCTCCGAAAACTTTGAAATCAGTTCATCGCCATCAAACTGTGGATCGTTGGAGTAACGTGCCCTCTCATAATAATTTAGAAAGAATGCGGCGAGTTTCCGCAGGGAACTGATCCTGTTGCTCATTGTGTCTCCGTCGGGTTCAATCTGTGCGAGGGAATCCAGTATTGTGCTGTTGTCAACCAGGCCCATTTCGGGAACATCAACCTTGAAGCCTTTCAGCTCTGTGATGAAGAATTCCCGGTTGCCGCTTTTTGATGAGCCATTTGCATTGAAATACCTGACATAATCATCCCTTGCAGCATTGAATAGCGTTGTGGCAGCTGTGCCCATCCTTTCCTCTCCAATCTGCTTCCTGGCCTGAAGAACAGGCGGGATGTCCCCAACGGTCTTGACTTCGACCACGGTCTCAACGCCTTCGCTGGTGAACTTGCTTTTCTTCTTGCCGCCAAAGGACCAGGACCTTGCAGCTTTGGTTTTGGTTGATTTTACAGACTTTGAGGTTGCCCTTACAGGTTTTGCCTTTGCCGTCTTGATTTTCTTCTTGTTTTCTCCTATCATTGCCATATTTTCACCCTAAAGTGACCTTGTAATATACCATGCTAACACTGTGCAATATGCTGGCAAACTGCCCCAATGTTATCCCATTTGCTGCAATTGATATTGCTGTTGTGCTTGTGTTGCTCAACACGAAATAATTCGACAGTGTGTAGGTTCCAGTGCCGGGAGACCCGCTCACTGGTGAGGACCCAATAGTGACAGCCACATTGTCATTTGATGTCACATTGAGAATGAACTGATGTATGTAAGCCGGGTTTGCTGCCAGAACATTTGATGGGATGCTGTAGTTATACATTGCCGAATAGGAGCCATTGCTCGGAGGCAGGTATGCAGACACGAAGTAATTTGTCAGGTTGAGGCTGCTCCCTGATATGCCCAACGACAGGTTTTTCTCCCAACTGGAGGTGTTCAGCGTGAATGCCATGTAGTTTGACCCGGTAGAGCCGATCATGCTCTGGAATTGGAAGGAACCAGCTGTAAGCCCGTATGTTATGCTGCCCGATCCCGCGGAATTGGATAATTTAGAAACAATAGTCGAACCGGCTGTTGAATTAACGTAGTACCCCCATCCTGTATCGGAAGTCCAGCTCAGCCTGAGGACATAGGGGTCAAGCACCCTGTCCACTGTTGCGGAACTTCCACTCAACGATTTGCTGAAGACTGAAGGAACATATGCGGGGTTTGAATAGCTGAACCTGTAAGTTCCATTTGGCAGCGAGTAATTGACAAGGGTGTAGTTGCTTGCCTGGTAATGTGAATTGGACATAATGGGGAGGGCATAGCTGCTGTTTGCTGACAATCCTCCATATGGGACGCTTGAACCGCTGTAGCTCAAGGGGTTGGTCAAATTGACCTGAAGAGTGTACTGCTGGATCGGGGTCATGTTGAACAGGATGGCTCCCGTTACCCGGGAAGTGTTAACAAACATCGCATTTCCAGAATAGTCAATCATCTCCGGAAGGAGGATATAGGTTCCGCCATAGGCGAGATACAGTGTTGAACCCCCGGTTGAGTTTGTTTTTCCTGTGACATTGAGATAGAGCCCGTTCACCTTGATATACATCATATAATACGTGTTGGCAACAGGCTGGCCTGTGCTGCTGTCGTTGAACTGCAATGCCAGGTCTGTGGAATTGCTGGAAACGGTGGCTGGGGATTGCCCGGTACTGTTCTGGGTGGCGTTCATCTGGTTCTGTATGCCCGTTGAATTGACGCCAGGCAGACCTGTCCCATTGGATGGCCCCCACTGATTTGATCCGGGAGATATGCCAGTTCCGGGGTTGAGGGTCAAATTGAGATTTGTATAATTCTGGTTCACATTGATGGGGCTTGTTGTGGAATTGAAACCAGGCGCACTGACGGTCATATTGTAGTTGCCGCCGAGAAGAGTGAAGTTGAAGCTTCCGTTTGCTCCAACATGAATTTGCTTGAGGAGCTGCCCTCCCGCCCCAGTGATGTTGATTGTGGCGTTGGCAAGGTTTCCTCCCGTTATCTTGTTGAGGAGGGACCCATTAATGTTGAAAATGTTGGACGGGGAAGTTGTGACCCAGATGAATATGTTGCCAAGAGAGTGTTTCAGGTTCTCATCCAGCCATGTTGGATTGAACTTTGCGGAATGTATCGTATAATTGAAATATCCCAGATAGGCCATGTTGATGGAATAACTCCCGTTAGCGTTGCTGCCCATATTGTAGTAGAAGTAGGTGCCGTTCACACTTGTGTAGACCACAAACTGCTGGTTTGCCACCTTCATGCCAGTCTGGTTGTTGTACACGACACCACTTATGGTGGCGGGCATTGGGCTTCCGAAGCTAACTGTTGCGGAATTGTTGCTCATTCCGTACGGCCCCGGATTTACAGAACCTGTATTCTGCCCAAGGACAAAGGGATTGAATGAACTCAGTGTGAAATTCACATCTGTGAGGTTGTGTGTCACCTGCACTGTCTGTGTTAGAATTGTGTATCCAACCGCACTGACCTGAATCAAGTTGCTGTAGTATGCCACAGATATGTTGTAGAATCCATTGGCAAAGGTTGTAGCCCCTGAACCTGGGAGAGCTGGTGAGATAACCGAGACCGTTGCGTTTGCCACCGGTTTTCCAAGAGAGTTGAAAATGTACCCGTTCATGAACAGGCTGGGTTTTTCGGATGAATTGAGAAGTATGTTGAATGAGGGTCTGGAGGCATTATCCACACCAACTGAAGTGGGATCAGTGATGTTCGAGAATCCTGGCTTGTGGGCAATGATGGAGTAGTTTTCATCCACCATGTTCACGGAGTAAGAGCCATTTGATGAGGAGACAGAAGCATAAGAACCCCAGAAACTCTGGAAACTGAGATCAACTCCAGAGATATTGTTCCCATGGGACTCAGTATGGCCAGAGACAGAGTATTTCTGCAATGGGGTGAGATAGATGTCTTTGCTCATTGAAGATGTCCCCGGGCTGATATACAGCTGATACAGCTTTGTTGCATACTGGAAAACCTTGAAGGCAAAGGTGCCCTGTCCAGACGCCTTGATCTGCACCTGATAATATCCCTGGGAATTGGTAATAACCTCTGTAAAAGCCTGCATAACAGCAATTCCCAGTTTCTGGTTTGCAAGGGCCTGGCCATCAGTACTATTGTACACATAACCTGACAGGATCAGGGAGGTATTCCCGCTTGGAGTGAAGCTTGTCTGGTTAAGGCCCAGTTTGGGGAAATTCAATGACTGGTTGTTGAAAATCTTGTAATTGGGTGGTGTCAAATTCTTTGGTGTCTTTGGATTCTTGATCTGTATGGTGGTGGGGTTGTCCGGATAGGTAACATGAAAAATAAAGAATACGCTGGAAATGACGAGCATACCAACTACTAGAAAGGCAACGCTTTTGGGTGACACCAAGAATATTTAGACAATCGTATTATTTATTGCTTTCCTATGTGAATAAAAGACTTTCCCTACAAAAGTTCCTTTTAATTCCTGACCTTGACAGCTGTGCCTTTCTTGAGGTCAATCATTGCCCTACACGGCATTTTTGCGATTCCTACGCCCTTCGCAGTTCCCTTGTGGTGTAACACCACCTCATCTTCCTGCCGTATGTCATCTGTTGTTCCATTCACTCCTACAGCGTATATGTTGGCCGTTGGCTTGAAATCATCAATCTCGACCAGAAATTTGCCGCTATCAATGAACCATTCTGCTGCGTTCCTGTGAATCGTGAATTTACCTATTCGGTCATTGAAGACAAGCACTGGATTTCCACTTTTGACGAGCATCTCAGTGTTGTAATTCCGAATGATTCTGGTGCCTTCCAGGTATGGTGATATCCAGTTCCCGAATTGATACTGGGCGATCTTCACATAAGTCTCCAGTTTGTGGTTAACCTTCCTTTCAAGCGCACCTGTTTCCGCAACAGCTGATTGCACTGTCTCCCTGAGAATGTGAAGTGATTCCTTCTGCTCTTCCCACCCAATCCTTTCAGACCCTTCAGGCAGTGAGCTGTGGATGAAATCCAGGTCCTCCTTAACAAAAGTGAGCACTTTCTGGTAGTGGTTCCGTGAGAAGTAATCCTTCAGCATTGCGTTGATCATTATCTTCTCATCCTCGTACCACTCCCCAATAACCGGTATGTTGTAGGCATTTGCAGGATAAGTTGCTTCAAGTTCCCTTGGCACAAGACCAACAGGGGAAGTGACTATTATCTCATGGACGGTCTGCCTCAGGCCTTTCAATGCATCAAGAATCTGTTTGTGCGATTTGGATGTGGAATAGGGCTTCCTTGCAGAGCATGGTATCAGGAGGGCAATCTTCTTGTAATCCGGCTTGAGATAGTCCTTGGAAATATAATTTCTGTATCTTTTGAGGTCAGGCCTTCTTAAAGATTCCAGGGAATTGGCCTTTATGTAATCTGTCCTCCTCGGAAAAGTCGCCTCAGATTCACCGTCCCGGTCATTGTCGAGAATCCGGAGGATTTCCATGGCCTTGGATGAGAACTGGTATTTTTCCACTACCTCCCGGAGGGCCCCGCTGTTTATTGACTTCCTCACAAGCTCCAGCACTTCCTCCACGAAGCCAATATTGTGCCCGTAGGGATTGCCTTCCGCCTGTGACCTTCCGAACATGGTGAAAGCAATTGAATTCTGGGACTCGATCCTGAGGGTGCTGTCATCGAACAGGGATACCCCGGAATACACCAGAATGGGTATCAAATAGGGGTCAGAGACACCCTGAAGATAAAGGATCTTGCCGTAACCCACATGCTTCCTGACCCTGCCAATTCTTTCCATGAGCTTTGCCGGCCTTTGCACTAGTTCTGCCCCGTCTGGAATGACTGCTATATCATCGGAAACCCAGATCGAAATCTTGCCGCTGGAGGGTTCATCTTCGATTCTTTGGATATCAAGCTGTGTGGCAGTCTGTCCCAGGATGTCCAGGGTCTTTCCCCTTCTGAACAGCTGCTTGATGTCTCCTGATTTCAGGACGCCGGGATATGAAAATGAGCCATTGATCTTGCCCGCCCTGGCAAACCCGAAGAACGCTTCATCCACTAACATTCTCATTGGGTATTCCTTCCTCCCTAAATTCTCTTGCCAAGATGCAACCCCTAACTGCTATAGGCGGCAGGCTGGTTCCCGGTTTCCCCCGTATTGGCTGGTTATTTATGGTGGAAAGGTTAATTAGTTAGCATTAACTGTTGACTCTGATAGCTCTAAGGCGCTTATGTTACAAGCTGATTGACATGGATGATTCAGAGAAGAACAAAGAAACTTTGGTTATGCCGGGAGATGTTGTTGCAACTGCTGAGGAATATGTCCCGGGAAGAAACACCACAGAGGACAGCGGTTCAGTGATTTCACTGGCCTTTGGCGAATTGAGAAAGAACGAGGATGACCTCACCATTTCAGTGAACACTCCCAGGAAGAAGATCAGGATTTATCCGGACCAGATAGTGTACGGAAGGATCGTGAAGATGGACCAGAGAAGGGCAAACATCAAGGTGGGGGCAGTTTTTGACAAGAATCTTGGGCTTGTGGAATATAATGCCGATGGAAGCGTTGGACTGTCTTCCCATAATGGAAGAAGCAATGATCCAGGCATGCACGTGGGCGACATAATACGTGCAAAAGTGCTCAGAAAAGGTGCCAGAGGGCTTGATTTGGGAATATTCGGCAAGAATCTGGGTGTTCTTAAGACTCTGTGCACAAAATGCAGGATGCCATTGGTGAAGAAGGGCTCATCCCTTTACTGCGACAACTGTGAAAGGACAGAACTGAGAAGGGTCGCAGAAGATTATGGAAATGTGAATATTATGGAGGACATGGCATGAAAGGCGGAGGAGCCACGAATAAGGTTAAGGACGTGGAAACACTGTCCAATGAAGTTGTCACCATGAGAAGGGAGCTTGAGGATGTCAAAGAAGTGCTCAAGGGACTTATTCAGGTGATAATGAGCAGAGAGGAAGGCCTCGACGAGGACGAATACAACTAGGGTGCAAGAAATCATGATAATGCCTATGAAGATGTTGGAAGAAAACCTGAACAAGAAAGTCGCATTGCTGCTTAAGGATAACAGGATACTTGAAGGAACCCTGTCAGGATATGACGAATACATGAACATGGTTCTCGACAATGTTGAAGAGAATGCTGAAGACCTGACAAGAAAGCTGGGAACCGTAATAATCCGCGGCAGCAACGTGGTCAGGATTTCCCCCAGATAATTTTGCTCACAGCCAGGAAGGAAAAAGCAGCATAAGGCTGCAATCCAATTTTTAATTGAGTTTGAAGTTGAATTGTGTTTTAAAAATCAGGCCTGAGTCTTCTTTCAAGATACCCTTCAACCTCAGAAACAGCCACCCTTTCCTGTTCCCTGCTGTCCCTTTCCCTTATTGTGACTTTTCCAAAGTGCTCAGATTCCGGGTTCACAGTGTCGTAGTCTACAGTAATGCAGAAAGGGGTCCCAACTTCATCCATCCTTGCATATCTCTTGCCAATGGAGCCAGAAACATCCAGGAAAGCCCTGTACTTTCTTGATAGCCTTTTATGCAACTTCTTCACTTCAATGTCTATCTTTTCATCATTCTGGAGTGGAAAAACCGCAACACCATATGGGGAAAGCCAAGGTTTCAGAGAGAGAAGCTGCCTTCCATCATTATTGCTGTAGTCTATATCCACGAGTGCCCATATATTCCTGTCTACGCCGAAGCTCAGCTCCAGTACGTTAGGGGTGAATTCCCTCCCTTCGACTTTAACAGACAGTTTCTTGCTGGATCCTTTGGAATGTGACTTCAGGTCATAGTCGCCCCTGTAATGGAGCCCGCCTACTTCCTTGAAACCTCCCCAGCTTTCCACATCAAGCTCAATATCCATGTGGACCTTGTTGTAGAATGCCTTGTCATCTCCACCTTTCTCGAAGAACCTGAATTTAACTTCGGGAACTCCCAGGAGTGAGGTGTAGAATTTGTGAATCAGTGCCATGTGGTACACATAAAAGTCGGGGTAACCCATCTCAAGAAGCTTATCAGCATTTGCCTTGACTGTTTTGCCCGTGCTGTAGGGAACCACGTTGAACGAGTCCCCCTTGAGCTCTGAAAGGTCGGGATGCCAGTTTGATTCCTCAAAGAATATCTGGACCTCAGCCTGAATCAGTTCCCTCAACCTGTACAGTCCCTGACGGGGGGATATTTCATTCCTGTATGCCCTGCCTATCAAGGCAAGGCCGAGAGGCAGTTTCTGCCTCAGGGTATTGAACTCCCTGTGAAAGTTCAGGAAAGTAGACTGTGCGGTTTCCGGCCTCAGGTAGCCTTTGTCAGATTTTTCGGGCCCCAGGGCAACATCAATCATCATGTTGAAAGTGCGGGATGGCCCGAAATCCGCCCCACATCGGGGGCATTTGACATTCTTCTCGGCAATGACCTTGTCTATCTCTTCTGGTTTAGCACCTTCACGTACCTCTATTCCCGCTTCTGAAAGCATCATGTCTGCCCGGAAATATGACTTGCATTTCAAGCACCCCACCAGGATGTCGTTGAATCTTTCTGCGTGTCCTGAAGCCACCAGGGGCTTTTCCGGAAGCAGAGTGGATGCGTCGATCTGGAAATAATTTGCATTTCTCTCAACAAAAAAGGAAAGCCAAAGGGATTCGAAGTTTCTCTTGAGCATGGTTCCCATGTGCCCATAGTCAAAAAGCCCAGAAGATCCCCCATATATGTCGGCAGTGGACCAGAACATGCCAGTTCTTCTTGCATACCCCAAAAGATCGTCAATGTTCATTGTGTCGTTTCCCTAATTCGTTAAGTATATTATGTATTATGCGAAATCAGGCCGAATAGTGCAGGCATGCCAGTCTAGCTGGAAAAGCCTGAATGATTATGTCACTTCCCCGATTCCTTTTCATTTCTTTTCTCAAATTCCTGGTGGACGTGATCCAGCCTGTCCACTGATTGAATGTAGTTAAAGTGATCCTTCCTCGCGTCGAGCTTCCAGTGCTCCTGGAGTGCCTTCAGGAAAATCTCCTCGCGACGCCTCTCTATGATGAGGTATGTTATCTGTTTTGATTTCATGACCACCGGATGCATGAATATTGGCCCCGTGTAGACCTTTGCCACATTGTTGAAGAAATCACTGAAAAATCTTGAGGACACAGTGAATTCAACTATTTTGTTTTCCTTATCCACAACTATGTGTTCCGCCGATCCAAAGATTTCACTTTCATTTTTCTTGAAGATCAATTTGTCGTTCGAATTGTCAACAAAACTTTTGGGAACATAAGAGCCCGTATTGGAAAAAACCCCCTGATTCTCATTCTCCCTGATTTTGTCATCCAGTTCCCAGACCGTGGTGACCATTACAAAATCACCCAGGTCGTGGCCCGTATTCTTGTACATCCTTAACAGGACAGGTATTCCCTGCTGTTTCTTCCCTGCCTCTATGACTTCCTTCTGGAATAGATCGTCCTGTTCGATGAACTCCTTCACTATTGATGCCACTTTCTGGGCAAGCACTTCAGGGTATTCAACACTTAGAAACACGTCACCGCCAACCCTCAGCAGATTAGGAGTTATCCTGCATCCCGGTTGTTCGTAAACTTCATCCACAAAGGGCTTCAGAAACTGGGGTATTTCCATTTCAAGTATCCCATTGCGTATATTGATGTCCTCACCACCTCCCCAGAGAGATATGTATTGCTTCATGATGCCAATCTCCCGATCAGTGGGTTCAAACCCAAGATCCTGAATCGCCATGAGTTTGTTGTTTTCCCGTACCATTAGGAGGAATCCGTCTTTCAGGTCCACTTCTTTTGTTTCGGTTTTTATTTTCTTAGGCATAAGATTGTTGATCTTGATTATTGTGTTATTTTCCAGGGTTTCGGTAGTAAAACTCCTAGTCATCACTTTCCCTCCACTCTGCCAAGCTTTCTCTTTAGCTCAAGTCCAAGTTGCTCAGCAATTGGCCGCAACCTGTCATAGAATGGTACTCCAAAAATTGTTTCTATCTGTTCTTGGGCCATGGTGGAAATTAACCACAAGATTGAAGGGTACATCAGGTGGTATGGAGGGCTCTTCTGTCTGGCAAATGATTCATCCACAAGGAATTCAACCGCTGGAAGTTGCATATCGGCATACTCAAGATCCGTGTTCTGAAGAGTTCGGAGAAACCAAACTCTGGCATTGTTCAACAACTGCGTAGAATCAAGATCTGAGTTTACTTTGGAACTTTGAATCTGGATATACTGAGACCTCACACGCCTCAACTGTTCCTCAAGCCCGCGCATGAATATCCTTGGATCCATTCTAACCGTTCCAATTTGTGTCTGTATGCCTTACCTATGTTGCTGATGTGGTTCCCAACACAGCAAAACCTTACTTCACGGAGTTCTCATAGTTTTAATATACTGGCAATGATACTTATTTATAATTATTATTTATATCTTTGGTCAAAATGGCAATTATTTACATATGTACATTAAGCCTAACCAGCCCAGGAACTGTTCGGGGAAGAACAGAAGAGATCAAGAGATTTGAAGAATTTAAACATTGAATTAGTAATTTATTTTTATTAAATTGTGAAATATAAGCTCATCGCTCTTGCCAATTAAAAAATCAAGAAGGGCCGGGACCGGGAATTGAACCCGGGTCCGGGGATCCACAATCCCCAAGGATGACCTCCTACCCCATCCCGGCCATGCTAAGCTATACGTGATTTTTTGCCTATTAATTATTATTTGCCTGTGATCGACGTTGGGCCAGCCCAAATCACACAAACTTGGCAGTGAAGAAAACGCCATCTATCCATCCGAGATCGCTTGTATGGTGCGAGTACAACCGAGGTGTTCTGATCCTCACATTTGACTCCCGCACAATTTCCCCGTGCTCCGCGTAAAATTTTCTGACGAAATCCGCAGACTTGATGTTATGGATTGAATAGACATAGCTTGAAAGTTCTGCTGCCTTTTCAAGGAATATCCTGTCTGCGCCCTTAACAACCGACCCAAAGGGCGGATTCATCACCACAGTGTCGACCCTCTGCTGGAAATTGGAAATATTCATTTCAAAAACTTCTACGTTCAGGCTCCCTGAATTCTCCCTGATTGTGTCTGCCATTTCCCGGTCGATTTCCACGCAAATGGCTTTCGAAGCCCCAAGCATAGCGGCGCCAATTCCAAGCACTCCATTACCTGCACCAAAATCCCCAACTGTTTTTCCCTCTATGTTTCCATCCAGCAGAGCCAGGAAAAGAATCTCCGAGGCCAGTGAAGCATCTGTGGGGTACTGCTCCAATTCATTCCTGTAAAATGTTGGTTTCTTCAAATTCTGCAATAAGATCTCGAGTTTCTTTTTCGACCTTATGGTTTCAGGCATCTACTTTTCTACTGTGCCAACCGCAAGGTCAACCACCTGTCTGGCTTTCCTCACGGAATCTTCCATGTTTTCTCCCCTGCTGAGAAAGAGCCTTTCAATCTTTTTCATGGCCCGCTGCTTCCTCCAGGTGCCTCTTTCGTGAGCCGCAAGTACAATGTATTCCGCCACTTCTCTATCAACGCTTATGCCAAAGCGTTCCCTTATCTTAATCTGCCAGACAGGAACGAGAACGCCAGGTATTTCCCTAAGGTTGTTGCCTGCTCTCTTTTCTTCAATGAGCCTGTTTACATTACGGGTTTTTTTAAAACGAGAAGTAGTACTCATCTGCAGTTCTATTGGCAACTTGCAAATAAATCTTTTTGCTGACTAAAAAAGGTATATCAGTGAAGGAGAGTGCTGATTATCCCCTTCGCTGTATGTAGCCTGTTTTCCGCTTCATCAAAAACTACACTGTGCAGTCCTTCCATGACTTCGGCGGTAACTTCCAGTCCCCTGTGTGCTGGAAGGCAGTGCAGGAACAGGAAATCACTGTTCGCGTGGTCCACAAGCCCATTGTTGACCTGGTACCTGGAAAACAGCTTCTCCTTCTGCTCCCTTTCCTTTTCCTCGCCCATGGAAACCCAGACATCGGTGTAAACAATATCTGCTGACTCCACAGCCTTGACTGGATCGTCTGTCACCTCGACATGTGCACCGGTATCCTTTGACAGCCTGCGGGCCGTTTCCAGGAAATTCTTGTCTGGTTCGTATCCCTTTGGGCAACCTATGGAGAAATCAGAACCCAGAAGTGCACTTCCAAGCATTAGAGAATTTGCGACATTATTCCCGTCTCCCAGGTAGGCAACCTTCAGTCCATCGACTTTCCCCTTTCTCTCCTTGACGGTCATGAAGTCTGCGACTATCTGGACAGGGTGTTCGAGATCGTCCAGGGCATTTATGACCGGCACTGAAGCATTCTTGGCCAGTTCAAGCACATTCTCGTGCTTGAAAGCCCTGTAGGAAATCACGTCAACAAACCTGGAAAGAACCTGTGCAGTGTCACCTATGGTTTCACCGCGCCCTATCTGCATGTCGTTGGGGTTGAGGTAGATTGCGTGCCCCCCAAGCTGAGTCATCGCGGTCTCAAGTGAAACTCTTGTTCTTGTGCTGGGCTTCTCGAATATCATGCCAAGAACATGGTTCCTGAATTCGGGAAACTGCTCGTACCTGTGTTTCTTGAACTTTATGGACAGGTCTATGATGTCCTCAAGATCGTCCTTCATGTCCATTACGGAAATGATGTCGCGCTTCATGTTCTCAGTCCAGGAGTCCGGGAACGTCCCTTGGATACTCGGCTACCTTTACGCCGGCTTCCGCGAATGCCTTTATTTTCGATTCTGCTGTTCCCACGCCTTTCTCAATGATAGCTCCGGCGTGGCCCATTCTCTTTCCTGGAGGCGCGCTTCTTCCAGTGATGTATGCAACCACTTTCTTGTCCTTGACGTGCTCCTTTATGTACTGAGCTGCAAGTTCCTCATTGTTACCGCCGATTTCCCCCACCAGGACTATCTGCTTGGTGTTGGGGTCATTTGCAAACATTTTCAGAACATCTATGTATGTCAGTCCCACAACAGGGTCTCCACCAAGGCCAATCACCGCGCTCTCTCCACGGCCGCTCCTGGTGATAGCCTCAACTATCTCGTAGGTTAGGGTTCCGCTTCTGGAAGCCACTGCAACATCGCCCTTCCTGAAAATCTGGTTGGGCATGATTCCAATCTTGCATTCGCCCGGCACAGTGATTCCTGGCCCGTTTGGCCCTATGACGGTTATTCCTCTGAGCCTGGCCTCATGCACTATTTCCATTGAATCATGGAAAGGTACATGCTCTGTAAGAATGTACACCAGCTTGATTCCGCTGTCAATGGCTTCAAATGCCGCATCCTTTACGAATGGTGCCGCGACGGATATCATGGTTGCATCCGGCTTGTACTGCATCGCATCAGCAACGCTGTCAACTATGGGGACCTTGTCCTGGAACAGCTGTCCGCCTTTTCCAGGTGATACTCCGGCAACAATGTTTGTTCCGAACTTCATCATTTCACCAGCGTGGAATGAGCCCTGGTGGCCCGTTATCCCCTGAACAATTACCCTTGTATTCTTGTCAACTAAAACTGTCATTATGCCTCACCTGTTACCTTTACAACGTTCTCGATCGCTTCCATCATGGTTGGGAATGACTGGATTCCGGCATCCTTGAGAATCTGCCTCCCTTCTTCCTCGTGAACTCCACTGAGTCTCACTACGATGGGTTTTGTTATGTTGAACCTGTTCTTTGCTTCCACAATTCCCTTTGCAACAGTGTCTCCCTTTGTGACACCGCCGAAGATGTTCACGAGTATGGTTTTTGGGTCGGCCTTGAGCACCAGGTCAAAAGCATTGACCACTATTTCCACATTGTCCGTTCCACCAAGGTCAAGGAAGTTTCTCGGCTTTCCCTTGTGGAGTGTGAGTGCATCCAGGGTCCCCATTGTGAGGCCTGCGCCGTTCGCGATGACTCCAATCTGGCCGTCCAGCTCTACAAACGCATAACCTTTCCCCTCAGCCTCCAGTTCCAAAGGCGTCTTCTCGGGGTCTGTTATGCTGTAATCCTTGTGCCTGAAAAGTGAGTCACTGTCCACTACAACCTTCGAGTCTGCAGCTATGAACTGCCCTTCGGCTGTTTCAACAAGCGGGTTTATCTCCACAAGTTCGCAGTCTTCCTCGACGAAGACTCTGTACAGCCCAGCGAGAATCTTTCTGAACTGGCTGGACTGGTTCTTGTCAAGTTTCATGAACTTGGCTGCTTCCCTGCCAATGTAGTCCGAGTACCCGAGAAGAGGGTCGATCATCCTGGTGAATATTTCTTCGTGCGGGACTGATTCTATCTCAACTCCCCCAGACGAGCTGGCAATGAGAACAGGTCTCCTCTCTGAACGGTTCAGGGCGAAGCTGACATAATACTCCTTCTTTATGTTTATCATGTCTTCAACGAGAACCTTCGTGACAGTGAGTCCCCTTATCTTGGAGCCAAGAAGCTCTGCAGCAGATTTGTTGAGCTCATCCTGGCTTTTTGCAAACTTGATTCCTCCTGACTTGCCCCTGCCCCCAAGCAAAATTTGGGACTTGACAACTACAGGATTCTTAAATTCCCTTGTTTCCTCTGGCTTTTCAACAACGTATCCATTGGGAACAGGTATTCCGTATTTTCTGAAAATTTCCTTTCCCATGTATTCATAGAGATTCAAAGAACCACCACCCTGCCATAGTAAGAAAATAAATAAAGTTGGCTCTTAACTATCGCCTTCCAGACTTGATCAGATCATTGTATATTGTTATGGCAGCCCTGCAGCCATCACCGACCGCAGTTGCAATCTGGGCCTCGGTTCCCTGCATGACATCCCCTGCACTGTAGATGCCTTCAACGCTGGTTCTACCTTTGTTGTCTGTCACTATGTACCCTCTGTCCGAGAGCTCCACGCCAGATCCCTTAAGGAAAGAAGTCTGTGGCACAAGGCCGACGTAGATGAAAACTCCATCCGTCTTGACAGTCTTTTCCTCACCTGTTGCCCTGTCCTTGTACCTGACACCATGGACTTTTTTCCCGTCGCCCACGATCTCGAGAACCTGTGCGTTCCTGATGTATTCTATGCCGTTCTTCTCGATTGTCTTGACATAAGCATCTTCGCACATATACCGGTCCATGAACTCAAGAATTGTTACCTTGTTGGTGTACTCGTTCATGCTTATTGATGCAATGGCGCCTGAGTTTCCGCCACCGATGACAACCACATCTTTTTTCTGGAACAGGAATCCATCGCAGGTCGAGCAGTATGAAAGCCCCTTTGCATAGTATTCATCCTCTCCGGGAATGTTGAGGTGCTTATGTGAAGTGCCTGTAGAGACAACAAGTGATTTTCCTGTGAATTCACCAAGCGTGGTCTTCACGGTTATTTTGTCTTTGGCCTTTGCAACGGAAATGACTTCGGTGTTCTCCAGTATCTTCACGTATTCCAGCGCATGCTCCGTGAATTTTCTCGCGAGGTCGGTACCCTTTATGGCCTTGAAGCCCAGGTAATTCTCCACAAGGGGCGATTCTGCTGTAAGGCCGCCCGATACACTCTTGTCAATGACCAGTGCAGTCAGGCCGGACCTGACGGAATAAACTGCCGCTGAAAGCCCTCCAGCTCCTGCACCTATAATGAGAACGTCAAAATCCCTCTCTTCAACATCAGAAGTGACTCTGGAAAGATTGAATTCCATAAAAAGGGATTTGGAATGTGGTTAAAAATTTTTGACAACAAAAAATAGGGATTAGTATGGTGGCATTCCGCCCATTCCGGGAGGCATTCCGCCTGGGGACTCGCCGGAGCTGGACTTCCTGCTTGCGATCACATCGTCAATCCTGAGTATCATTGTTGAGACCTCGACGGCGCTCTCAAGGGCGTGCTTCTTCACCCTGAGCGGGTCAACGACTCCAAGTTTGGTCATATCGCTCACCTTGTTGGTCTCGAAATTGATACCGTATGTGGAGTGCCCTTTCTCGTGTTCTGCCTTGAGCTCGATCAGGGTGTTGATGGGGTCCATGCCTGCATTTTCTGCGAGTGTCCTTGGAATGATCTCAAGAGCCTTTGCAAATGCCTCTATGGCAAGCTGCTCCCTTCCGCCAGCAGTGTTGGCAAACTGTCGTATTTTCATGGTGAGTTCTGCTTCAACAGCACCTCCGCCAGGGAAGTATTTTCCATCTTCCTTGGTTATTGCCACAACCCTTATTGCGTCATTGAGTGACCTCTCTATCTCGGAAACCACATGCTCGGTTCCGCCCCTGATGAGAAGGCTGACTGCCTTGGGGTTTGCTGCACCGGTGATGAAAGTCATCCTGTCATCGCTGATCTTCTTCTCCTCAACTTTCTTGGCCTTTCCAAGATAGGACTCGGTGAGGTCGTCAAGGTTTGTTACAAGCTTTGCTCCGGTTGCTTTGGCAAGTTTTTCCATGTCGCTCTTCTTGACTCTCCTGACAGCGTAGATCCCTTCCTTTGCAAGGTAGTGCTGTGCAATGTCGTCAATGCCTTTCTGGCAGAGAACGACGTTAGCTCCGCTCTTCCTGATCTTCTCAACCATGCTCTTGAATGTGTCTGATTCCTGCGTGAGGAAGTCCTGTATTTTTGATGGGTCAGTTATCTGAACCTTGGCTTCTATTTCGGTCTTCTTGATTTCAAGTGCCGAGTCTATGAGGGCGATCTTGGCGTTTGCAACCGAGGAGGGCATCTTTGCATGAACCTTCTCCTTGTCGATCACCAGTCCGTTGATGAACTGGGTGTCCGTAACGCTTCCACCACTCTTCTTGTCGACCTTGATATTGACCGTGTCAACAACAGTCTTTCCGTTCCTGTCCTCTGCAACCGCGTTCACTGCCTGCACAACCAGATCTGAGAGGAAATCGCTTGAAAGGCTGGTGTTCTTTCCTGAGAGCGCAGTCATGGCGATTTTCTTGAGTGTCTTGTCGTCTGTTGCAGTGAGGGCGATTTTTTCAAGGTGCTTCTTTGCCTCGTTCACTGCAAGCCTGTAACCGGTTGTGATTACAGTGGAGTGGACTCCGGCCTCCAGCAGGTTTTCTGCCTGCTTGAGAAGCTCGCCAGCAGTGATGACCGCGGATGTGGTTCCATCCCCGACAGCAGTGTCCTGGGATTTGGCAACTTCAACAATCATCTTTGCTGTTGGGTGCTCAACGTCCATTTCTTTGAGAATCGTTGCCCCGTCGTTTGAAATAATAATGTCTCCGATCGAATCAACCAGCATCTTGTCCATGCCTTTTGGTCCAAGAGTGGTCCTGATGGCATCTGCAATTGTCTTGGCTGCTTCGATGTTGTTCTTCTGAGCATTCTTGCCCTGTTCACGTGATGTGCCTTCTTTGAGCACTAATATTGGCATCTGTCCTGATAACATTTAGAGATACACCTCAAGTTGTCGGATTAATATGTTCTTCAATATAAACTTTTTTAAAATTCACTTTTCAGGCAAACAGCTAAAATAAGGGATGTTCAATAGTTTCGGGTCAACTGCCAGAATCCAGATCCTTCAGCTTCCTTTCCTTTCTCTGCTCAGATTTCAGCCTCCCCAGGGCGTAATCACCAGTGTCTACAAATTTTATGAGTGGTGCGAGCCCGGGATTGACCCTTTCAATGTTCCTGTAAACGGATATGGCGATTCTCCTTAGGTCGGGATGTGCCTGGGGTGTTGCCCTGAGTTCGCAGAAAAAGGCCGCTTCCCTGAGGTTCATGTGGGCAATCACAGGATACCTGAAAGCATAGGGGATTACGTACTGGGCAATCTGCGGCCCATGTTTTGACTGGATTTCCCTGAAGACCTGTGAAGCTTTCTGCATGAGGTTGATGAAATTCTCTTTCTCTCCGGTTTCCGAGAAGTATTCTGGAATGTCATATCCATACCTGTTTGAGAGGGGTTGCCTGTTTATGCTTATGAACCTGTGCCTCTGGAGGTCCCTGAAGGCACCGTAATTGGTTGTAATCTGGAATGTGTATGGAACAGCTTCAAATGCCCTGTGCAGTTTGTGCCTCCTGTTCCTCCGCAATGATGACAGTTGCGCAATGACGCCTTCGAGCTCCTCCCTTGGCTTGGTT
>JBJKSX010000002.1:0-21249 GCA_046703545.1 Thermoplasmataceae archaeon | reverse complement strand
GTGGGCCGCTTGGGGAGTATGGTCGCAAGGCTGAAACTTAAAGGAATTGGCGGGGGAGCACCGCAACGGGAGGAGCGTGCGGTTTAATTGGATTCAACGCCGGACAACTCACCGGGAGCGACCTTTGGATGAGAGTCAACCTGACGAGTTTACTCGATAGAAGGAGAGGTGGTGCATGGCCGTCGTCAGCTCGTACCGTAAGGCGTTCACTTAAGTGTGATAACGAGCGAGACCCCCATCTCTAATTGCCAGCTTGTCTTAGCGGATAAGGGCACTTTAGAGGGACCGCCAGCGCCAAGCTGGAGGAAGGAGGGGTCGACGGCAGGTCAGTACGCCCCGAATCTCCCGGGCTACACGCGCGCTACAAAGGGCAGGACAATGAGTTGCGACATCGAGAGATGGAGCTAACCTCGAAACCTGTTCATAGTTAGGACTGAGGGCTGTAACTCGCCCTCACGAATGTGGATTCCGTAGTAATCGCGGGTCAACAGCCCGCGGTGAATATGCCCCTGCTCCTTGCACACACCGCCCGTCAAACCATCCGAGCTGGTGCTGGATGAGGGTATGCCCGAAAGAGCAAACTCGAATCTGATGTCAGTGAGGAGGGTTAAGTCGTAACAAGGTATCCGTAGGGGAACCTGCGGATGGATCACCTCCTATGTAGTGGCGGGCCACAGGCACATTCTTTCTCACATTCAACTATTTGCTGTTATTTGCGTTTTTAATATTTTTTTGAAGAATTGGGCTGGTGCTGTACATTTCCTTGGCAGCCCCCGAAGGATTTATTTCCCATCTGTTTTTGTCTTATTTGGCAAAAGCTTTATGTTTTATCACGCTTAGGAATTTCGAGAGATCATGACTATAGATGATAAGCTCCTAGATGTTCAGGACAAATTTGAAAGACGCATTGGGGGCATTGGTAAAGGAAAGTATGCAAGAATACTTAAAATGGCCAAGAAGCCTTCAAGGGACGAGTACCTGAAGGTGGTCCTGATTACAGGTGCAGGCATCATAATACTTGGGCTTCTGGGATTCTTTATCTATCTGATCATGGGTGTATACATCCATCTCCCGTAGGGGTAATGAAATGGAAAACGCTGAAAGCCAGTTTGAATGGATCAAATTCCAGGTTAAAGATGAAGTGATGGGTTGCGACAGGTCACTTGACATTCCAATAGTTGTTAAGAATATTCAGAGTTCCAAGAGGAGATTCAAATTAACGCTTAAGTCAGAATTCAAGGTTGTGGATAAGCTGGTCGAATGGTTTGTCAGCATCCAGGACCAGAAGACCAAGGCGTTCACTCTCAACCCCATAGACACAGTGGCAGTGGTTGACGAGTTCGACGTGGACTCCAAGAAGGACAGGAGGCTTTCCCTCGTGATAACATCGCCAAAGGGCGGATACCAGGGAGACTCGGCCACATTTCATGTAACAATTGAGTCGGAGGACGGAATCCACAAAATGGAGCAGACTTTCACTGCAAGCCTCGCACCGGTTATAATGGCGCTCAAGACCACGGTGGGAAATGAATATCCAGTTTCCAAGGATCTTGAGAGGCAGAGCGAGAAGGATAAGCAGGAAAGGCTGGAAAGGGACCAGAACGCTACAAACGAAGTTCTTGCCATAATGTCGCCGTTTGAGGTGAAGGGATATGTTTTCGTCGAGACCATGCACCCGGACAGGGTAAGCTTCATTGCAAAGGGCATTAAAGGATACAAGGGGAGCGTTGAGGGAGATATCAAACTGGAGGAGATTGAACACTACCTTACACCGAAGCCTGCGGTTACCGGACTGGAACTTGGAGCTTTTGTGGAACTCATAGACGGGCCTTTCAAGGGAGAAAAGGCCAAGATCACTTCCATAGACTCCAACAAGGAGGAAGTCACTGTTCAGTTGATTGAATCCATGGTTCCCATTCCCGTCACTGTAAGGGCAGAGGCAATTAGGCAGCTGGACAACAAGTAACTTTTATGAGGCTTAAGTCCACATCCAAGGAAAAACAGAAACAGTACATGGAACATCTGGAAGGCTTGTTCGAAAACCTTCCAGACATCATTCCGGAATGCCTGGATGGAGGGATGTTCTGCAATTTTAACGCATACAAGAAGAAACTGGAGGCACTTCAGAACTCCCAGGCCTTTGACAAATACTCAAAAGCAGCAGACCAGATACTCTCTGGTATAGGTGAGACCCACAGGATCATGGGGTTTGATTCGGACATAGTCTTCGGCATGCTCAAGACTCCATTTGGATCCATCGAGTACGCAAAAAGGGGGAACACTGATGACAGTGTCCTGGCGGGGCTGCAGCATTATGACAACCCCCTCTGGAGAATGCTTATATTTTCCTCACTGGCCAAGACCAAGGGAGTGAGGGTGTACTCATCAAGCTCATTCTATCTTGGCTCCTGCAAGAATTCAAGCCCCGGAGTGGAGTTCTTCAAGAGTGTCCTCGAAGACGAGAACATACCCTATGAGGAGAAGGACGGCGACCTTGAGATACCTGGCCAGGGGCATTCAATGGAGATCCTCCACCTGGGAGTGGTGAAGTTCAGGTTCTTTGAAAATTCATCATACAACCTTATTGGAGCCATAATGAAGCACATCATGACTCCTGATGTGGGAACAGATTTCAGCTTTAAGTCCGAGTATCTAAGTGATCTCATCCCAGAGATACCTTCTCAGGCCATTGGCACATACATGACAGGGAAGATGAGTGACCGCTCATTTCTGAGGGAAGTGAAGAAATACAGGTCAACAGAAGCAGTCAGGAGAGGCTACTACCTGGTTGGTGATACAGGGTACATTTCTCCCGAGGAGTTTGTGGAAGAAAACAAATTCAGTTCTGTGCCTGAGGAAATTGTGATCGACGCCTTGAAGACCTACGGGAAGGGTTTGAAGATGGACTCCTTCTCCGAGCGCAAAGTCCTTGAAGCCCTTTGGCCGAGCTGCCGTGATGAAATTCTGGAATCTATGTTTCCGGATGTTGATCCTTCCAGTTTCCGGTCAATGAAAGGATCCCCCGTTGACCAGATTGAGAGCATAAAGGAGAATTCAAGAATAGCCGAGATCAAGTCAGGAATCGAAGTAAAGGCCTGGTCTCCAGATTCCCAGTATCTCGTTGACATAATCAACACTTATTTCACAAAGGGCAAGGAGAGGGCCCTCAGGGATGCCGAGAAGGGCATGGGCAATTCAAATGCCAAGAAAGCTGTGTTCTATGCCTTTCTGGACTGCATTGGAGAAACCAAGAACAGGGAATGGCAGTTCACCGATACTGAAAGGGACCTTTCACTCAAGATCAAGCCGCACCTGTCAAGAATCCTTGAGGAAGGTTCTGAGGCAATCAGCGAGGAAATGGACAGGATAAAGGTCTACATCAGGTGATCCAAGTGGCAAGGCACTTTGTATCGAAAAAGGATGTCAGAACAATCAAGGATTCCCTCAGCAATCTGGGGCTCCAGTTGCACGCAAAATCTGTTGAAGTTGATGAGCGCAAAGGCGAAAAGTGCTATTTTGTCAACGGGAAGCCTTACGTATATGTGAGCGACCAGATCATTCCAACTCTTTTCCTCCTAAATGACACCAAGCCAGAAAGCATGTATGTTACCGTGGATGATGGAGCGGTTCCGCACATAATCAATGGCGCCAATGTTTTTGCCCAGGGCATCACGGAAATGGATCCAGACATAGTGGAGGACTCTGTGGTTTTCGTGAGGAATACAAAGATGCAGTACATTGCTGTTGGCACTGCAACAAAGTCTGCCGCTGACATAATGAAGAACAAGAAAGGTGAGGCAATAACACTTCTCCATTTTCCAGGGGACAGGATCATGAAAACATTCTATGAGCAGTAGCTTTTGCAAATGTTAAATAAGCGAAATGGCTAGGTGGCTTATGGCAGAATTACTCAAAGTAGGGGATGCCGCACCTGATTTCTCATCAGTTGACCAGGACGGCAATCCAGTTAAGCTGAGCGATTTCAGGGGAAGCCCGGTTGTTGTCTATTTCTATCCAAAAGATAATACGCCAGGCTGCACAAAGGAAGCTTGCAACTTCAGAGACAACAACCATGCGTACACAGAGGCCGGAATCAAGGTTCTGGGCGTCAGTGTTGACGGGCAGAAGTCCCACAAGAACTTTGTTGACAAGTATGACCTTAACTTCACGCTTGTTGTGGACGACTCCAAGGAGATTTCAAAGGATTTTGGTGTCCTTGGCGGGAGCTCCGCCAGCAGGGTCACTTACATCATTGACAAAGATGGAAAAGTTGCTCACGTATATCCCACTGTAAAGCCAAACGAGCACGCCATTGAAGTCATGGGAAAAATCAAAGAGCTTGGACTGGCCTGAAACGCCAGTTCAGCAACCAAACACTTAAAAGAACAGAACTGCGGAAACTGCCCAGACACCCAGTGCTGCAATTCCAACGAGCATAAGGGAGAAAAGGTTGTCTCCAACTCTCACATTTGCGCTTGGATTGTCTGATACTGAGTTCTTCTTTGAGGATTTGTATCTGTTTCCTATGTTTACATTCACTGAATCCATTTCAATCACTAATTTATAATTATACAAAATGATTAAACAGGTATCCTTTACATATTAAGGATGGAACCGCATTCCTCAGCGCCGGGCGTCACTTGCAGACCCAGTTCTAAAGCTGAAAAATGGAAATCAGGGCGCATTGAGAAAGGTGTCATGAAAACACCTGAAAACAAAGGTTCTAATGGTAATTATTGAATATTTATAATTAGACCTGAACAATTAATGGGCGTCAGCAAGGATGCAGCGAGCTAATTTTGCAATTCAATGCGGGTGAAGGTTAGAAAAAAAGGGGTTGTTGATTTATAGTTGTCACAAAAGGTGGTTTAATAAAGAATCACGTTAAGTGTTCCCATCATCCAACCAGCAGTTGACATTGCTCCGCCCCATCCTGTTGGGCCGGACCCACAGGGGGCTTCACACTGCCACTGGTAGGTTCCCTGTTGCGTGAAGTAGAGTGTAGTGACAACAGTTGATGAGGGGGGCAAGGGAATATTGAGCCCAAGCTGGCCCACCGTGAACGTATGTGAAACACCGTAATTGTCGAGGTTTGAAACGGTCTGCCCACCGGTGAGGTTTATGCCGCCATTGTAGGTTGAATTCACGTTTGTGTCATTTATGATTTTCTCAACATTTCCAACAGTTCCGGTAACGTTGTACAGGCTTGCAAGCCCTGCGCCAGTTGTCTTGCTGGGTTCACCGAGCGGGTATGCCGGGCCGTCATCATAGTTGACTATTGTCAGCTGAATCTTCTGGTCAGCTGGAAGCTGAATGTTTGCAGTGCTCTGAAGTGAACCGTTGTTCAGTATGTAATATACAGGCTGCTGGCCTGCGGAGCTGTTGTAGTAGTTGCCAGTGGTTATTACCATTGTCAGTTTGTAAGATCCGGTGATTGACTGTTGTTTTGGGGTAGCGTGAGTAAAATTATAGGTCACACCGAATGCAGTTGCACCTAACACTACAACTACTAGAAGAACGAATAATTTCTTACCAATTTCCATTATTCATCTGATAGCTAAACTGTATTTAATAGTTAAACTGAATATATTTGGCATGGTTATTAATTAATAAGCCAATCAAAAAAATATTGTGTTTATTTGGCAAATCAGTAGTATCTCTGTTTCTTTTCCGGTTCCCATAGAAGAATGGACACCAGTAGTGATGTCATTATCCAGGCCAGGGATATGATGAGAAGTACTACATTTGGTACTATAAATATTGAAAGAATAAATAATATTATGGGGAGGTAGTATTTGAGAAGTCCCCAAAAGTATCCGTAATAGTCCATTACAGTCCTTATCCGAAGAGTGAGCTAAGTCCGGCGAGTGCCTCTTCTTCGTTGGCCTCTTCCTTCTTTTCCTCTTTTGCCTCTTCCTTCTTTTCCTCTGCCTTCTTCTCAGCTGGTGCCGCTGCAGCGGGTGCTGCTACAGCTGCGCTTGCAGCATTCTTAAGGACTTCATCGATCTGGACATCCTTCAGGCTGTCCACAAGGGATTTCAATCTCGCGTCATCCGGCTTAAGGCCAGCTTCGGCAAGCACCTTTTTCAGGCTGTCAACATCGATGTCTTTTCCTGCTGAGTGAAGCAGCAGAGCTCCATATACATATTCCATTCTTTTTTCCTCCTTTATCCAAATAGTGCGCTAAGGCCCTCTGAGGCCTTATCCTCATCATCCTGCTTTGATTCTTCTGAGGGTTCTTCCTCCTTTGAACCTTGTTCTTCGGGGGCTTCCTCTGAAGCTTCACCGGAAATGGACTGACTCAGTGCAGTTGCTTCCCTAATTGCTTTGAGTATAAATAGCTGCACATTGCCCTCATCAACGGTTCCGGTCTCGAGAGCGAGCTGCTCAGCACCAAGCCTGGCTTTGACAAGTAGCTGAGGTACAATCTCGGGAACAAGGAACAGTGTTTCCAGTGCCACGCTCTTGGCATGGGCAAATGCGCCAGCTATCTGGCCCAAGAGCTCTTCCTCGGTGATTGCCACTGCTGCCCTGTTGAAAACAAGCCCAGCTTCGTATGCACCGATTATGTCCAATCCCACGGTAACAGGAAGGATTTGCAGTTTCTCAAGGATCTTGGCTTTGTCCTTGGGAATTGCCTCACCCTGCTTTACGTAGAGTGTCTCTTTCTTAACCACAATCTTGCCTTTCTCGATGGCGGTTTGAAGCCCAGCCTTCTGAAATTCGCTGATCATGGGTCCTGGCGGGAAATCAGTCGGCATCTCTGGTACAATGATGTCCTCTTCCGCAATTTCCCCTCCTCTTGCAGCAGCTTTCTGCTTGGTCCCCTCAAGTATTCTGTAAAGTTTGGACGGGGCTTCTTGGGTGGTGATTATTGCGATCTGGCCTGCAGCCATCTTTCCGAATTCCTCAATATTGTCAAGCTTCACTTTTTCCAGTGCTTTCAGGAGAAGCCTCTTTCTGACAACCCTGATTTTAACACTGCCCTTCAGGTCTGCTCTGATTTTCTGCAACTGGGCATTTCTGATTCCTTTTATGCTCACAAGGGCTGAAACCGGGCTTTTCTCGATCTCGCTGGTGAGTTCATCCACCAGTTCTACTTTCCATGATGCTGGTTCTCTGCTCATTCAAACACCTCCAGGCTAAGTTTAACCGGCTTGCCCATTGTGGTCTTAAGGTAGATGGATTCTATGTTGCCATAGCCCTTCTCAAGCCTTCCGACGATTCTCTTGACCACAGCGTTGATGTTTTCTGCAACATCTGCAGGGTCCATGTCTCTGGTTCCAACAGGTACATGAAATGTTTTCTTGTCCCTGCTTCTTGCCCTGACAGTCCTCTTGAGGTTGCCAATCAGTGGGCTCGGGTCCTGTCCTGGCGGCAGAGGTTTTGGTATCTTACCCCGCGGTCCTAGAACCTGACCCAGTGACTTGCCAATGTTGGCCATCAGGGTTGATTCTGCGACGAAATAGTCTATCTGTCCTGCCAGTTTCTTGAATTCTTTCTTGTCATCGGCAAATTTCCCAAGGTCCTCAGGCCCATAAAGGAAATCTGCGGATTCTCTTGCCTTGCCTTTCATCTCATCGGTGCCAAAAACGGCAACTTTGAGTTCTTTCCCCCTGCCCTTGGGCAGGGAAATCTCTTCGTTTATCCTGTTCTTCGGATCGCTGAGATCAACTTCCTTCATGTTTATTGAAAGCTCAATGCTCTCCCTGAACTTCCTCTCCTTGGAAGCCTTTCTGATCTCCTCAATCTGAGTCAATAATTCGTTCTTAGAAGCCAATTGTATTCACCCCGTAGTAATAGCGAGCGTTCTGCTCTCCTACAGCTAAATTGCGATTTCTCCTTTCTTAATAAGTCTTTGGAATTCTATTGGGTCCTTGCCCTCAACATTTATTCCAAGGGACACGCATGAGCCTATGACTTCCAGCACTGCTCCCTTCATGTCGTTGGCAAGCATGCTGTCAATCTTCGCCTTTGCAACATTCTTGATCTGTTCAAGTGTCGCGTTTCCAACCACATTCTCCTTCCTGTTTCCGGATCCCTTCTCTATTCCAAGTTCCTTCTTTATAAGTGCTGATGTTGGAGGGATTCCAACCTTGATTTCATACTTCTTGGTGGCAGGATCTGTGATTGTAACTGTAACAGGCACCTGCATTCCACTGAAATCTTTCGTCATGTCGTTGATTTCTTTTATTATCTGTCCAAGGTTAAGTCCCAGAGGACCGAGTGCTGGACCCAGTGGTGGGCCGCTGCTGGCTTTTCCTCCCTCAACCATGGTACTTACTGATTGTGCCATTGATATTCACCTTGATAAGTTCGCCCTTATCGATTTTCCCCTTTTTAAGTTTTTTATCCGGGCAATTCAGTCCTTTTCAATTACCGCCATGTACAATGGCCCCTTGCCGTTTATGAACTGTGACGCGGTCCAGCCTGTACCTTTGAGAATATCCCTCATTTCATTCTGGGTCACAATCAGGTACTCAAACCATGGTGTCCTGAATTTTCTGTAAAGGACTCTGATCCTGAGCTGACCAGGCATTTTTCCCATAGACCTGTTTTGCTTCTGGTATTCAATGTGGTCTGTAAGGTCAGTCTGGAGGGGGTCAACACTCTCCGCAAGGATCAAAGCGTTTCCAGAAGTCTTTTCATGGAGAATTCCCAGCATTCGCCTCGCTTTTGCAATGTTCCCGAATAACCCAAAATTGTTTCCGAACATTACCACCGTGTCAAAGGCCCCTGGAAGTGTGCCAACATCCTCGAACGCAATGTTTAAGGCATTCCTGACCCCTCTGGCTGAAGCCACCTTAACCGCATTTGGCGAGTTGTCGATCCCCACACACTGATGGCCCTTATTCTGAAGGTAGAGGCAAACCCTGCCAGCACCCAGGCCCACATCAAGAATTCTTCCATGGGCCATCCCAATTGCCGCCTTTTCAATCTGCGGCCATTCCTCAAAGGGAAGGAAGTAGTTGGACGGCCCGCTTGAAAGGTCAACAAAACCATCCTCCCTTTCAATTATCTCGAAGCCACCCCCGTTCTCGAAGTGATCAAGAACGGCGTGTCCGTAAGCATCCTGTTCATCCGTCAGGGCACCACTCATTGTATTGCTTAAGGGAAGATCAATTGATATCCTTTGCCTTCCCAAACCGGAAGCGAATCAATCATATACGTGTCAATTGATAGCCAACCAAGTTGATGGTCAATATACTGGACGGTCGGAAGGAAAAGAACTTTGAGGAATCCACCAAGGTTCTGGTGGACGTCTTCAGATCCACTTCCACAATGCCTATAATGCTCGCCAGAGGGGTCCCAAGAATAATCCCCACATCTTCGGTCAAGGAGGCAAAAAGAATGAAATCAGAGAACCCGGACTACATTGTGGTGGGAGAGCGGTATGGCATGAAGATTCCCGGTTTCGACATGACCAACAGTCCGGACAGTGCACTTCATTATGATTTCAAGGGAAGAACAGCAGTGTTTACCTCAACCAATGGAACACTGGTCCTGAAGAGGATTTCTGCGTACGGCAAAGTGTTTGTAGGGTCTTTCATAAATTTCCACGCCACCGTTGACAAACTCAGGAACCTTGACCGGGTTGACATTGTTGTATCCAACAGGCCAGACGGACCCGCTGACGAGGACCACATATTTGCCCGTTTCCTCAAGTCAGAACTAATGGGGGAGTCTCCCGAGTTCAGCCATTATGCAGAACAGATAAGGAATTCCAAGGGCTCCAGGAGGCTGAAGCTCATGCTCGCTGCAAAAGACATAGAATCAAGCCTATTGCTTGATTACTGCAAGAAAGCTGTAGCCTTTGATGGGCAGTACATAGTCACAGAGGAATGAACACTCCATTCCCAAGAGAAGTATTCCGTTCCCTTGCCAGTTCTTCAAGGAGTATGCGGGCCCATTTCAGCTTTTTTCGTTTCCTGTCCATGCTTGAGCCGGGTTTGCCCGTGACATTGTCAAAATCGAAGCCGACAAGGGTTATCCTGGGAGCCCCGAGATAGTGGGCAAGGTAAGCGCTGCGGTCGCCGTCAGTAAATCCGTAAAAGTTGTAAACGTTGTACTCTGGAATTCCCTGTGTTGTGCCGATTGAATTTCCCACAAAATAAGTACCGAAATCCCTGATCAGGTTCGTGTTGTCCCCGTGGGCGTGTATCACCATCAGGCTGCCATCGTTGTGTGCCCTGGCAAGGTAGTTCAGGTCGCCATCCAGATCGGTCACCACAATATCAGGCGCCCCCTTTTCCTTCATGTAAACTGGCAGGGCAGAATCAGCAACAATGGATGTTCCTGCTTCCCCCAGCGAAGTAATAGCGGCCTCAAGCTCAGGCCCATTGCCAAAAACAAGTGCATTTTTCCCAGCGAACGGATCGAGGAGCTTGAGCGTTGAACCCTCACCAAGAATTCCTGACAGCAGTTTTGCACTTCTGGAGTCGGCATCCGGATCTATGGAGAGGTCTGAGCAGATTCTTTCATAAAACTGGGACCAACGCGCTGCATTCATTTATTGTCCGATGCATTCTTGGAATTTGTTGTTGCAGGCATTGATATTTCCTCTCTTTCATTGAAATACCTGTGAACCATAGATGAGAGCATTGCGATGATGAGGCCAAGAACCAGGAAGAAGATGCTGATTATTGCGGATGAGAACGGAATGAACTGCAGTATGTACCTGATATAATTGATCATTCCATAAACAATGAATGCAACCGAAAGCGAGAACATCAGGCCGTAAAGAATGCGGTATATTCCATTTCTGTTGTTGTTGACATACATCTCAACAGCAGAGCCAGCTTCGCGCGCGAAAAATGCCCCGTAAACCCACCATGTGAACATAGACAGGAAGATGAGCACTCCGTCAACATCGCCCTTCATTGAGTTGACGGTCATGACATAGCTTGACGCTATTCCAACGAAGATAAGGCTGGCTGATATTACATAAGACAGGAAAATAATCCTGGTTTCCTGTGCATATTCCTTTACCGAGCCGAAAAGGCCCTTCAGCAATTTCCAAAGCTCGAATCCCCTTTCGACAAAGTATGCCCCCAGCACAATGGTCACGAAAGTTACAGCCCCAAGGCTGGGGTCAACTGCCGGAATCTTTGCCGCGAAGAGCTGGTAAAATATGAATCCAAGTGAGACAACTCCATAGGTCAGAAGAACCAGACCCAGTGGAATTATGAATTTGTTGATCAGCTTCTTGTCCTTGAAAGCCTTTACAATGTAGTAGTAAACAGACTCAATGTTCTGGTTGTGCCTGACAATGATGTGCTTGACATAGCGCATCTTTTTTCTCGATATTATCAGGGGAACAACATAATCGTCCTCGGCACCGTCTGTAACAAGGACAACATCCTCAAACCTGTCGTCAGACAGAAGAAGATCCAGCTGCCTGCCTATCCTCTCGTCGGATACCTGGCCAACATCCATGTCTCCGGTGACCAGTGCAATCTCTGCAGGCATCCCCTGTTTCAGGAGTTCCTCATAATGTTTGATGGCTCCAAAAAGTGCGTTTGCATCAGAATCTTCTGGATCCTGGGAAATCAGCTTAAGGGCTGCATTGTAGCAGGCCTCGAATCCGACTACAGGGCCCTCTATACCTGCCTTCTCACCGTAGTCGTTATCCCTGTCAACATTGAGCACCAGTGTTGTCATGCTGTTTCCTGTCAGTTGTATCCAGTGGCAAGCCTGTATTTATGTGTTGCCTTAGGCTTACCTACCTGCGTACTCGCATACACAGACCAGATGCAACCAAAATATGTTTTCACGAAATATAAACGTATCCCATGTCTGACAACAACATTTCCTGCACGGAGGCAGGGAGGCGGTTGGATTTTTCGAACTTTTTGAGCTTATTCAGGGCTTTCCGGGGCCCTGATGAATTTTTCAACCCTTTAGGAAACTGCACTGGAATGAAATTCAATGATAATCGTCAATTGATGATGTCCATTTCGTGAATTTTTAAATATGTGATTTGTCTCACTAAAACCGGTGCTTTAATGTCAGGAATAGTAACCTATGGCTCCTACATTCCGCGATTCAGGATAAAGCCTGAAGAAATCGCAAGGGTGTGGGGAGACGACGTTGACTCCATAAAGAATGGAATATACATTTTAAGCAAGTCAGTGCCAGCGCCAGACGAAGATGTGGCAACAATCTCTGTGGAAGCTGCAAGAAATGCAGTGGCAAGAAAAAACCTTGATCCAAAGAGCATTGGTGCACTTTACATCGGGTCTGAATCTCACCCTTATGCTGTGAAGCCAACTTCCACAATAGTGTCTGCAGCGGTGGGTATGGATTTCTCATTGTTTGCCGCAGATTATGAGTTTGCTTGCAAGGCAGGAACTGCAGGAATGCAGAATGTGAAGGCCATGGTTGATTCCGGGCTTATCAAGTACGGCATGGCAATCGGTGCAGACACCTCACAGGGTGCACCGGGGGATGTTCTGGAATACACGGCATCTGCCGGAGGAACTGCAATGGTTCTGGGGAAAGAGGATGTGATTGCCGAGATCAACCACACACTGTCCGTGACTTCTGATACCCCAGATTTCTGGAGAAGGGAAGGGGAACCTTACCCAAGCCACGGCGAGAGATTCACGGGAGAGCCGGCCTACTTCAGGCACACCCTTGGGGCTGCCAGGAAGATGCTGGAGGAAAGGGGCACAACCCCAGCGGATTATGATTACGCAATATTCCATCAGCCAAATGGGAAATTCCCCATGAGGGCTGCCAAGGTTCTTGGATTTGAGGAATCACAGTACAAGGATGGCCTTCTGACCCCTGTCATAGGAAACACATATTCGGCCTCCATGATGACCGGGCTTTCATCAGTGCTTGATGTGGCAAAACCAGGCGACAGGATATTCGCGGTTTCATTTGGTTCAGGTGCAGGATCTGATGCATTCGATATCACTGTCACTGACAGCATACTGGATTTCGACAGGCATGGCGCCCCCACCATCAAGGAGCAGCTGAGCAAGGTCAGGTGGCTCGATTACGCAGTATATGCAAAGTTCAAGAAGAAACTCATTGTAGGTGATGGAATTGAGTGATGTTTACATAGTTGGAGCAGGAGAGACAAAATTCGGAGAACTCTGGGAAAAATCCCTGAGGGAGCTGGCAGTGGAAGCCGGCCTCCGGGCAATTGAGAACGCAGGCGTATTCTCCAGGGATGTGGAGGTTCTTTACGGCAGCAACAGCCTTGCAGGAATCATAAACGGCCAGGAGAATATTGGAGCCCTCCTGTCTGATTTTTCAGGAATAGCCGAAAACAACATTCCTGCCATCAGGATTGAGGCTTCCACCGCATCTGGTGGGGCGGCAGTGAGGCAGGCCTACCTGGCCATCAAGTCAGGCGAATACGACCTGGTTATGGTTGGAGGGGTCGAGAAGATGACGGATGTCTACGGCTCCGAAATACTTGACCTCACAAGTTCCGTTCTCGACAGGGAATGGGAAGCATTTTTCGGTGCAACTCCCGCATCCCTTGCGGCAATGTCAGCAAGAAAATACATGGCGGATTTCAAGGTTGAGAAGGATGCACTTGCAATGATGTCCATCAACGATCACCTCAATGCCTCCAAGAATCCCAATGCCCAGTTCAAGAACAAGCTGAGGCTGGAGCAGGCCATGAATGCGGTGCCCGTCGCGGAACCGCTCAACATGATGGACTGCAGCCCAGTGAGTGACGGGGCAGCAGCACTTCTCATAGCATCCGAGGACTACGTGAAGAAGAACAAGCTTGAGGGCGTGAAGATCCTCAGTTCAGCTGACGCGCAGGATTACCTTGCAGTGCACAGCAGGAAATCCCTGTACACGCTGGAGTCCGCAAAGGTGGCTTCCAGGAAGGCGCTAGAGAGGGCCAAACTGAAGATCGACGACGTCTCTTTCGCAGAAATCCACGACTCTTACAGCATATACGGGCTCATGGAGCTGGAGGACCTTGGATTCGCTGAGAAGGGTAAGGCAAAGGACCTGGTTTATGAGGAAATAAAGCTGGACGGAAGGATACCAATCAATCCGTCTGGTGGCCTGAAGGCAAAAGGAAACCCGCTTGGGGCAACGGGAGTGGGCCAGTTCGTTGAGGCTTACAGGCAGGTCAAGGGCAAGGCAGGCGAAAGGCAGGTCAAGGACCCAAGATATGCAATGCTTCACAACATGGGTGGAACAGGCTCAATGTCTGTTGTGCACATAGTGGGGGGTGAGTAAGCATGGGAGAGGTATCAAGGTTCTGGAGAGAATCTGCCCACAGATACAGGCTGGTTGCACACCAGTGCGGCAACTGCCAGAAGACATACTTCCCGCCAAGGGATGTGTGCCCCACCTGCCACAGGGAATCAATAGGCAAGATGAAGGAGGTTACAATGTCCGGAAAGGGTGAAATCGTATCATTCACAGTGGTGCATGATGTTCCTTCGCCCTTTGTGAGGCAGAGGCCCTACATCCTGGCAATAATCAAGCTCGATGAGGGGCCGTCTCTCACGGGCCAGATCGTAGATTCCGATCCAGGCGAGGTAGAAATCGGCGGAAGAGTCAGGGCCGCTTTCAGGAAGATTGCCCAGCAGGGCTCAGCCGGCATAATCCAGTACGGATACAAGTTCGTCCTGGATTAAACATTAAAACCGTTAAGGGGATTATGATCCATGGAATCCGGAAGAACTTCCAGGGGTCCCCCTTACAGAAATGTTTCTAATAGGGGCCTGGCGAGCTTCAATCAGGACTCGCTCCTCTTCAAGTTCTTTTTTTCTCTCACATTTGGAATCGCCCTCATTTTTTACATAATTTCCATTTACGTCCTTTTCAGCCCTTCCAACTCGGCATTCTTCAACGAACCCTCCCCGGTTTACTTCTTCGTTCTCCTGCTGAACACCCCTGTGATTCCTGTGCCCACATTCTGGGTTGCACTGGTTATGGTAATATTCTACACCATCTTCTTCTCTGCAATGCTGTACCTGGGCATAATCAGGCGCAACGGCTCAATAATCGACAACCCTGTAATATTCTACGGCGGAATAGCAACTTTCGCCTTCATGGTGTCCTTTGCAATAACCATCATAGAGCTGGCATTGGGCATTGGCGTCGGGGGGTCGTCCATCGACACAGCCCTCCAGCAGCATCCTTATCTCATGTTCATACAGTTCATATATGCCCCATTCGCGGAGGAACTGGGATTCCGAATCATTCCGCTTGGGCTTTTCTCCGTTTACCTTGTAAGAAAGGCAAGCAAACTTGGCACAACACGCAGGGATGCTGCACTGTCATTCATCATACCGGGAGTTGTGAGGAGGAAGTATGGCATCAGCCTGACCGGCGGCGATTACACTCTGGTCATAATAACAAGCATACTGTTCGGGATGGCACATTTCCTTTCGGGTGCCTGGGACCCTGGAAAGATCATATCCGCAGCCTTTGTTGGTTTAGTCCTGGCATTCGGCTTCCTGAAGTTCGGGCTTTTCGTGGATATTCCCATGCACTGGTTCTTCAATGGACTAACCACACTGTATGTGGTTTACCCTCCTCTTACGGACGCATGGGCTTTCTCGCTGTTCTGGCTGTTGCTTTCAGGAGTGGTTGCAATGCTGTTCGTGTATTTTGTCTACACCGAAAGAAAGAAGAAGACCAGGCTGTCAGGCCCTCCGCCTGACTCTCTTGCCTGAAATGTCAATGTTCCCGGTCAGAACAATTCCCGCAGCCTGGACCAGGAGGCCATGTTCAACGGACTTCACCCGCTCTGAAAGGCTATCAGGTGTGTCATCGTCCATCACTTCCACTGGAGCTTGCAGAATTATGGGCCCCGCATCCACATCAGGAGTGACAAAATGAACAGTGCAGCCGCTTATCCTGGCCCCACTTTCCAGCACCTTCTCGTGCACTCTGTGGCCATAGAAGCCCGGACCGCCAAAACATGGAAGTAGTGATGGGTGGGTGTTTATGATCCTGAACCTGAATTTTTCCACAAGCCATGTTGGCAATATCTTCATGAAGCCGGCTGTGACGATGAGGTCCGGTTCAAGATCGAGTATGGCTGAGCCAAGCTCCCTGAAGTAGTTCTCCCTGTTTTCCTCAGTTCTGGGGAAGGATATGGCTTTCACGCCACTTGCCCTGGCCCTCTTGAGGGCACCCGCACCCTTCCTGTCTGAAATCAGGCCTACAATCTCAGCATCCAGGTCTCCCTTCTTTACTGCATCAGCCAGGGCCTGAAAGTTTGTCCCCTCTCCCGATGCCAGTACCACAATCCTCTTGCCGCTCATTCAATAAATGAATGCATTGCTAGGATAAATCATTGAACCTCCCCAGACGCATTCTGGCAGAAAGAATTAAATGCCATTTGAACTGTTGAGAATAATCACATCTGTTGGTCAAAATGATAGACATCTGGATTGAAAAGTACAGGCCCACAAAATTGGCTGATATAGTTGGACAGGATGCCAATATACGAAAGATAGAGTCGTTCGTAAAGCACCGCCAGCTTCCACACCTCATATTCGCAGGGCCAGCAGGAACAGCAAAGACAACCACGGCCATCTGCATAGCGATTGAACTCTTCGGTGAGGACTGGAAAGAGAATTTCCTTGAGCTCAACGCTTCAAACGAGCGTGGGATTGATGTGATCAGGGAGAACGTGAAGGATTTCGCAAGGATTATGCCTTCCAATCAGCTTGGGTTCAAGATCATATTTCTGGATGAGGCAGACCAGCTCACTCCAGAGGCACAGGCTGCGCTCAGAAGAACAATGGAGATCTATTCTTCCACCACTCGTTTCATTTTTGCGTGCAACTACTCGTCCCAGATCATTCTTCCAATCCAGTCAAGGACCGTTGTGATGAGGTTCAAGCCCATCAAGCCAGAATTCATGATACAGAGGATTAAGGTCATTGCAGAAGCTGAAGGATTCGAGATCGATGACGACTCACTTGATGCGATCACCGAAATCTCGGACGGCGATCTCAGGAAGGCGCTCAACATTCTTCAGACAATAAAATCTTCCGGGGAGCTCAGCGCAACAAAAATCTATGAGATTTCCGGCCTCGCTAATCCCAAGGAGTTCAAGTCATTGATGTCAAAGGCCCTCAACGGCCTGTTCGAAGAGGCGAGGGATACCCTTGACGTGATGATGGTGGAGCACGGCCTCTCCGGAATGGATATAATACGGGGGCTTCACACTTCGGTCAGAAAAGAGCTCATTCCGCCAAAACAGAAGGTGCAGGTGATCATGGCACTCGGTGAATCGGAATTCAGGATGGTTGAAGGCTCAAGTGACCTCATTCAGCTGGATGCCCTTCTGGCCAAGCTTGCATACATTGGCCAGGAATTCAACTGAAGTCGTCCAGGCTCAAGGGGCCCTTCCTTTTTTTCTTTGTCTCAGGCTGGTTTGACTGAAGCTTCTGTATGTTCTTCTTCATCCGGGATTCCTTCCTGATGGCTGAAAAGTAATAGCCCGCATCCCTGGTTCCCTCGTACAGCAGAATCCTCACAGTTCCTGCATGCGTCCTCCCGGTCCTTCCTCTCCGCTGTATGCTCCTGATTTCGGACGGAACCGGCTCAAAGAAAATGACAAGGTCTGTTGCTGGTATGTCAAGCCCTTCTTCAGCCACACTTGTGGCCACCAGCACATTGTACACATTGCTCCTGAATTTCTGGAGAAGCATGTCCTGGTCTTTCTGCTTCAGGCCCTCGTCCCCGGACTTGGATGCCTGCCCTATGAATCTCACAGGCCGCAGGAGGCTGGATTTTCCTGAAAGGTATGTTGCCAGGAGGTCAGAGGTCTTCCTGTAGTGTGTGAACACAATCACCCGGGACTCTGGATTTTCAGAAATCTGTTCCTCGCACATCTGCAGGACGGTCTTCATTTTTGGATTCTCCAGTTTCTGGTCCACAAGGTCCTTGAGCCTCACCATGAACTGGTTGAATTCTGGCATCTTTGTAACTATTGACGCCGTTTTCTTCAGGGTCTTCTCCTCGCTTCCCAAGATCTCGTTAACGTAATCCCATGCTATTTCAACGCCCTGGCTCTCCAGATACTCAAGAAGGTAGTCTATCCTTATTGCGGCAGAAATGTATGTCACAACAGAGAAGAGGTTCGGCTCTCCGTTCTTCGCCCTCTCAATGACCTCGCCAATCTTCGACGCAAGCAGGCTCCTGGAAAATCTTCCCGGCGCCATGATGCCTGCAGGCTTTATCTTGTCAGTTAGCCTGTCAATGACTTTCCTGAGAATGAAGGAAACTTCACTTATGTAGCCGGGGAGGGCTAGTTTTGTCACTTTCAGGTCAATGCCTCCCATGTAGCCACTGACATCCGGGTCGCTCTCGCTCTTGATCCTCACCGCCTCTATCCCGAGCACCCTGGTGATTTCATCAAGCTTCTCCCTGTCTCCCCCTGGGCTTGCGGTTATTCCCAGTATGAGCTTGCTTCTTGCATCCAGGAAATTCCGGGCTATCTCAACGTATGCATAGTTCCCGGTAGCCCTGTGCGCCTCATCGAAAACTATGAGGCCGTACTTTGCTATGTTGAACAGTCCGTTCCTCATGTCATTGAGCACAACCTGGGGAGTTGACACCACTACCTTCGATGTGACCCATTTCAGCAGCCTGTCCTCATTGTCCACCTCTCCCGTGAATTTGGATATCTCATTTTCGTCCAGGTCGAGGAGCTTCTTCAGTGTCTCGTAGTGTTGTGATATGAGTGGCCGTGTAGGGGCCAGGAATATCACCTTTTCGTTTTCCCTTCTTATCACATGATCCGCAACAAGTGCTGCTATGATGGTTTTCCCCAGGCCTGTAGGCAGAACAATCAGGGTGTTCCTCTCTATTGCCTCCCTGAATAGGCTGATCTGGTATTCCCTTGGCTCTATTTTCCCCCCAAGGTACACCTCCTTTGCACTGGCCTTCCTGCTTCCAGTTCCTGAGCTTTCTTTCACTATGCCTAAGAAATGCCCGGTGGTTAATAACACCTATTGCGTTTCCCGCAAACACCTTGGATGCGATATTGCCATGGCGCAGACAAAACTCTTTTAGCGCATATTTATTGCTATTTTATGCCAGTCGACCCTCAAATTGCCACTTTTCTTGAACAGATAGCCGCAATGAACGATATAGACCTGGATGAAATCTCCGCCCAGAGCTTCAGGGAAGCAATGGACTCTTCAAGCATATCCCTGAGCGCCAGCAAGGTTGAGGTCGGGGAAATGCGTGATTTTGAAATTTCAGCCGGAGGGGCAAAGCTGAAGGCCAGATTGTTTGTCCCAGAGGGCGGGAGTGACGCCCTGATCATATACTTTCATGGAGGGGGGTTTGTATTCGGGAGCACTGAATCGTATGACGGGCTTCTGAGGAATATGTGCAGGCATTCAGGATGCAGGGTACTGTCTGTCGACTACAGGCTTGCACCGGAGCACAAGTTCCCCACGGCCGTGAACGATGCAATGGCTGCATACAGGTGGGTTCTGGATAACGCCTCTGAACTGAAGGTAAACCCGGACAAAATAGCCATTTCAGGAGACAGCGCTGGAGGAAACCTTTGCGCATCAATTTCAATCATATGCAGGGACAATGGAACAAAGCTCCCCAAATTTCAGGCCCTGTTCTATCCTGTGGTGGCACCGGATGTAGCCTCCCGTTCGCACAATGAATTCTCAAGTGGGCTGTTCCTGACAGGGAAGATGGGAAACTGGTTCATGAAGCAATACATGAACAGCAGGGAGGATATGCTTGACCCGAGGTACAACATTCTGGGGGCAGGCAATCTTTCAGGGCTGCCCGAAACTGTAGTCTTCACGGCCGAATATGACATGCTGAGGGACCCTGGTGAAACTTTTGTGAGCCTGCTCAGGAAGCAGGGAACAAATGCCACAGGAGTGAGGGCTCTTGGGATGGTCCATGGCTTCCTGTCTTTTCATGAGTTCTCCTTGGCTGCAAGGAACCACCTCATAATGGCATCGAAGCTGATTGGTGAAAACCTGAAAAAATAATCAGTTGCTCTGTATATTGAAACTGATTCCCGGATTCACGCTGGAGCTGTATCTCTGCATCTTCCTGAATATCCTCCTGGCTCTGAAGTATGAGGGTTGGCATTTTATGGTTACCGATGGCCTGGTGCCAAGGTCTTCAAAGACCTCTATGTTGCCATAACTGTAAGTGCGGTAAACAGGCTCAAGCTTCCCGTTCCGAGATGGGACCATGCCCAACGCCCGGATGGACGCCCTGTTGTTTCCCGATGAGAGGTGTGTCAGGTTGAATCTTTCTGTGGATTTCCTGAAGTGGATAGTTTTGATCTCGGCCCATGGGAAAACAAGGTGCTTGTTCACAAGAATCCCCTCCCTGTTGAAGGAGTACTTTGCACCATAATCAGATTCTGTGCGCCTGCCTGTGGCAAAATATATCAATGCTGCGAGCACCAGAATAATTTCCAGATAGAGGATAAGGGTGAGCAAAAAGGAGTTGTAACTCTCCAGAGCCAACACCGTCAGGGCCACAGATGCAATTATAATCAGAAAGGCAATAACAGAAAGCGGCATGAGGGGCTTTTGGCGAATTCTGGCAGTCATTTGCTTTATTATATTGAGTGAGTGAATAAAACTTTGCCGGTTGAACGGCAGCATGGCAGCCCCCAAATCTCTTTTATTTCCCTTTTGCATTAGAGGTAAATCTGGGCCGGTAGATCAGAGGTAGATCGCCTGCTTCGCAAGCAGGAGGTCTCGGGTTCAATTCCCGATCGGTCCATTTCCACAATTTATCCTCCTTCCTTATCCGTGGAATCATAATTCCATGATGTTATCAGGGCTATCTTCTCCCATTAAAGCGTGCCTGGGCATGGAACATGGATTCATTCGTTCTTTTCTCAATGTCCCATTCCCCTGCAGAATTATGAATTGCAGGGCCATGGCTACGTTTTGCCAATCCTTTCCTGAATCTAACCGTCATGGCAGAATTTGTGGGCTGCCCCCATCAGAACCATGCCGGCGCCAGCTGCATTTGAGACCTCCCATTACTCGGTCCGGGGCGGCTTAATTTTTGTTTTTCTTTGCCAGAACCTGTCATCTGTCCAGTTAAGGGATGAGAAATGGTTATTTTAGAAGAAAAGGGTAAATATTTCCAGAGTATGAAATCAAATATGCCCCAATCCCAGGATGAAAGAATTGTCTACGTGGCTCATCCTGCTAGCGGCCTTGCAAGGTCCAATTTCCCATTGAAGTGCCACGTCAAAGGCAACAAAATTATCAGGTGCCTCCCCTTCCGCATCCC
>JBJKSX010000001.1:0-8520 GCA_046703545.1 Thermoplasmataceae archaeon | reverse complement strand
GACTGTAAAAAGATACCTGGGCGCATTGAAATTGTATGTGTTTTGTGATATTAAAAGAACTGCAATTCAGGCACCTTGCGCTGAAAGATTTAATTGGAGCCACACCTAAAGGTATTGTGAGAATCATTGGCATTAGTGCGGCAGATATCAGGGTGGAACCGAAATTTGAGTGTGAGAGGGACTCTCAGCTAATTTATGGGGAAGAAGTAAAAGTTTTGTCAACAGGCCATGGCGACTATTCTTACATTGAAGGCAGGGATGGCCTCAAGGGCTATGTCAAGACACGGCTCATTGTTGAAGGGGATGAGCGTAAATACAAGCTCAAAGCCTTCTACGATGCCAAGATCGCAAAGTTCCCCTTCGGCTCATATCTGTCGGAGGAGGATGTGCTGAAATACAGGATACCTGAAGAACTTCTGACTCCTGTTAACAATTATGACTTTGATGTGGTAAAGTTATCATACAAGTTTCTAGGAATTCCATACCTCTGGGGAGGCACTTCCGATTTTGGGTATGACTGTTCCGGTTTCGTCCAGAGGTTGTATCGATTCGCGGGTATTGAATTGCCCAGGAATGCAGACCAACAGAGGGATTTCACGGAAACAGTGCCGGATTTCAATGAGGCAAAGCCAGGTGATCTTGTATTCTATGAAGGGCATGTTGTGCTCTATCTGGGCAATGGAGACATTATACACGCCAACGGGCATTCTGCCTCCATATCCATAGACAATCTCTTTGATGGATCAGAATATGCAAAGGAGCTGGATTCAATCTTTGAGAAGATTGGCAGGGTGACCAAGAGCCTCTGAGTTGGCTCCCCCAGAACCAGAATCTGTTTTTCCCAATCCTATTTAATGCTTTAATGCCAATATTTTTAAATCCAACTTCCTTAAGCCTAAATTAATGAATGGCAGACCTCACCCCCGCAAATTTCTGCTTGTTGTTGTATTTTCAATAATCGGGCTAATGCTGATGATTCCATTGTTGCAGGTCATTGTATCTCCAAGCGTCAATGGGTATTCCCCCTTGGCAAATGCAGCAGGCGCTGATGCTGTTAATGCTGCTGCACAGGCCAATTATGTGCCGGGTTTGAACTATGATCCCTCCGCAGCGGTAAGCTATGCCCACCTGGTTGACAGCAATTACTATCATGCCCACCAGTATCCAGCAGGAATCAACAGCAGCATCACGCAGAAGAACCTCGATTATTACAACTCAGAAGATTGTGCACATTTTGTCAGTGAAGCCCTGATTGCAGGCGGCCTCACTGCCCTCGCAGCAAATCCCCCTGGAGATAACCTACAGGGATTTGACCACAATTATTTCATCGGAAGCTATGGCATTGTGGGGTCTTACAGGCTTGTTGATTTCCTTGCAGGATATGATCTGCCAATATTCACCAACAAGACCGCCCAGGGCATTGTCGAGTTCAACCCAACACCTGCATCATTCGCTGGTTCACCTCACGCATCAATTTACTATGTGACGAGCGGGCAGATGATGCCATCCTACTTCCTCTCACCAGGTGATGTCATAACAGATGGAGGTGCAGGAGCTGGGCATTCAATGATATACATTGGAAACAACCATGTTCTTCAGACCGACCCAGCAGGAAACGTTTCATATTTTCCAGGAATAAATTACGACATCAGCTTCCCGCCTTACATGGAACTGAACAACAAGAGCGTTGTATCCCTGTACATCCACATGCCAACAATCTCCACACAGAAGACGGTGGGCATTACAGTTTTGAATGGCCCCCATCCATTGAACACGAGCCTGGACTACATGAATACTTCAGCACCACTGACACTTGTGTCATCCTTCCCTGACGGAGTTGGCTTTGGCAACTACACCTTTGAATGGTATGATAACGGTAAACTTGTTTCAAGTTCACAGGTGGCCAATTTCACCCCTGCCAATGGAGTGAATGACATACAGCTCAAATCCACAGGGAGCAATGGAACCGCAAGCAGCACATACACCCTCTATGTAGGAAGCAGCGTGCACTCCCAGTATCTGAAGCAGGTTGACAATTCAGGATTTTTCAACACCACCACCATCGCTGTTATCGGAATTGTTGCTGCAGCTGTTGTTGGAATTGCAGCCGCCACCATAGTAAGAGGCAGAAAATAGACTCATAAAACAGCGGGCTTATACGCCTGCATTTTTCCATTTTTTCAATTCTATCAATAAAAAATTTGAAAATAAAAATTAGTTGATTGGATGAAAACAGGCTACCCAGTGGCCCTGCGAAACTTCCGTCAACTCTGGCTTAGTGGTTTCACATTCCTCTGTCTTGAAGGGACAGGCGTGTGCAAATGTGCAGCCCTTGATACCGCCGTTGTAAACGTTGTAGTCCGCATGTGTTTCAACGTCTGCCTCGATCCTGTGGCCAGCCTTGGGATATGACCTGATCAGGAGGTCTGTGTATGGGTGTTTCGGTGACTTTGTTACGTCTTCTGGGTTTCCATATTCAACCACCCTGCCAAGGTTCATTACAGCCATTTCATCGCCGATGTACCTTGAAGTTGCTATCTCGTGGGATATGTACAGCATGGTGAAGTTGAGCTCCTCCTTCAATGCCTTCATGAGGTTAATCACGGTGGATGTGATGGATACGTCCAGCATAGAAGTCGGTTCATCCGCCACGACAAACTCAGGCTCGTTTATCAGGGACCTCGCTATTGCAACTCTCTGCCTCTGGCCGCCCGAAAGGCTCTTCGGATATATGTCCAGGAAGTTCTTCCCGGGGGTGAGGCCCACCTTGTCAAGCATTTCAGCGGTCCTGTTGCGAAGTTCTTGTTTCTTCATGTCCTTGTGGAAAGATGCCAGCGGTGCTGAGACCGAAGTGAAGATGGTGTCGTAAGGATTCAGTGAAGAATATGGATCCTGGAAGATCATGTGAGTCTTTGACCTGAACTCCCTCTGCTCCCGCTTCCCCATGGTTTTGAGATTTTTCCCCTGAAAGAAGATCTCTCCCTTGGAAGGTTCTATCAGTCCAAGGGAGGCAAGCCCAAAGGTTGTTTTTCCTGAGCCAGATTCCCCCACTACTGAAAGTGTCTGGCCTTTCTTTATGGAAAATGTGAAGTCATCCAGTGCGTAGTTCAGTGAATATGCTGTCTTGTAAACCTTGTCAACGTTCCTGAAGGTTATTATCTCGTCGGAAGGTGGGGCAGACTGCTCTGTTGATTGCTTGCTTTTTCCAGCCATTCACCTCACCTCCATAATTGAAGTCGTCATTTCTTTGCCTCCTGCATCATCATCTGACCCGGCTTCATGCATTCCACATAAACGCCGGTTTCGGTCTTGGCGGGCGAGAGGTCATAGGTACGGCACGCTTCTTCCGCAATTGGGCATCTGTCAACAAAGCTGCATCCTGTTATTTGCCTCTTGAGGTCTGGTGGGGATCCGCCCATTGTTATGAGATTTGCCTTCCTGTTGGTATCCAGTGAAATCATTGAAGAAAGCAGCAAAGCCGTGTATGGATGCTGTGGGGATTTGAGGACTTTCTCTGCAGGTCCCACTTCAACAGGCCTGCCCGCATAAAAGATCGCAAGCCTGTCTGCAATTGATGAGGCAACAGATAGGTCATGCGTGATGAACATGACTGTCAGGTCAAGTTCATTCTTTATCTTAAGTATTGCAGAAAGGATCTCCTTCTGAACAACCACATCCAGTGCCGTTGTTGGCTCATCCGCTATGAGGATGTGGGGCTCACATGACAGGGCAAGTGCAATGTTGACCCTCTGCCTCATTCCTCCGCTTAGCTCGTGCGGAAACATCTTCTTTACCTGCTTCCCGAGTCCTGCAATATTGAGGTACTTGTCAATCCTCTCATCGTAATTCCCTTCGATCCTGTGCGCCTCGAATGTATCAATGAACTGCCTTTCAATGCGTGTTACAGGATTCAACACATTCATTGCAGACTGGAAGATCATGGAAATGTTGACCCACCTGAATTCCCTGAGAAGCGGGAGGCTGAGATCAAGGATCGAAACATCCCCTTCAGGTCCATGAAAGACTATGGAACCCTCAGCTATTTCCCCTGGAGGGTCGATGAGCCGGAGTATTGAGAATCCAAGCGTGGATTTTCCGGACCCTGATTCTCCAACAATGGCCAGAACTTCCCCCTTGTTCACCTCGAGATTAAGGTCCCTCAATGCCTGAACATCGCCAGATGGCGTGTGGAATACCGTTTTTAGCTTCTTTATGGAAAGTATTGGAAAACTCATCTTACCTCACCCGACCTATGGCCAACGTACTCATTTAGGCCTGATCCAAAGAGATTCGAGCCGACACCTATGATTGCAATAGAGAGGCCAGGGGGCACTATCCACCACCAGGCGTTGTAGAGTATTGCATCCGAAGTCTGGGCCCAGTACAGTGATGTACCCCAGTTTACTGAAGCAAGGTTGCCAAGCCCAAAGAAGGACAATCCCGCCTGTGCCACAATGGCTCCCACAACCACATACACTGCGTTGATCACAATGAGCGGGAGAAGATGGGGGAATATTTCCTTGAAAAGGATCCTGCTTCCAGAGTAACCCGAAAGCTTGGCCGCGCTAATGAAGGGCCTTTCCTTCAGTGTGAGCACCTGGGACCGGATAACCCTGGACATAAAAGGCCAGGACAGCAAGCCCAGAATCATGATCGTAGTGCCGTTTGTTGGCGGCAGGTATACTGCCAGAATGACGAGCAATGGGAAAGTGGGCAGGATCAGCAGAATGTCCACTGACCTCATGAGCAGGTTGTCCACCGCGCCGCCATAGTACCCAGATACCAATCCGAACATTGTTCCAAGGAACGTGGTGATCAGTGAAACCGACGCGCCAACGAACAGGGACGTTCCCGTGCCAATCACGTACCTTGAGAAGACATCATGCCCGATGTAGTCGGTTCCCAGGATGTGGGCAGAGGAAGGTGTGAGCCAGTTCTGGAAGTTTGTGTTGTACGGGCTGTATGGCGCTATAAAGGGCCCCAAAATACCAAGTATTGCGAAGGCGAGGAGAATAATGAGCCCCGAGAGGAATTTCTTATTTCCAAGCGCTCCCCTGATGAAGCTGACTTCCTGTTCTATTTCCCCAGCAGATGGGGCTTTGTTCGTTAAAGGTTCTACTTCCGGTAACATATGATCACTTCAACTCCACCCTTGGATCAAGATATGCATAGAGCAAATCTGCAAGGAAATTGGCTATAATAACGGTTATAGTGATGATGAGGAAAATCCCGTCGACCAGCGGGTAGTCCTGTGACGTAACGGCTATATACAGTGCGTCCCCAATCCCGGGATAGGAGAACACAACCTCAACGAAGAATGCGCCTGCGACGATATAGCCAAATGCAAGCACAATATGCGTTGCCACTGGGAGGACTGCATTCCTGGCCGCGTATTTTTTGATGATGAGCCTTTCGGGAATGCCCTTGGCTTTTGCCAGTGTAAGGTAATCATCCTTGTTCTGGTTCACCATTGTGTTTCTCATGGTGAGGGAGAAGCCAGGGAATGAGACCAGTACTAGGGTGAATATTGGGAGAATGCTGTGCCTTATGACACTGATGATGAATGCCAGTGACGGACCCGGCTGAATCGTGATTGAATATGCGCCGGATATGGGCAGCATGCCTGTCAGGTAAATTGCAAACAGCAACTGGAAGATGACGGCTATCCAGAAGAATGGAATGGAAGTGAGGCCCATAAACAGTGCGGATAATGTGGTCTCCTTCTTCGTTCCGCTGTGCCATCCGATGTACCTGCCAACCATGACTCCGATTATGGATGAGATGGCGGTTGACACTCCAAGGAGGTAGAGGGTCCATGGAAGGTGCGTTGCAATGATGTGCACTACAGTGGCTGGATAGTAATAATAGGAAATCCCAAGGTTCCCATGAAACAGCTGCGTAATATACAGCTGGAATTGAAGCCACAGGTTGTGGTTTGTCAGCCCGAACTGGGACTGGAGCAACTTGACTTCCTGTGGTGGAATGTAATGATATTTTGAAAGCAGAATGGTGTAGACAGGGTTGCCTGGCACTAAACGCGGCAGGAGGAAATTGATCACAAGTGCAACGGCTGCGGTGATTGCTGCATACCCTGTTCTAATTGCCAAGTATCTCTTAGTAATCATTGAATCACTTCGTTAAATTTTAAAAAAGAAAAAAAAATATTTTTGGGTTATTTATGTTTATTTCTCTTGTTTGCCCTTTCCGCCCCTAAGCGCAAGGCCAACTCCTATACCGACGATAGCAGCCACAACTACACCACCAATGGCGTAATACAGCAGGTTACTGTTGCCAGATGAACCGGATGTACCAGTGGATGTTGTTGGTGTGTATGATGAAGTTATCTGCATCAGGTTATAGGGGCTGTCCATGGTAAGGTTTGGAAGGAATCCCTGAACCATCTTGTTGTTGTATGCGTAATAGTTGTTTGCATTTCCAATTGGTATGGAAGGTATCTGGTAGTCGATGATCTTCTGCATGAGATCAAGGTTTGTTGCATACTGTGAGCCAGTTGCGCTGACTGTGGTGTTAAAGAGGTTGTTCAGGGAAGAGTTCGAGAATCCGCCCACGTTCCAGAATCCGCTGTTGTAGTAGTACGGGCCCTGAAGCTGTATGTACGGGTTCGTGAATGATGGAACATACCCAAAGTAGGTGATGTCTGTCATGTTGGAGCCGAATATATCGGTTGACCAGGTGCTGAAAGGCACGCTGAGCAGTGTAACCTTTATTCCGACGGCCTTCAGGTCAGCCTGTATGAAAGTACCCGCTGCCTGCCAGTCTGCTACAGGAGGCTCCACAATTGTAATGGTAACCTGGGCGTGCGTGGTGTTGTTGACCAGTTCAGGACCGTTTGAGGTCGCTGTAAGGTTGTAACCTGCTGCGTTGAATGCCTTCAGGGCGTTTGTCACGTTGTATGAATACTCAGTGAGTCCTGATGCCCACCATGACTTGAGAACATATGGGAGTCCTCCATCTGATACGTTTGCACCCCATGATCCGAGGCCATCCTCAGCCTTCTGCATGATCTGTGTCTTGTTTACAGAGTATGCGAGGCCCTGCCTGAAGTGTGGGTTGGCGAAGTAGGAGTATGAATCATTCATCCAGAGGTAGAATGTCCATGGTTCCGGCTGGTTTACGTTTGTGATGTTCGCGACGCTTGTGAGTGCGTTGTAGTCACTCAGTGCGGGGAACACACCTGCAATAGCTCCGTTCTCAAGAGAGAGGGTTGCTGCGGATGTTGACTTGAAGTCTTCCACATAGAAGGTCTTGATGTGTGGTGATCCCATCCAGAAGTGTGTGTTTGCAGTGAGGGTAGCACCTTCTGCTGAGATGTTTGTCAGTGTGAATGGACCAGCTGTTATGTCCTTTGAGAATGGACCCATGTTTGTGAAGCTGCCAATGTTTCCTGGTGTTCCGTTGTCATACTGTGACCATGCTGAGGGTATGATGGTCTGTGAGGCCACGTATGTGAACCAGAGTGCGCTTGTGGAGTTGAAGTCGAATGAGACTTTGCTGTTGTTTACGCCCCAGGCTGTAACGCTTGTGAGGTGTGATGCAAGATCGAATCCGTCAAGTGATGAGTTCCCGGTTATTGCGTTGAAGGTGTACGCAACATCCTTTCCTGTTATGGGGCCCATTACTGATGTTCCGTTCATCCAGTTTGCGGCAGAGTTTATTGTGAACGTAATGTTCTCGTTAGCTCCGCTGTAGGTGGTTGTCCAGGAACTTGCAAGCCAGGGTGTGAATGACCCGTCAGACCACTGGAATCCCAGTGAATCTGCATACACTTCCTGGGAAATGATTGAACCCAGGCTGTTTGACACAGTGAGTGGGTTAAGGTTGCTTACAGTTGTTGAAATAGGTGTTCCAAAAATGAATTCACCAGAGGGGCCTGAGCTGTTGGCAGCATTAGAAGCGGGGATTGCTGTCGCAAAACTCAGGGCAACAACCGCCAAAACCATAGCACTCACTACAATTTTTTTAGTGTTGTTAACCATTAACGTGCCGAACAGAAAATCATTATTTAAAAGTTCCTTTCAGAATGTTCTGTTTGTTATGTTAAATACTGATTCCCTGTTTAATATACTATTTTCGTAAAATTATATATTTCTCTATGTCAACTAATGCCATGATACCCTATTTCACGGGATGCGCAAGGATACGTATAAAACTTAAGGGAAATACCCACGATGGTCAGCTTATAAACAAAAAACGGGACTTTGAAACATAAAATTCGAAGTTCGTATTTATTTATTCAAATAAAATCAGGCAAGCCTGTCAGGAACTTTCATTCCATCGATCAGATGCCTGAATTCCTGCCTTTCCCTGATTATGTCATAGCCCCTATCATGTACCAGGATCTCTGCTGGCTTTGTATGGCCATTATAATTACTGCTCATGCTTGAAACGTAGGCTCCAGCATTGAACACTGCAATGTAGTCGCCCACTTCGGGTTTAGACAGTTCCATGCCCACACCTATCTTGTCAGTGCTTTCACAGATCTGGCCTACAACATCGCCC